>JBDRSE010000110.1:0-8457 GCA_043825095.1 bacterium
CCGCAGCCAGCGCGGCCCGGCGCCCGGTGGCGCGCCGCTCGGTGAGCTGCCCGAGGGCCGCGGCGAGCTCGGACACGCTCTGGAAGCGCCGGGCCGGGTCGGCGTCCAAGCTGCGGTGGACGACCTGATCCCCGCGGCGGCCGATCCCGGGGCGGGCGCGGCTCGCCGGGGCGAAGCCCCCCAGGGGCAGCGTCCCGGTCAGCATCTCGTAGAGCACCACGCCCAAGGAGAACACGTCGGAGCGCTCGTCCACCTGCTTGGCGCTGGTGCGCTGCTCCGGGGACAGATAATTGATCGTGCCCATGGCCAGATCCGTGCGCGTCAGGGACGACAGGTTCGAGTCTCCGCCGGTGATCTGCGCCAGTCCGAAGTCCAGCACCTTGACGGTTCCCTCCGCGATCACGATGTTGGCCGGCTTGACGTCCCGATGGACCACGCCGTTTTCATGGGCGTAGGTGAGGGCCGCGCAGGCCTGCGTCATGATCGACACGATCTCCGAAACCGACAGCTCGCGTCCCCGGAGGTGCTGCGCCAGGTTCACCCCTTCCACGTACTCGGTGACGAGATAGTACAGGTCTCCGTCCCGGCCGCTGTCCAGGATCGTCACGATGTTCGGATGGTCGAGCTTGGCGAGGGCCCGCGCCTCCCGCCGAAACCGCGCCACGAACTCCTCCCGCTGCCAGTGGTAGTCGCAGTTGAGCACCTTGACCGCGACGTCCTCCCCGGTGCCGTTCTTCACCCGCCCCTTGTAGACGACGCCCATGCCACCGACGCCGATGAGCTCGGTGAGCTCGTACTCCCCGAGCGTCTCCCCACTCAGATCCCGCACCATGGGCAGGGAGGAAACGCCCGGGGCGGTCTCGATCCGGGACAGGTTGGCGGTGAGCCCACAGGACGGGCAGCAGAGGATGGGCTCCGACTCGTCGAAGGACACGGAAGAGTGACAGTCGGGGCACAGTAGATTCATCGGTCACAGCTCGATTCCGTAGTCCGCGATCTTCTTGTCCAGGGTCGGCCGGGAGATCCCCAGGAGACGGCAGGCCTCCACTTTCTTCCCGCCGGCCTCGGCCAGCGCCTGGGCGATGAGCTCCCGCTCGGTTTCGGCCAGCACCTCGCGCAGCTTCCCCAGAGGCCGGGAGGGCGCACCGGGCCCACTCGCCAGGGCGACCTCGGTCGGCAGCTCCGCCACGTCGATGACTCCCGACTCGCACAGCACCATCAGACGCTCTGCGACATTGCCGAGCTCACGCACGTTGCCGGGCCAGTGGTACTGCTCCAGCTTCTCCAGAGCGGCCGGGTCGATCCTGGGCACCGGCCTGCCGAGCTGTCGTCCGAATCGCTGTAAAAAGAACCGCATGAGCGCTGCCACGTCACCCCGCCGCTCCCGGAGGGGCGGCACCTCCAGTGTCAGAACGGCCAACCGGTAGAAAAGATCCTCACGAAATCGGCCCTGCTGCACCTGGTCCGCCAACCGCCGGTTCGTGGCCGCCACGATTCGTACGTCCACCTCCACTGGTTTCTCCCCCCCGACCCGGAAAAAGGAGCTCTCCTGGATCGCCCGCAGGAGCTTGACCTGCATGGCCAGGGGAAGCTCCCCGATCTCGTCCAGGAACAGGGTGCCCTCGTCCGCGAGCTCGAAGCAGCCCCGCTTCCGGCGCACGGCCCCGGTGAAGGCCCCCTTCTCGTGCCCGAACAGCTCGCTCTCCAGCAGGGTCTCCGGCACGGCGGCGCAGTTGATGGCCACCCACGGCCCCTGCGCGCGTGCGCTCTGCTCGTGGATCCGCCTGGCGATCAGCTCCTTGCCGACGCCGCTCTCGCCGGTGATGAGCAGCCGGGAGCCGGCCCGCGCCGCCTTCCGCGTCGTCTCCAGCAGCTGGGTGATCCGCGCGTCCTCCCCAACGAACGGAGTCCCCTCCGCATCGGGGTCTGCGCCAGCACCGGGCTGCTCGGACGGTGATCGAAGCCGCTGCCGCGCGTACTCCCGGGCGTTCTTCACCGCCAGCGCCGCGGCCCGGGCCAGCAGCGCGAAGCGCGACAGGCTCGCCTGGTCGTAGGCGCCCCGCTGGTTGCGATCCAGCTGTATCAGCCCGATGACCTCGTCCTCGGCGAGCATCGGCACGAGCATCACGGACCGGAGCTGATGGGCGATCACGCTCCGGGAGCCCTCGAAGGAGACGTCGTCGATGGCGTCGGACACCAGCACCGGCACCCGCTCCTTCACCGCGTGGTCGATGAGGGACCGGCTGATGGCGACCGCCTCCCGCTCGGTGCGGATCACCGCCGGCCGAAGCCGGCCGCTCACCTCGCCGCGCAGCAGCACGAAGCCGCGGTCCGCCTCGAAAAACGCCATCAAACGGTCCAGGAGCTTGCCCAGCAGCAGCTCGAGATCGAGCAGGCCCATCACCTCGCAGGTCAGTTCGTGAATCGCCAGCAGCGCCTCGGGATCCAGCTCCGCCACCGCCGAGGCCCCCACCGCGTCCCCGACGGCCTCGACCCGTTCCACCTTGCCGGCGCCCCCTGCCGGTGGGGCGAGCGCCTCGTCGTCGATCACGTAGAGGGTCTTGTCTCCCCCCCGTTCGTGCTGCACCTCCAGCGGCGGCTCGAAGATCAGCGAGGCGCCCCCGAGCCGAATCTCGTCCCCGACCTGCAGCCGCACCGGCTGCGTGATCCGGCAGTCGGCCAGGAACGTCCCGTTCCGACTGCCCAGGTCCTCGAGCCAATACACATCCCCGCGCCGCTCGATGCGCGCGTGTGTCCGGGAGAGCTGATGGTCGAGCAGCTGCAGGTCGCATTCAGACGATCGCCCCAAGACGCAGGAGTCTCCCAAGGGAATCTTGATCTTAGGCACGCCGCCCTGCAGCAGGAGAATGGAGCTCATCTCGCTTCTACACCCTTCGAGGCGCCCACCGGGCGCCTCGAAAAACTGGTTCTGAACGAAAACACTATTGTAACCCGGGGACCGTCCGACTTCCGAACTTTCGCTGTCGTTTAAGAGTTTATTCGTGACCACCCCGGCAGGCATTCAACAGGATCACCGGATCTGCGTTCGTCCTTGATCCGGTCACGGAAAAGGCAGTATCATTTCCAGCGCGAAGCCGCTCACGGGCGTCGGCACCAGAGGAGATCGATGCAACCTGTTCAGCTTCGTATCGCAGCGCTCGCCGCCGTGCTGTTCGGTCTGGTGACGACGGTGCAGGCCCAGCCGACTTCACCGGAGCGCTCCACCCCTCCGGCAAGCTCGGACACGGCTGCGAAACCCTGGGCAAAGGGTGTCTCCACAGTCCGGCGGACCGCGGCGCTCGCGCGCTTCCGCACCGGCAACGGCTTCTTTGAGCGCTCGGAGTACGCCCAGGCGCTGACGGAGTATCAAGAGGCTGTGAAGTCCTGGGACCACCCGGCCATCCGCTACAACATGGCGGTGAGCCTGGTCCACCTGGACCGGCCGGTGAAGGCGTATCGCAGCCTGCGTGGGGCGCTCCGCTACGGGCAGGCGCCGCTGGGCCCCAAGCTCTACATGCAGGCGCTCACCTACCGGAAGCTCCTGCGGGGCCGGCTGGCTCTGCTCAAGGTGGTGTGCCGCGAGGCCGGCGCACGGGTGACCCTGGACGGCAAGCTGCTGTTCAACGCCCCGGGGGAGCATCGCCAGCACCTGTTGCCGGGCAAACACGCCCTGATGGTGAGTAAGGACGGGTACCTGACCGAAACCCGGGCGCCCTTCTTGATTCCCGGCCGAGAGACGATTCTGCGCATCAAGCTGCTCCCCATGGCTTCGGCCATCCGCATGAAGCGGCGCTGGAAGCGTTGGTGGCCGTGGACCATTCTGGGCGGCGGACTGCTGGTGGCCCTGTCCGGTGTACCGCTCCTGCTCAAGGCGCGATCCGACCTGAACGACTACGACTCCCAGCTCAAGTCCCTCTGCCCCACCGGGTGCGAAGTGAACTCACTGCCTCGGGCGGTGACCGACCTTGAGTCCCGCGCCCACCAGGAGAACCGGGCGGCCATCGCCCTGTTCGCCGTCGGGGGCGCCGTGGTGATCGCCGGCATCACCTTCGTGATCCTGAATCAGCCGCGCGCGGTCCAGATGAAACCGGGCGAGGTCCCGGAGCGCCCCGTGGTCAGCGTCACCCCCACCCTCGGGCCCGGAGGCGGGGGCGTGAGCGCCACCCTTCGATTCTGAGCCCACCGAACCTCAGCCAAGAAGACGGAAAGAGGCCGGCGGCTATCGGAGCTCCGTGGCGATCTTGCGCCGCTGCTTGAGCAGCCGCTGGACCCGCGCGCGCTCGGCCTTGAGCAGCCGCTCGAGCTTCTGGTTGGCCCGCTGCTGGGCCTCCGCGAGCTTGCTCACCTTCTTGGTCGCGTTGCGGGCCTTGCGCGCCGCATCCTCGGCCTTGAGACTGGCGCGCTCGGCGCGGCTCTTCTGCTCATGGGCCTTCCGGAGCGCCGCCTGCAGCTCCTTGTAGCTCATGTTGAGCTTCAGCTCGGTGGTCTTCAGCTTGCGCTCTCCGGTGTCAGCGCGGGCCTTCTCCTGGGACGCCGCGTTCTGCGCCGCGAGCTTGGCTCGCTCCGTGGCCCGGATGTGATCGATCTGCTGCTTGATCCGCGCCTCCGCCTGGCGGGCCCGCTTGGCCTCGCGCTTGGCCACGTCGGTTTGCTTCAGCGCCTGCCGCTCCGCCCGGAAGATCACCACGGAAACCACCGCCCCCGCCGCGACGAGCAGCAGCAAAAAGGCGATGGTGCCGGCCACCAGTCGTCGGCGCCTGCGCGCGGCCCGATCCGCCAGCTCGAACACCGCGTCCAGGTAGTCTGTCTCCAGGGTGGGCAGCGGGCCGGTCCAGCGAGCGTGCCACCGCCGCGCCTCGTCCATGGCGTCCCCACGCCACAGCAATCCCTGGGCGCGCTCCTTGTTGGACCACTGCCGCGCCGCGATCCGGAGCTGCGCGAGGAACGCCGCGTCCTCATGGCTCTCGTCCAACCACCGCCGGAGGGTCGGCCAGCTCCGGATCAGGCTCTCGTGCACGATCTCCACCGCCGGCCCCGTCTCCTCGCTCCGGCTCTGGATCACCAGCAGGCGACTCCCCACCAGGTGATCGATGATGCGCCCCACGGCCGTCTCCGTCTGTCCTGTGGCTTCCACGAGCTCTGCCACGTCCACGATGGCGCGGGTGCCCTCGGCGGTCACGAGCCGCTCGAAGATCGCGCGCAGGAGCCGCTGATCAGGCGCCGTGAGGCCGTCCAGCACTTCGTCGGCGTGCGTGGCCAGTGCCCCAGCGATGCCGCCCATGGTGTCGTAGCTGCGGCGCGTGAGCAGCTTGGCGTGGCGGTCCCGGGACTCCCACAGCTTGGCCGCCGCAAACTGGAGCAGGGGCAGCGCCCCGGGGGTGTCCTCCAGCTCCCCGAGCATCCCGTCCAGCATCTCCTCCGACTCGTAGGAGAATCCGGCCATCTCCGCGGGCTGGAGCAACGCCTCCCGCAACCCCGCGCGTGAGGGCGGCCGGACGAAGACGAGCCCCCCGGAGATCTCATCCAGAAAGGCGCGGTGCTCAGCGACGCGATCCAGGAAATCGGAACGCATGGACAGCGCCACCCGGAGTGGGGCCGCCACGTCGTCCGCCATGCCCGTCAGACAGGCGAGGTACGTCGTGCGCTCCTGCTCGTCGGGTACCAGCGTGAAGAGCTCCTCGAACTGGTCGACGAACAGCAGGATCGAGCTGGTCTTCTGGCGCGCGCGGCTCCGCAGCATCGTGCCGAGGTACCCGGGCTCCCCCACGAGCCGAGCCCGCAGCGCGCGCTGCTCCTCAATCGTGGCCGCCAGATCCACGGCCGAGCTCCGGGTGATGGGCGCCAGCAGGTTGGTCAGGCCGCTGAGTGGATCCCGGCCCGGGCGCGTGACGAACACCTCCCAGCTCTCGCCGGACTGCTTGAGGGCGGGGATGATTCCAGCGCGGAGCAGCGACGACTTACCCACCCCGGAGGGTCCCACCAGCGCCACCAGGGGCTGCTCTCGGATGCGCTCCACGCCCCGGCGAACCTCCCGACTTCGACCGAAGAAGCGGTCCGCGTCGGACTCCTGAAACGGCGTGAGCCCAGGGAATGGGTTCTCCCCTTCGGCGAGCGCGTGGCCATATCGACCGGGCAGCAGGCTCTCGAGCGCCTCAAGCAATTCGGCGGCGCTCCCGTACCGATTCTCGGGCCGCTTGGCCAGACAGCGATCGATGATTCTCTCGAGGTCCCCCGGCAGATCCGGCACCGCCTGCCCGACCGCGGGCATGGGTTGATCCGGACGAATGGCGTTGGCCATCAGCTCCTGGGAACTCATGTTGGCGAGGGGGTTCTCCCCGCTCACCATCTCGAACAGCATCACGCCCACCGCCCACAAGTCCGACCGTTGATCCACCGTCCCGGCGCCCCACTGCTCGGGCGCCATGTAGGTGACCGTGCCCACGATGGCGCCGTCCCGGGTCAACCCCTGGCTCCGGCCGAGGTTGCCCAGATCGCTGATGGGGGGCAGCGTCGCCGACACGTCCGGCTTCTCCTCGGCCTCGAAGAGCTTCACGATTCCGAAGTCGAGCACCTTCACCATCCCCGAGGCCGTGATCTGGATGTTCTCGGGCTTGAGATCCCGGTGCACGATGTTGAAGGAGTGGGCGCGCACCAACGCACGCACCACCGGGACCATGAGCTCCACGGCGCGCATTGGCGGAATGGGGCGTCCCCGGATGCGCTCGTTCAGGGGCTCGCCGTCCAAGTACTCCAGCACCATGAACGGCAGGGACTCGTACTCGTTGACGTCGTGGATGACCACGATGTTCTCGTGCACACAGCGCGCCGTGGCCCGCGCCTCCACGAGGAACCGCTCGTTGAACTTGGGCGACGGGCTGCGCAGGAACTTGATCGCGACCTTGCGGCCGAGCCGGGTGTCCCGCGCCAGATAGACCCGGCCCATGCCGCCCCGGCCGAGCTCGCGGATCAGCTCGTACTGGTCCACGAACAGGCCCGGTGCGAGGATGTCGTCGGCGTGCTTCTTCGGCGCGACCCGGGGGGTGGTGCCCGGCGTGGACAAGCCGGGGAGCTCGCCGCGCGCCTTCGGGGATGCGGCCGCCGTGGGGGCGTCCTTCCCCGCGGGGCCGCCGGACGGTGCGCGGGGTACGTCCCGAGCCTCGGAGACGACGGTTTCCTGAGAAACGACCGCGTCCTCCGAGACCATCGTATCCTGGGAAACGACCGTGTCCTGGGAGACGACCGTCTCCTGCGAGACGAGGATTTCCTGTGTACCCTCCAAGACCTCTTTCACGGCCGGAGGGGGCTGCTGCCCCACGCCCATCAGCGTGCTGTTGACCAGACCCGAGGCCCCCCCCACCCCTGGGGTTTCTGGTTTCCGCGAATCACCTTCCATCATTTCCTCTTCCACTCGGTCATGGAGCGTACCGAGAACGATACAACCCGTCCACGGCTCTTGAAATGTGATCATTTTCCAGACGTTACAGAATCTGCCATAATGGTGTGGCCCAGACCCTTGGAGGGAAACATGCGTCATACAATTCGTTTGTCACTGGTCGCGTTGGGTGCGTGCCTGTTGATGGCTTGCCAGGGCACCGGCCTCGGTATCGCCGGCAACTGGAACACCTACAACAATAACAACAACCGTCCACCCTTGTGCGGAAACGGGATCTGCGAAATCGGGGAAACCGGCGACAGCTGCCCCGCCGACTGCGCCGAAACCTGCGGCAACGGTGTGTGTGATCCGGGGGAGGCCCCGCAGACTTGTCCCGAAGACTGCAGCCTCTGCGGCAACGGCGTCTGTGAGCCCGGCGAGGACGTCTGGAGCTGCCCCCAAGATTGCAACACCCAGTGTGGAAACGGGATCTGTGATTCCAACGAGGATCCGTGGAACTGCCCCCAGGACTGCCGCGCCGAGTGCGGCAACGGCATCTGCGATGCCGGGGAGGACATCTACACCTGTGCGGTAGACTGCCCCGGCTTCTGCGGCGACGGGCTGTGCCACCCCCCCGAGAATCCTCAGAGCTGCCCCCAGGACTGCGGGGTGAACTGCGGCAACGGAATCTGCGACCCCAACGAGGACTCCTATACCTGCCCCGTCGATTGCCCGAGCAGGTGCGGCAACGGCTTGTGCGAGTGGGGCGAGGACGCCTATAGCTGCCCCGAGGACTGCGGCGGCTGGTGTGGCGATGGCCTCTGCGACTGGAACGAGGACCAGTGGAGTTGCCCCCAGGACTGCGGAACCGGAACCTGTGGCGACGGCTACTGTGACTGGAGCGCCGGTGAGAACCAGTGGAACTGCCCGCTGGACTGTGGCGGCGGATATTGCGGTGACGGCTACTGCGACTGGAGCACCGGAGAGGATCAGTGGAGCTGTCCTCAGGACTGTGGCGGCGGATATTGCGGTGACGGCTACTGCGACTGGAGCACCGGAGAGGATCAGTGGAGCTGTCCTCAGGA
>JBDRSE010000111.1:0-31821 GCA_043825095.1 bacterium
TCGTCTGCCTGCATTTCTTGCGGCGCCTCCACCGAGGCCTCGTTCTGGAGGGCGTCCACCAGCCGGGCGCCGCGCTGCCGCTTCCGATGGACATCGATGATCTTGTTCAGGGCGATCTGGCGCATCCAGTAGTAGATGGACCGGCCCTGCCACCGAAAGGTCTGTATGCGATCGATCGCAGCCATCATCGTGTCTCGCAGCACGTCCTCTGCGTCGGCCTCGTTGCCCAATCGGGGCAGGATCACCCCGGAGTAGAGCACCGGGCCGTAACGCTTCAAGATCGGCTTCAGCGCGTCGCCGTCGCCCTGCTGGGCGGCTTCGATCTGCGCGCGCTCCTGTTCGAGCCCGATCGTGTCCTCTGGAACGGGACCGTTCACCGTTCACCCTCTCTAACGCTGTCGGAGGTGTGCTGCTTACAGGTCTGATCGTTCGCGTTCCCTGATTTCGGGGACGTCGAGGTCGAGTCGGGTGTTCGGTCCTCAGGGGGTCTTTCCGGGGTTTTCTTTTTTGATTTTGAACTCTTATCCGGAAGCGATCCCTGTCGATCCGCCGTCTCGGCGGCCTGTCGACCGCGGTCCACGAGCCGGACGACCGCCCAGATCACCAGCGCCAGGAGCAGGCCGCGGCCGAGGATCGCCCGCCAGTGGCCAAACAGGATCACGTGAGTGCCGAACACGTAGTGCACCCCAAAATCGAACAGATACACGAGCGTCACGACGCTGACGCCCGTCGGCCAGGGGCGGGGCATCGTGATCCGGCCCAGGGGGAACGCCACCCCGAGCAGCAGCAGCGCCTTGGGCAGATCCACGATCAGCGGGCCGAAGACCGTGGCTGCCGTGGCTGCTCCCAGCGCGCTGGCGAGCCACGTGGACAGGGACACCATCCACGGGGAAATCAGCCGCTGCAGCAGGATCCCCGCGGTAAACACCACCACCGCGGCCGCCAGCACGTGGTTGGCCTGTCGGGCGGCGCCCGTCAGTCCACGCCAGCGTGTCTTTTGTCGCGCCATGGGTGGTGCCAGTGTCACGTTTTCGGCCCAGGAAGGCAAGTCGTCATGACAGGTCTGACTGCCGGGCCGGACGGGTATTCAGCGCCTGCGGCGACGACGGGGGAGCACGGCGAGCAGGAGGCGTGAGGGGGGCTCAATGGCCCGGGTCCGCCGTCAATAGCCGCAGTCAGGATCCTCCAGGTCGACATAGCAGTCCTGATCGTTGTCCTGCAGGTCGTTGCAGAGCTCTTCGCGCTGCGGAATGGCGAGGCACTGAGCCTGGGTAAAGGAGCGCGGAGGAGGATCCGTCTGTCGCGAGACGATCATCTCGGTGAAGTTCGAGCCGGGACAGAGGGGCTGGTAGTTGATGTGCCAGCAGGCCGGCACCGGAAGCATCCCGTCCCGCTCGTTGGGGTGGCCGTTCGCGTAGGCGATGGTGCGATCGGTGTTGCCGGGAGCTCGGGCGCCGCTGGAAAGGATCTCCAGGCACGGTGGGACGTCGTACTCCTGCTCGCTCATCGTGCCGCGCGAGAAGATGTCGGTCACCTCGCACTGGGCCAGACACTGCTGGTTGATGGCGCAGGTCTGGGGCATGAGCGGCACGCCGAATTCCTTGCCGACGTCCGCGCAGCCGTCGAGGGGGTATGGAAAGCAGGTGCTCACCATCAGCTCGCTGAGCTTGCCGCCGACCCCGGACAGGGTGTCTGAGTAGTCCGAGTTGCAGATCGAGGTGTACGCCCAGACCAGATCGTGTACGTCGTTGAATGCGTCGACGAGGTTGAACACCCGGATCCCGGGGACGGCGCCGTCCACGGTGTTCGTGCAGCTGAATTGCAGCTTTGGTTGGCTGGACTCGTCCAGGCCGATGGTGGCGTTGAGTCCGCCGCCGCTCGAGCTCGGGGTCACGTGGCCGGCAATGGCCGCCACCACCAGCATGCTCGGATCCTTGAGGCTCGCCAGGAACTGCACGTAGCGGCTGACGGGGTGCAGCAGCGCCCCAGCATCTTCCCGCGGGACACAGTTCTGGCGCAGGCCCTGGTGTGTGCGGGAGTTGATGTCGCAAGCGATGCCGAACTCGAAGCAGCGGTACGACGTGAGCGGTCCGAGGGTGGAGTTGATGTCGGTCTGGGTGTTGTCGAACAGCTGGGCAGTGCTCGCCGAGCAGTCGTCTTCGTCAGTGAGGATCACCACGGCGAGGAAGGCGTCGTCGCGAAGGAAGCCGCTGTTGGCGGTGTTCGCGTAGTCGAGCGCCTTGTACATGGACTCCAGCGGCTGCTCGAAGCCGCAGCCCATGGTGCCCACGTTCGCGACGCAGGAGAAGACGTCCTCGAGGGTCTCGCTCTGGTAGTTCCGGCACCGCGGGCAGCCGGTGGCGGCGTCCATCACGAGGGTCGTGGAGTTTTCGTGGGAACAGTTTGCCTGGCCGCAATTGTGGGTCGAACAGGTGCCGTTCGGCAGTTTGGTGATTTCGCAGGACTGCGGCTCCACATCGATGATGTACGGCGCTCCGGTGGGGTTGGGGCAGGCGCCGGTCAGCAGGGCTCCGGCGTCGCCCCCCATCTCCTCGCAGCGGGTGATCTGGAACATCCCGGTGCCCAGATCCGTGCTGGTCACTCCGAGGTGGAGGCTGGGCAGTCCGCCCGCCATGCTGCGCAGCTCGGCCATCAGCGCGGGGAAGTTGGCCCGGAGGGTTTGCTGCTCGCCGGCCATGGAGCCGGAGTTGTCGATTACAAACAGGAGGTCCACCTCCCGCTCGGCGGACTGGGGGATCGACAGCACCATGCCGTTGTATGGGGAGTTGTTGTTGCCGTTTTGGCCCGGGTCGGCGCCGTCGAAGTTCCAACAGCCGGTAAGGGCCAGCATTGTTCCAAGGAGCAATGAGATCTTTCGCATCAGGAGGTCTCTCCGAGCCTAGTGTTCGCAGCTCGCGGGGTTTGAGCAGCAGGGGTCGTCGTAGTCCACCAGGCAGTCCTCGTCGTTGTCCAGCAGGTCGTTGCAGAGCAGCTCGTCCCGGTTGATCAATGTGCACGACACCTCTGAGAAGGAGCGCGGCGGCGGATCGGTCTTGCGCGAGACGATCATCTCGGCGTAGTTCGAGCCGGGGCAGTATTCCTGGTAGTTGATGTGCCAGCAGGCCGGAACGGGGAGCATGGCGTCCCGCTCGTTGGGGTGACCGTTCTGGTACGCGATGGTGCGGTCGGAGTTCCACCACGGGGACAAGTCGCCGCTGGCCAAGACATCCAGGCAGCGCGGCACGTTGTACTGCGCCTCGTTGACCGTGCCGCGCTGGAACACGTCGATGACCTGGCATTCGGCCAGACATTGTGCGTTGACGGCGCAAGTAAAGGGGGCCCGGGGCTCGCCGAACTCCACGCCCACGTCTGCGCAGCCCTTGAGTGGGGCGGGCAGGCACTGAAACTCGAGGATGTCCTTGATCTTGTTCCCTATTCCCTGCAGAGCCGGGCTGTAGTCAGCCGAGCAGATGGACGTGTACGCCCAGCCGGCGATGTCCTCTTCGTCGTTGAACGCCTCGATGAGATTGTAGATTCGAATGCCCGGCACGGCGCCGTCCACGGCCGTGGTGCAGCTGTACTGCAGGTCAGGCTGGCTCAGGTCGTCCAGCCCGACGACCATGTTGTGCCCGGTGCCGCTCGGGCTCGGGGTGACCGGGCCGGCGATGGCCGCCACCACCAGCATCTGCGGATCCTTCAGCGCCTGAAGGGCCTGTACGTACCGGCTGAGCGGGTGCAGCAACGCCCCAGGGTCCTCTCGCGGGATGCAGTTCTGATGGGGGCCCGTGGTGCGGGCAAGGGTGTCGCAGCTGATGCCGAACTCGAAGCAGCGGAACGACGTGAGCGGACCCAGGGGGGAGCTGATCTCGGTCTGGCTGTTGTCGAACAGCTGCGGATTGGCTGCCGAGCAGTCGTCCTCGTCGGTGATCAGCAGGATGGCGAGGAACGCGTTCGCGCGAATGAAACCGGAATTTGCGGGGTTGCCGTCGAGGGCCAGGTACATGGCCTCCAGCGGCTGCTCGAAGCCGCAGCCCATGGTGCCGAGGTTCGCGATGCAGGAGAACACGTCCTCCAGGGCTTCGCTCTGGTAGTTGCGGCATCGCGGGCAGCCGGTGTTCGCGTCGGCCACGAAGGTGGTGGTGGGCTCGTGGGCGCAGTTCGTCTGGGAGCAGGTGTGGGCGGAGCAGGCGCCGCTCACCTGTTTGGTGATCTCGCAGCTCTTGGGCTCCACGTCGATGATGTACCGGGCCCCGCCGGTCGGGTTGGCACAGGCGCCGGTCAGGAGGTTGCCGGCGTTGCCGCCCACGTCCTCGCAGTAGGTGATCTGGAATATGCCGGCACCCAGGTCCGTCGAGGTGACGCCGAGGTGCAGGTTCGGCAGGCCGCCGGTCATGTTGCGCAGCTCGGTCATCAGCGCCGGGAAGTTCTGCCGAAGATTTGCCTGCTCGCCGGCCATGGATCCCGAGTCGTCGATGACGAACAGCAGGTCCACGTCCCGCTCTGCGCTCTGCGGGATCGACATCGTGGAGCCGACGGGGGAGTTGTTGTTGCCGTTGTGGCCCGGGTCGGCGCCGTCGAAATTCCAGCAGCCGGGGAGCGCCAGGATCGAGCCGAGCAGCAAGGCGGCCACAGCGCCGGAGCGCCTGTCGTGGCGCACGCGCATCAGAACGTGCCTCCCAGCCCACCGAAGGCGCCGTTCCGACCGACAGAAAGCATGGGGGTCACGCGCGCGCTCGGGCTGGCCGCGCGCTCCTGCTTGGGCTTCATGAAATACATGACGAACCCGGCGATGGCGAGACCGGCGCCGATGCCGGCCAGGGCGTGGCCGGTGTAGTAGAGGTAGCCGGGCCACTTGGCAGAGGCCGAGTCGCCGCCCTTGTACGCGCCCCACATGCCCCAGGCCATGCCCTCCGCGGCAACGAGCAGGCCTGCGCCGACGAGGCCGAGGGCGAGCCAGGTCTTGTTGCGTTGCACGCTTCGGGGCTCGGTGGCGGAGGGGTCGGTTCCGGTCGGCGTCACGACCCCGCTCGGCGGAGGCTTGACCCCGGGGTCGTCCAGCGGCGGACGTCGCTCCGGGGGGAGACGCTCCGGAGGGAGGCGCTCGGGAGGGAGGCGCTCCGGAGGGAGGCGCTCGGGGGGCGGCTGGACGACCGGACGGGAGATCCCGCCCTCACCGGGCTCGTCGAAGGAAGGCGTGGGGAGCCGGCGACGGGCCGCGGGCGCGCCGCCCCACCGCCGCATGGTCACCGAGACGACGCTCGGGCTTCCGGGGCCGACCTGGAAGGTCAGCTGCGTGGTCAGAAAGCCGGTCTTGGTGACCAGCAGCGTGTGTCGGCCGTTCCGCAGGCGCAGGGAGCCCTTCAGCGGGGTGACCACCGGGACCCGCCCATCCACGCTCACGTTGGCGCCGGCCTCGCTCACGCGGATGGTGATGAGTCGGGTGATGCGCTTGATCTCCTGGATGCGCTTTTTGGAGCCGCGGAGGTAGGCCGGGTTGATCCCGGCCGGCGCCTTGCGACGAAAGCGTTCGAGGAAGGTCAGGGCGAGCCCATAGCGCCCGAGCTTGTAGTAGCAGAGCCCGATGTTGTACAGGTGCTTGGCCGCCGGGTGGGTGGCGTAGGCCCGCTTGTACAGCTTCGCGGCCTCCTCGAACTGCCCTTTGAGGTAGTACTTCAGGGCCTGCTTCGATTGCGCCTTGGCCCGGTTTTCCGCGGCGGACTGCGCGTGCGCGGGGGGCGAACCCAAGGCCACGGCGGCGAGCGTGACACAGAGCGCGATGATCCTGATCATTGGCTTCCCTCGGTCTTTGGCTGGGGACTGTGCCTCTGGCTGAGCAGTCCCGATTCTCGTCACTCCACCGTCCCGGCCGCGGCGCGCTATTCGATGGGCACGTCGTCGTCCACCGGGCGCCTGGGGCGAGCCCGTCGCATGGGCGGCGGGCGCGGCCGGGCTTGTATCACCACCGGGCGTCGGGGCGGCTTCCGGACCTTGCGCACCTTTCGAACCCGGGCGTGGTGCGGCTGCTCCCGCTTCATGTTGACCCGGAGGCCCAGATCGCGATCCGGTTTCAGCTTCGTGGCAAAGCTCTCGTAGCCCTTGGCGCTGCACTCGAGCCGGAAGGCCCTCTGGGATTTCTTCAGGACGAGCGGGTTGTCCCGCGTGACCTCGCCATTGACCTTGCACGTCGCGGCGTCGGGCAGATCGAGCAGCCGAATCACCACCCGGCCTTCGGGCACCTTGATCATGGGGGTGAGCGGAACCACCATCGGCGCGGTCACAGTGGGCGGCGTCTCCGGCGGGGCGGTAGCGGTTGTCGTTTGCGCTTGTTTCTTCTGCTTTTTCGAGCTGCCGCTCAGCGCGAACCAGATCCCCAGCGCTGCCAGCGTCAGCGCCACCACGCCGCCGGCGATCATCAAGGGGAGACGGCTCGGGCGGGGGAGCTCGATGTCGGCGCCGAGCTCGGAGGCGGCGCCGGACAAGGTGGTGGGTTGACTCAGCGTGGCGGCCGGATTCAGGGTCGTAGGCCCGCCCAAGGTCGCGGGCGTCGGTGTCGCCTGAAGCTGCGCGGCGCGGGGTGCGATGGAGTCGAGACGCACGCCGGGATTGGTCCCGTAGGCCACCGTGGAGCCCGGCGTGCTCAGAGGCACGCTGGACTGTGGGTTCAGGCCGGAGGGCGTGATCAAGGGCACCGGCCCGGTGACCCCCACGAAGGCATTGGGAACGGAGCCACCCACGGCGTGTATCAGCGCGTTGCCAAAGGCCTCTGCCGAGTCGAACCGATGCGACGGGTCCTTTTCCATGCCGCACTGAACGACCGCGTCCACCGCCGGCGGCAGGTTCGGCACGTAGGTGTTGATGGACGGGGGCCGGGTGCTGATGATGCTCAGCACGATCTGCGCGATGTTGTCGCCCGAGATGGGGTACTTGTTGGTGAGCATCTGGTAGGTGATGACCGCCAGGGCGTAGATGTCCGAGCGCGCGGTCACGTGGGCGTCTCCGTGGCCGGTCTGCTCGGGCGACATGTAGTACGGCGTGCCCATCATCGAGTGGGTGCCGGTCAGCATGGAGTTGGAGCCCTGGATCTTCGAGATGCCGAAGTCCAGGAGCTTCACGTAGTTGTTGGTGTTGCGCCGGTTGCACAGGAACACGTTCTGGGGCTTCAGATCCCGATGGACCACGCCTTGGGCGTGGGCTTCGGTCAAGGCGGCGCAGATCTGCTGCACAATGACCACGGTGTCGTGCAGAGAGAAGGCGCCCTCCCGATCCAGGCGCTCGCCGAGATCCTCGCCGTCGAGATACTCCATGGCGATGTAGGGCTGCCCGGCCGGGGTGAAGTTGAAGTCCACGACCTCGACGATGTGCTCGTGGCGCAACCGGCTGCAGACGTCGGCCTCGCGCCGAAAGCGGTGATAATACTCGGAATCGGGGGCAACGGACTCGTGAATGATCTTGATGGCAAAGGGTCGGGGCAGCCGCTGATGCTCTGCCATGTACACCGCGCCCATGCCCCCCTCGCCCAGCTTCTTCGTCACATGGAAGGTCTGGTTCAAGACCGAGTTCAGCAGTGGATCCTGTTGATTAGACATAACGCGGGCCCCAGTATAAGTGGCAAGATTATACCGTAGTCCGCTGATGTGGTCGAGGATGTACGCCTTGCAGCAGATTGCGTGATCAAGAGCGTTCGGCGTCTCCGAGCTCGGGGTAGTACACGCGCTCCAGGCAGAGTCCCTGAGGCGGTGCGGTGAGGCCGGCCCGGCGTCGGTCGCGGCTGGCTAGGACCTCGGCCATCCACGAGGTGGGGCGCTTGCCGCGTCCCACTTCCACGAGCGTGCCCACGAGGGTGCGGACCATGTGCTTGAGAAAGGCCGTACCCTCCACGTCGATCCAGATCAGATTGGGGTGGCGCGTGACCTCCGCGCGCCACAGCGTGCGCTCGGCGTGCTCCCGGTCGCAATCCGCGGCGCGAAAGGCGCCGAAGTCGTGCCTGCCCACCAGGAGCGCGGCGGCCTCGGCCATGGCGACTTCGTCCAGGTGTTGCATGCGGTGCCAGGCGTACCGGGTGACCTGGGGTTGCCGGGCGGGCGCGTTCCAGATCTGGTAGCGGTAGTGCTTGCCGCGCGCCGAGTGGCGGGCGTGAAAGGCGGCCCCCATCTCCCGGGTTTCCACGACGGCGATGTCCTCTGGGAGGAGCGTGTTCAGGCCTTTGAGGTAGCCGTCCAGGGGGATGGTGGAGGAGGCACGAAAGGAGGCCACCTGGCCCCGGGCGTGCACGCCGGCGTCAGTGCGGCTGGCGCCGAACACCTTGGTGGGGGCGCCGTGCAGACAGCTGACCGCGGCCTGGAGCGACCCCTGAATCGTGGGGTCGCGCGGCTGGATCTGCCAGCCGCTGTAGCGCGTGCCATCGTAGGCGACGCGAAGCAGGATGGTTCGTTCTGCGACCACCGTTGGCTCCGGATGGGGTGGAGCTCTAGAACTCCATGGTGAGCCCGGCGAGCAGGCTGTACTTCATGCCGAGCCGGATCCGGTCTCCGCCGAAGTCGTCGAGGCCCGAGTGCACGAACTCACAGAACAGGTAGGTGTGGTTGATGCCCAGCTCCGTGTCCATGCGCTTGGCCGCCGACGGCTCCAGCACGTCCAGCACAAACGCCAGACCGATGTTGATCTGATAGCCCCACACCCCGCCGTGGGCCTTGCCGCCCTGCGCCCCGAAGTGGGCCGTGTCTCCGTTGCCGTCGGTGATCCAGTAGAAGGCGTAGACGAACCCCGCCCGGATGTAGGGCACCAGTGGGATGTTCCACTTCTTGAAGGTGTAGTCCCAACGGTACACCAGCTGCAGAATGAAGGGCATGATGTTGAACGTGGTGTCATCCCCGGAGGGCTCGCCGCTCTCCAGCAGCGCTTTGCCTTTGGCCTGGAAGTAGCCGAAGGTGCCCCCCACCCCGAGGGTGCCGTGCTTTTTGAGGAACTGCACGTCGAAGGTGAACTGGGACATCAGGCGCAGCTTGGTGCCGAAGATGTCTTTGTAGGGCCCCCCGGAGCCGCCGAATTCGGAGTCTACGTCAGGTTTGTAGGGGCCGAACTTGAACTCCAGCGCGAACCACTGGGGGCTCGGCTTGTGAGCGGTCTTGAATTCGAACGGGTCGGCCCGGGCCGTCTCGACGAAGAGGAGCTGGGTCACCAGCGCGAACAGGACGAGCCGGCGAGAGATCACTTCCGCACCTCCCCGTGCGGGTCGTCCTCGTCCGCCTCCTCGCGTCGCGCCGACAGCCGGCTCAAGCCCAGGACCATCCCGAGCAGCAGCAGCCCCACCGGGAGCGCCGTGCCGGCGTGGCCGCCGTCGGCCCCCGGTGCCCCGGGTGTGACCTGGCGGGAGATCCACACCAGCCCCTGCACGCCGATGCGCGCCAAGGGGCCGAGCTTGGGGACCTGCTGGGTCAGCTGCACCAGGGCCGGGCCGCTGTCGTAGTACCAGCCGATGAACCGTCGCCCCGCGGCGGTGCGCGCCAGCACTTCGTCGCGGTAGGTCCGGAGCTGGCGCACGTCGGGGTGATCGTAGGAGCCGTACACCGCGGTCGCCACGAAGCAGAACCCGCCGTCCTCTGCGCCGCCCGCCCCGGCGTACTGCTCGGCGAAGTCAGTGGTCAGCACCGGCGTGGCCGAAACCACCTCGCTGACCACGCTCACGTTCCCGTTGTCATCCACCGACACCACGGCGAAGCTGTACACCGCATCGTTCTCCAGACCTTCGATTCGCACCTCCGTGGTGGAGGCCGTCACCGAGCCGCACACGAAGCACGGGCTGGGCACGCTCCCAGCCGTCAGGCCGGAGGTGACGTTGGTGCAGTCGGTGACGTTGGTGCTCGCGTCGGGCGGCGCCGCGTCGCTCTGCACGTCGGCGTCGGGGGTCACGGTGGAGGCGTCGTTGGCGACCCCGCCGTCGCCCACCGAGGCGTCGTCGGTCACCTGGGCGTCAGGCACCTGGGCGTCCACTCCCGCGTCGGCATTGGGGATGTCGCTCGGCGTCAACTCCTGGCCACAGACCTCTTGGGTCGACGTCCAGTCCGCGTCCGCCGTGGGGCTCGCCAGCGGCGCGCCGTCCAGAGCGCACAGCACGTCGTAGAACTCGATGTTCTCTTCGTTGGTGGTGGGGGGATCCCAGGACACGGTCACGGCGTTTTCACCGGCCTGGGTGGACAACGACTCCGGCGTCCCGGGCGGGGCCGTGTCGTAGCTGATCTGCCACGACGTGGTGGCCGTCTCATTCGGGTCGCGCATGATCACGTACACGGTGCTCGTGCCGCCGTTCTGCTCGGTGCAGATGCCGTCCTGGGGGCTCACGATCCAGTGGGCCGGGATCGAGATGGACTGCTCCTGGTTGAAGTCGGAGTGGTTGATCACGGCCAGCTCCCGGCACTGCTCGGAGATGGTCACGGAGTCGTTGTCACAGTCGTCGCCCAGGTAGAAAAACACTTCGTCGGTGGTGTAGCCGGGGCCGGGATCGCTCACCTTCATCGTGAGCACCGCGTCCGGAGAGCTCTCGTCGTAGGCCGAGCAGAGGCAGCGGGCCATGTTGACCCACTCGACGAAATCCTCGGCGGTCAGGGCGTTCGTCGTGTCTTGGCCATACCAGTTGACCGTGAAAGACTGCCCGCTGGCCGGTGGGCCGACCAGGCTCACCAGCGCGAGCACCACGAAGAGTCGAACGATTCTCATCGGCTTCCTTTCGGCCTCTACCCGCAGCAGGGCACGGGCGATCTAAGCAATACTCGTACCATATTCACTACTAAGGATCCTGCACCCTTAGCGGGCGGGGCGCAACATAGCTTGACAACCTGTCCTTGTCCATACTGCACAGCGCTGACAAAGCGTCAATTCAACCCCCGCGCTTGACGCCATGGTCTGGACTTGGCTATGGTCCGTGAATCACCGTATCACCGTGCGCCGAGGCGCACCCGGGAGGAGCGGATGCTAGTCGTTGTCAGTGATCTGCATCTCGCCGACGGAACGGCGGGGGACCACAACTTGAAGCCGCAGGTCTACGTGGACCTGCTGGATCGGATCGCCGTCGCGCACGCTCAGGTCAGGGAGTTCAACCCGCAGAGTCGGGTGGAGATCGTCTATGCCGGCGACATCTTCGACCTGCGGCGGACACACTTCTGGGCGCAGCAGCAGGACGTGACACCGTGGCGGCACTTCAACACCGTGGTCGGTGACGAGCACGCGAAAGCGCCCCAGGGGGGAGAGCAGCCGGGGGGGTATCTGGATCGGTCGGTGCAGCTGTTCAACCAGATCATGACCCATCAGAACGTGTCTCCCATCAAGGGGATCCTGGGCAACGTGCTGGCCGATCGTTTCGGGGGCGTCGAGCCGACGCGACTGTACATTCCGGGCGACAGTGACCGGCTGATCAACATGCATCCCGGGCTGCGGGCGCGGGTGATCGACTTCCTCGGCCTGGACCTCGGGCGGTCGGTGCCGTGGAACCCGGATCTGCGGTTCCCGACCCACTACATCGAGCCCGGCCACGGGGTGCTGATCCGTCACGGTCACGAGTGGGATGTGTACTCCTTCGAGGGGGATCACGAGCGGCTGGAGCCCCAGGACTACGACTGCATCCCCATGAACGATCTGATCACCACCGAGCTCTTTGCCCAGCTGACTTTCGAGGCGAGTCGGATCCAGCCCGGCGCGGACGGCAACCAGCAGGCCATCGACCTGTTCCGGCACAAGCTGGAGCAGCTCGACAACGTCCGGCCGGTGTCCTCGGTGGTGCAGTGGCTGACCCGTCACTTCGTCGGGGCCGACGAAAAGAAGATGCTCGCCGACTGCATCGGTCGCGCGTTGACCAACTTCAACGCCAAGGACTACGTGAAGTGGTGGCTGTCGTCTTCGGGCCATGACAAGTGGTACAACCCGCTCGACGAGGCGGACCGGCTGGAGCTGCTCCTGACGAGTCTGAAGAACCTCTGGCTCGGCAAGATCGGCGCCGCGATGAAGATCTACGACAAGTTCGCGGCCTACGATCCGTACGAACGGTACGTGGAGAAGGCGGGCGAGGAGGAGGCGGCGCTGCAAGACGGCTCCTACGTGAAGTACGTCGTCTATGGCCACACGCACTACCCACAGCACGTGGCGCTGCAGTTCCTGGGCGAGGAGGGCCAGCCTCAGCGGGACCTGCACTACGTGAATGTCGGCAGCCTGCGGCCCACGCACCAGGTGACCCGGGACGGCAAGAACTTCTTCGTCACCGAGAGCCTCTGCTTCGCCATCTTCTACCGCCAGGACGAGCGTCCCGCGGCCATGGGTCCTACCTTCGAGCTCAACGCGGGCTTCCGCAGTCGCATCTGATCACCCGCCGCTCGGGTCCACGGGGTCTGCATGGCTGAGGCGCTGCCCATCGAGCCCCGACTGCCGGAGATCGTGGAGAGTCTCCGCCGGAGCCCCTCCCTGGTGATCGTGGCGCCGCCCGGGTCCGGGAAGACGACCCGGGTGCCCCCGGCGCTGCTCGACGCGGGGCTGGCCGGCGCGGGGGAGATCGTGGTGCTGGAGCCCCGCCGCGTGGCGGCCCGGGCCGCGGCGCGGCGAGTCGCGGTGGAGCGGGGAGTGCAGCTCGGGCAAGAGGTCGGCTATCGGGTGCGGCTGGATGTCCGTGCGGGCCCGGCCACGCGGATCACCTTCGTGACCGACGGTGTCCTCCTGCGCCGGCTGCAGGAAGATCCGTTGCTCCAAGGTGTCGCGGCGGTGGTGCTCGACGAGCTCCACGAGCGGAGCCTCGAGCTGGATCTGGCGTTGGCGTTCCTGCGCGAGGTCCAGCGGGGCGCGCGGCCCGAGCTCCGAGTGGTGTGCATGTCCGCGACCTTGGACGTCGCGCCCCTGGTCGGCTACCTGGACGGCTGCCCCGTGATTCGAGCGCAGGGAAGACAGTACCCGGTGGAGGTGCAGTACCTGCCCCGGCCCGACCATCGGCCCCTGCCTCTGCAGGCGGCGGGTGCGGTGGTGAGACTGCTCAGTGCGGGAGCCGGCGGCGACGCGGGAGGCCACATCCTGGTGTTTCTTCCCGGCGCCGCGGAGATCCGGCGCACGGCCGAGGCCCTGCGCGAACCGGCGGCGCGACTCGGAGTGCCGGTGCTGCCGCTGCACGGACAGCTCCCGGCCGAGCTCCAGGACGCAGCGCTGGCTCCGAGCCGGCAGCGGAGGGTGATCCTCGCGACCAACGTCGCGGAGAGCTCGCTGACCATTGACGGGGTCACGGTGGTGGTAGACACCGGCGTCGTGAAGCAGCTTCGGCATGACCCCCGCCATGGCCTGGACCGGCTCGCGTTGGTGGAGATCAGCCGAGCGTCGGCGGATCAGCGGGCCGGCCGCGCCGGGCGGACCGCCCCCGGGCGGGCGCTGCGACTGTGGACCGAGGGTGATCAGCACGGCCGCGCCGCGCACGAGCGGCCCGAGGTGGTGCGGGTGGACCTGGCCGCGGCGGTGCTGCAGGTCCGAGGCTGGGGGGCCAGCGATCCGGCGCGGTTTGACTGGTTCCAGCGGCCGCCCGCCGCGGCGCTGCAGCGGGCTGACGAGCTGCTGCGACTGCTGGGCGCGGTGGGCGAGCTGGGGCTCACACCCCTCGGCCGGACGCTGCTGGCGCTGCCGCTCCACCCGCGCACGGGGCGCATGCTGGTGGCAGCGCAGCGGGCGGGGGTCCTCGAAGAGGGTGCGTGGCTGGCCGCGCTGTGCTCGGAGCCGGAGGTGCTGGCGAGCGCGCGCGCCTTTGGCCAGGAAACACAGACGGCGGCCGCGGACGAGGTCGGAGCCTCGGACCTCCTGCTGCGCCTGGAGCGGATCCAGGCGGCTGTGCAACTGGGAGGGGAGCCCGCGGTGCTGCGGAGCTTCGGGCTCGTGCCGCGCGCGGTGGGCCGCGTGCGCGCCGTGGCCCGTCAGCTCGCAGGGCTGGCGCGGCAGATCCCGGGCGAAGCACCCCGGCGGGATCCGGACGAGGAGACCCTGCTGGGCGTGCTGCTCGCAGGCTTTCCCGACCGCGTGGCCGTCCGGAGACGGGACGGCGGAGCGCGGCTGCTGCTGCAGGGGGGCCGCGAGGCGGAGCTGGATCGCCGCAGCGTGGTCCGTGACGCGCCCCTGATCCTGGCGCACGTGGTGGACGACGGCGCGCACGGCCGCGCCGCGCGGGTGCGGCTGGCAAGCCAGGTGACCGCGTCGCTGCTGGAGGCGGCCCTGCCGGGCTGTCTCCACGACTCGACGTCCCTGGCGCTCGACCCGACGTCGACCCGCGTCATCGCCGAGGAGTGCACGCTGTTCGGCTCGCTCGTGATTCGGCGCCGGGAGATCCCGGTCGCGGATCGCACGGCCGCCGGGCGGCTGCTCGCCGGCGCAGCGTCGCGCCGGTTCCGGCAGGCGCTCGACTTTACGCCGGAGGTCGATCGCTGGCTCGGGAGGGTCCGCTTTCTCGCCGAGCACGTGCCCGAAATCGAGCTCCCGGTGTTCGACGACGCCTTGCTGGGCGCCCTGACCGCGGAGCTCTGCGAAGGACTCATCTCCTTTGACGAGCTCCGGCGCTGCGACCTGCTGCAAGCGCTGCAGGCGCGGCTGTCCCCGAGCCAGAGCAGCGCGCTCGCGAGGTACGCGCCGGTCCATTGGACCGTCCCCAGCGGCAGCCGGGTCCGGATCGACTATCCGGACGGGCCTCCGGTGCTCGCGGTGAAGCTGCAGGAGCTGTTCGGACTGCAGGAGACGCCGCGGCTCGGCCGGGGTCGGGCTGCTGTGCTGCTGCATCTGCTCGCGCCCAACGGGCGTCCGGTGCAGGTGACCCGGGACCTGGCCAGCTTCTGGACGCGGGGCTACCCAGAGGTGCGAAGGGAGCTAAAGGGGCGCTATCCCAGACACCCCTGGCCCGAGGATCCGCACCAGGCCGTACCCACCCGGCGAACCCGGTCTAAAACGCGGAAAAAATGAGCCGTGGCGCCGCTTCGCGACCCCACCGGGAAATATTTCCCAGCCCCATTTCGTTGACGTGATATACTGGCCTCTAGCCGTCTGGGAGCGTGAATTCATGAATAACCAACGGTATGCGTTCCGTGGACAGGCCGTCCTCGCGAGCGTGCTTTTGGGGGCGGCCGGCCTGCTGGCCGCGGCCAGCTCGTCACAGCCCGCGCAGAGCCCGCGGTACCAACCACCGCCGACCTATGTGCCGTCAGGGCCTGAGCCGTACACGGTCCAGCTGGCACAGTCGTTTCAGTACCGCGGAGGGCACCCCATTCACCCGGACTTTGGTCATGGGTATTGCAGCACGGCGGGCTCCCACACCCACGTGTACGCGCCCTTCGAGCCCGAGCTGTTCAGCCTCGTGAACGGGGAGTGGGTGTTTTGCGGCGATCCGGCCGACTTCGAGTACGACGGGCCGGTGTATTGGTATGCCAATCCGCACCCCTTCGAGCAGGGGTACGGCGACGCCTGGTGCTACTACCCCTGGCCGCATCGTCACTCCTTTGCGCTCTCCGGGGACAGCTACAACGTCGTCGGCGGCATCATCTACTTCATCGGGCAGTTCACCGAAGGCTTCTATCGTCTGCTCTCCCACAAGCGGGACTTCTATGGCCGCCACTATCGCCGGCGCTATCTGCGGGGCAGCCTGTACCGTCAACACACGCCCCGCTACTCCCGGCTCGGTCCGGGTCGGTACCGGGTGCTGCGACCGCGGGCCACCTACCGGCCCTACCACCCATCCCTTTCGTACCGCTCCCCCCTCCGGAGACGACCGGATCGCACCGCCCCTGGGGCCGGGAATCTCACCCGGCTGCCCACGGCCCCGAACGCAGGGCGTTATCGCCGCGACGCGCGGCTAGATGATCGTCGCCCTCTGACCTATCGTCGCCCGCCCGAGCTCGATCGCGGGCGCGGCCAAGCGTTGCGATCCGGGCGCCTCCGCAGCCTCGGTGACCATCCCGGGTTCACGCGGCGCGGGTTCGTGCGGCGGGGTGGGCTCGTGCGGCGGGGCCCGTTCCGGGGCCGGCGCGGATTCCGGGGCCAGCGCGGAAGCCTGGGCCAGCGCGGATTCCAGGGTCCCCGCGGGTTCCGGGGCCAGCGCGGGTTCCGAGGCCAGCGCGGGTTCCGAGGCCGGCGCGGAGCCTACGGAAAGCGTCGTTCCGGGAGTCGATCCGGAGCCACGTCCCGCAGCCGTGGCAGCCGCAGCGCCCGGTCGAGTCACTCCCCGGGCGGTCGCGCTCGGGGACGCTGAGCGGTCCCTCCCGTCCCAGCTCCTCCCGTTCCGGGCAGCGTCGCCAAAGGTGACACCTCCCAAGCCCTCTGGTAGACTCGGCGGATTGTTCGGCGCTGCGGGGTCGCTCGTACGGCCATGGTTCAAACTGCGGCGCGTGGTGCCGGGCAGGGATTACTGCTGGAGGCGAAAGAAATGGGACGAAACAGTGACGAACAACGGTTCCTGGGGATGCGAAAGGACAAGCTCTGGACCTTTGTCATCGTCGGGATCCTGCTGGTCATCAGCTTTGTCGTGCTCAACTATACCGTCGGCAACTACGAGTCGGCCAAATCGGGGATCGGCAAGTTCCTGAGCTTGCCGGGCTGGGTGTATCCAATCATCGTCGGCGGCGTGGGGCTGGTGATTTTCTGGCTGGGGCTCAAGGTCGAAGCCGACTGGCCAGAGGTGCTGGGGTCGGGGCTGATTGCCGTCGCCGTCGCCGTGGCAGAGGTCATGATTGGGTGGAAGAAATTCGCTCTCGGCGGGATGAGCATCGTGCCAATCGCCATTCCGGTGGGAGTGTTTCTGATCTTCATCGTTATCGGAATGTTAAAAAGTCGCTGAATATCACTAACAGTGGGATATCACAGATCAACTCAAGAACGCCACGCGGATGAACGTAAGATAGAAAACGTTATTCTGTGTGAATAAAAGGGTTGCATTTTGGGAATTCCGCGTCTAGTATCCTTACTCGAATCCGCGCCAGAAACAACTCTTGTGGAGGAGTGATAATGAGCAAAAACACGAAGGTCATCGCCATCGTCGGCGGCATCCTGATCCTGGGGCTCGTGATCTACATGGGTGCCAGCAAAGGCGGATTCGGCAGTGCGTTCGAAGCCATGGGCTGCGGGGGCAAGAAGAAAGCCAAGAAGCCGCGCAAGGCGCTGGACGCCAAAGCCCAAGCCTGGGAGGACTGCCGAAAGCTGGGCTACATTGCCAAGCGTGACAAAGGCAAAATCGTCATGCAGGGCAAGCGGCCGGTTCCGCAAACGGCCGATAAGAAGAAGGCTACCTGCGAGTGCCTCAGCCTCTGGAAAGCCAAGTGCGGAGAAGCCGGCTTCAAGGGGAAGAACAAGGACGGGTGCAAGCGCAAGGTGGCAGAGGCTGGCAAGAAGTGCGGTGGCGACGAGGGCGGCGGCGGCGACAGCGACTGAGCGAGCAGTGGCGCATCGTTACGCGGGACACTTAGGTGTCCTGTGGCGCCTCGTCATCCTCTCCGAACACATCTGCGGTAAACACCTCCAGCACGGCGTCCGGGTTTTTCCAGGCGTCGGTGGGCAGACCTGCCTTCTGGCAGACGTGTCCCAGGAAGGTCTCCCGATCCCAGCCGTGCTCCACGGCCACCTGGGGCAGCAGCACACCGTGACGCCGGCCCTGGGTGATGTACACGCCGTGCCTGCCCACGATGAGCTCTTCTGGGCGTTCGAGCCGCTGACGGGGTGAGAGGACGGAGATCTCGATGGTGAGCTGATCGAGCTCGTCCGGTTCCACGGCGTCGAAGCGAGGGTCCCGTGTGCCGGCGGAGACGGCCATCTGCTGGATGCACTGGTAAAGCGGTGTGTCCGTGGAGAAAGTGCCGATGCACCCCCGCAACCTCCCGTCCGGGTGGGTCTTGAGGGTCACAAAGGACCCGGCCGGCCGGTGCAGCTTCTCCCGGTCGGGTTTGCCGGGCGGAACCTTGCCGGTGGCGAGGTATTCACGCAAGGTGGCGCGGGCCGTTCGCAGCAGCTCCTTGCGCTCGCTGGGTTCGAGCTCGTCCATGGGTCACCTGTCCGGCGCCGGTCGCCGTCCTGTTTCGCGGTAGACCAGATAGTCTGCCAGGATCTCGCCGTGATCGAAAGCGAGATCCGGCCAGCGCCCGGCCTCGAAGATCGCGACGTTTTGGGCGTCGTCGCCTGCCTGCGGCGTGCCCGTGGCCCGGCCGATGAACACCGTGGACACCGTGTGCTGACGCGGGTCCCGCCCGGGCGCTGAGTAGGTGTGGAACTGCTCGAGGAGCTCGACGTGCAGGCCGGTCTCCTCCAGCACCTCGCGGGTGGCAGCCCGCCACAGCGGCTCTCCCTCGTCCACGAAGCCGCCGGGGAGTGCCCAGCCGGGGGGGGGGGTGCGACGCTCCACGAGCACGATCCGATTCGCCGGCAGCTCAATGATCACGTCAACGGTTGGGGTAGGGTTGTGATACGCGGGCATGCTCTCTGTTCTTCTTCGGGAGCGGAGGCAGTGGGATGTCCGGCGGGCGGCGGGGATCCATGGTCCGGCCCACGAAGTCGGTAGGGTCCAGCGGGAAGCGGTCCTTCCCCAGCCGCCGATATACGGCGAAGTGAAGGTGGGGGCCGGTGGAGCGCCCGGTGGAGCCGATCAGCCCCACCGGGGCGCCGCAGTCCACCTGCTGGCCCTCGAAGACCAGCAGCTCGTCCAGGTGCGCGTACAGCGTCAGGAGCTCGCCCGGGTGGTGCACGATGACCGTGTTTCCGGTCAGGGGCATCCAGCCCGCCTTGGTCACGTGCCCAGGTCCGGAGGAGATCACCGGTTCGCCCCGGGGCGCGCGAAAATCGATCCCAGAGTGGTACAGCAGCCGTCGCACCACGGGGTGTACCCGAATACCGTAGGGAGAAGTCACGTCGATGTTGTCGAGGGGCCAGCGGAATACGTAGGGCCGCTCCAGCTCGTCGAGCCCGGCGGACACCCGCTCTGCGGTGCGTCGAATGTCCACGGTGGGGGCGGGCTGCAGCCGCCGCTCCACAGCGGTGCGAGGCTTCGGAGGGGGCTTCTGCGGGCGGTCGCCACAGGCCAGGACGAGGGTCGCGGTGATCGTGACGGCTGTGATCTGTCGAATCAACGGCTGCAGCTCCCTGAGTCCGACTGGGCGGCGAGCAGGATAGCCCACGGCGTGGCGGGCGGCAACCGACGGCCGCGAATCAGCTGCTGCAGGCGATTCCAGCCCGTGCGCTCCACGCCGGCCCAACGGTCCTGTGTCAGCGCGTCGGAAAGAAGGGCGGCGGCGCGGCGCCGATCTCCGGCCCTGTGGGCGAGGGCCGTCGCCAACTCCCGATAGGCGACCGCTTCGCGGCGGTCGGCCCCGGTCAATGCCAGCGCCAGGCTGACCAGGGCAGCGCCGATTTGCCCGTGGTCTGCCTGCGCCAGCGCGTCGAGTAGCGGCTCGAGCCGGGGCGTCCGGCGGCTCGCGTCGCGGAAGAGCTGCGCGGCCCGGCGGTGGTTTTTCAGACGCAGCTCCGCCAGTGCACCGATGGCTGGCCAACGGCCGGCCAGGGGCTCTGTTTTGCTCAGCGCTCGGGCGCGCCGGATCACCTCCTGGAACCGGCCCGCGCGAAAAAGTGCCGGCAGCCGCGTCCCGCGCTCGAGGCGCAGGTATGGCTCGGCCGCCGCGAGCTGCCCTCGGGCAAGCAGGTGCGCGGCCAGGGTCTGGGAGATGCCGCTGCGACCGCGGCCCTTCTGCCACCTCCCCAGAAGCCATGCCGCGGTCTCCCGCGCCTCCCGATCGCGGTGCGCCGCGAGCTGGTAGCCGAGGAGCGCGAGGCCGACCTGCAACGGCCGGGACCCGCTCCACGCCAGCGCGCGTGAGGCCATGATCGCCGCCTGGGCCGGTCGATCCCGGGTGGCCAGGTACCGCCCCCCGGCGAGGTAGGCCAGCTCCGGCCGGGGGCTCGCCGCGGCCCAGTCCACCAGGGCCAGGCGCGCCTTGTCGAGCCGACCGTCGGCGAGCTGCGCCAGCGCCACGAGCCGGAGCAGCACCGGATCCTGCACAGACTGCTCGTACAGCGCGTCGGCCAGTCGGACTGCCGGTTTGGTCAGGCCGAGTCGGATCAGCTCCTCCATCACCAGGGCCAGGTGCCGCGCTCCACCCACGGAGTGCTCCAACAGCGCGAGCAAAGCACGTCGCGCTGACGCGCGCTTGCCACCCAAGAGGTGCAGGCGCGCTCGCCACCGCTGCCGAGCAGTCACGTCGCGAATCCGGGCGGTCTGGGCGAGGGCTGCTCCGAAACGGCCCATTGCTGCGAGCCGCGCCACGGCGCGCACCGGGGGCTCAACGCGGCGCTGCTTTGCACCCTGCTGCACCTCCGCCCACGCGGCCGCCTCCACGGCCGAGCCATAGCGCTGCTGCCACGTTTTGCGAAGGGTGTCGGCGTGGCCGAGCACGTCCCACACCGCGAGCAGCCGGCCGAAGCGTCGGAGCGCGTTTACGGCCTTTTGCCGGGCCGCACCGGTGGCGAGGCGCAGCGCCGCGGGAAGCGCTCCCTGCCGAAGCCAGCGCTCGAGCAGCCGGGATCGGAGCTCGGCGTCGGCCGGGCGGGCGGCCAGCCTCCAGGCGGCGCGGTGGCCGCCCAGGAGCCGCGTCACGCGGATCAGCTCGCACCGGGCCAATGACCGTTCCTCCGGAGGGTTGGCGGTCGTCGACCCCGGCGCCGGGTGTGCGGTGGAAAGATGGATGGACGCCGCGGCGGCGTCCCCGGCGGCCCACGCCTCGAAGGCGTGGCGGAGCGCGTCAGCGGGTGGTCGGCCCCCTTGGGGACGTTTCCAGGTCGGCCTCGGAAGAGCCAGCCCCTCGAGCGGTCCCAGCCCCAGCACGGCCTGGGTGCGAAGCAGCTGTCGTACGCGCGTGAGCCAGCGCGCGTCCCGCGTCCCCCAGTGGAGCTGTCGGCACAGCGTCGCCCAGGAACGCAGCGCGGTCAGGTCGGTCGTTGCCCAGCGCTCGAGGGTGCGGCAGCTCGGGGCTGTCGGTCGGCGTCGCAGCGCGCAAGCACGGCTCAGGAGGTCGGCGGGGGCGACCTTGCTGAGCAGACGATCGATCTGGTCGGCCAGGGGAAGCGAGGGATCGGCGGCGGTGGCCCGGAGCGCGGCCAGCAGGACGCGCGGTGATCGTCCACCCAGCGCGAGGTAGCGGCCGGCGAGCCGGCTCGCGACCACCGGCGCGGCGCCCAGCCGGAGAATGCCCTCCGCCAGCGCCGAGGGCTTCTGTGACTCTCCGGCCGCTGCGGAGCGCCAGGCCAGCGCCTCTCCGGCGAGCACGCCCCGTCGGGCGAGGCGGCGATAGGATTGCAGCGCCCGCGCCGGGCGATCCAGCCGGAGCTCCCGGTCGGCGAGGGCGAGGGTCAGTCGATCCTGCAGTTGGTGCCAGCGCCCCTCCGGGTGGCGCTGCAGGGCGTTGGCGCGTCGCAGCGTGACCTGGGCGGCCGCCGGCGCTCCAAGGAGCCAGAGCTCCTGTGCGCGCCGGCGGAGCAGCCCGGCCAGCCGGGGGCGCAGCGCGGCGGGCAGCCGATCACGAGCGTCGGCCTGCTCCAGGGCGATCAGCTCTCGAGCTCGGCGTTGAGTCTGTTGGGCGAGCCGCCGAAGTCGTTTCCAGGCGGACCGGTCTCCGGGGTGGAGTCGGAGCCGCTGCTCCACTTCGGCCAGGGCGGCGAGTCCCTCGCTGACCGTCTCCTCCGGGGCGCCGGAGGGGCGCACCGAAGTGCTTCTGCCGGCAGACCCCTGGCAGCCCGCCACGAGCAGCAGTAGGAGCAGCCGTAGGGGGCGCGCCGGAGCACTGCGCGCGATCGGCCGCCGAGCCATCACTTCGACCGGTGTCGCGCGCCGGTTACACACGTCACGGTGTTCGCCCTCCTGGCTCTACCGAGGTGCGCCGCGGCGTCTTCGGCGCTTCGAGCCTGCGCGCGGGCGACCCCTTGCAGTCGGTGGCGTCGCTTCGCTTCAGCGTTCGCAGACCGCGCTTGGCGAGGGCTCGGTACCGGTGCGCCAGGATCGCGTCGTAGTCCGGGCCCGTGGAGGCGCAGATCACCTGCGCGTAGTGTTTGGCCGCGCGGTCGCGTTCCTCGTCTTTTGCGAGGGCCTCGGCGAGGAAGTAGTGGTTGAGCGGGTAGCTCGGCGCCAGCTTCACCGCCAGGGTGAGCAGCTTGATCCCCCGTTCCAGGTCGCCGTTGAACGGGCTGGACTCGGGGATGCTGGCGAGCAGGGACCCCAGCACCCGCAGGGGCCCGGCGTGGTCGTGGAGGCGGTCGATGGAGATCGCCTGCTCGCAGGCCTGCTTGATCTTCGGGACCACGCTGAAGGCGCTCGCGTGGTAGGCGTCCACCCGGAGCCCGAGCAACGCCGCGTGGAGGTGATGGAACGCCACCTCGGCTCCGAAGTGCTGGCGCCCCGCCTCCGTGAACACCAGTCCCAGGTCCGCGTATTTCAGCTGCTCGCCCTTGCCGCGCGCCCGCTCTGCCAGGGTGCGGCACACCCGGGAGCCCAGCAGCAGCACCTGCCGATCGGACGGGGCGCGCTTGCGGGCCTTGGACAGCGCCACCAGGGCATCGGCGTGGTAGAGGTAATGAAATCCGTTCGCGGTGCCGAGAGCGATTCGCTGGTTCGCATAGGCCAGGAGCTTCGTCACCGCGTCAGGGAGCTGGTGGGGCTTGACCAGCCCCGGGGCGTCCGGCGGCTTGCGAGGTGGACAGGCGGAGCCGGCCAGCAGCGCGATCACACAGACCGCGCTCGGGATCACGACCCTGCCAATGTCTATTTTACCTATCATCTTCATGTGTTATTGCGAATTTGCTTTGACTTTGGTCTCCGATGCAGTTATTGGGACCGCCTAACGTCGACAAGTAAGAGGTATGCCATGAAACAGTGGGTGAATCATCTTCTATTGGTGGGCCTGTGTGGGCTCGTTTCCCTGGCCGCGTGCAAAGACAGCGGCGGCGGCGATCAGAATACCATCACCGTTGCCATTACGTCTCCTACGAACCAGAGCTACATCACGGGACAGCTCCAGGTGACCGTGGACGTGACCGGTGAGGTCGACCGCGTGGAGCTGCTGGTGGACGACCAGGTGGTGGGCGAGTCCGCGGTGGCCCCTTACACCATCCCCTGGGATACGTCCACAACCGCCGAGTCCCTGCATCGGCTGCGGGTCGTCGCCTACGGGCCGGGAACGTCTCAGAGCACGTCCCAGGAAACCATGGTGGTGATCGACCGCACCGCGCCGACGGTCGACTTTTCCAGCCTGACCCTTCCGTACGTGCTGAGCGGAGAAACCACGATTGAGGTGAGCGCAGCCGACCAGGGCGAGGTGGCCGAGGTGCGGCTCCTCATCGACGGGGAGCTCCACGACGCGTGCACTGCCACGCCCTGCTCCTTTGTTTGGGACACCACGACCCTGGCAGACGGCCCGGCCGAGCTGACCGCCGAGGTCACCGACGCCGCCGGCAACGTCACGACGCTGGTTCGCCCGGTGGCCGTGGTCAACGACGGCACCATCATCACGTTCATCGATGGGTCGGGCACCGGCCTGTATGACATCCCGGAGGGGTGGGAGAACCTGGATCTGCACGAGAAGTACCACTTCGACATGCCGGCGGGCACGACCGAGGTCATGGCCATCGGCCAGTGGTTCAACGCCGATTGGCAGATGATCGTGGATACCGGCACCGGGTTCTGCCCCCACAGCGGCACGTCCCTCGCCAACGTGACCAACACGGGCGGCCAGGTGATCGTGCGCCACGCCGCGGCGGACCTCGGCCTCACCGAGTACGTGCAGGAGCAATGGTTCGCGCACATCGGTCACGGCGCCGCCATGGACCTGTCCACCATGGTCGGCGAGGGCACCTACTTCGCCCTCACGGCCGTGCTGTACTAGCCTCCCCGATCCCCGATCCCCGATCCCCGATCCCCGACCGGCTCACCCGGGCCGGGGCCAGCTCCACGAGAAACAGCGCGATGACCAGGCTCAGGGGGACCGCGATGATCAGGGAGATGAGGGTGGAGACCCCGATGGCGAGTGAATTGCTACTCCAGCTTGATCTGCAGCGTGAGCGTGACGGCCCACTGATTCGGCCGCTGCGTGGGCGCCGTGGCCGGGTCGTCGAAGAGCAGATACTCGAAGTCGAACACGAGCACGTTCTTGTTCCGGCCCCAGAAGTGGAAGGCGTAGGCGGCGGTGATGCGGTGGTAGGCCAAGTTCACGCCCTGGAAGGGTCCGTCGAACCAGTCGTACCGGCCCCAGACGCTCCCCAGAATCCACGGCAGCCGGACCTCCAGGAACGCGGAGGCACCCCGGAAGCTCTCGGCGTTGCCGCCCGCGTCGACCCAGAGGCTGTCGTCCTGGGCCGGGTCCACGTCACCGGCGCCCTTCTGTCGCCCCCTGCCAAAGGCGAAGGTGCCCGTGAGCACCAGGTACTGGTGCTCGAAGCTGGCCATGAAGAGGTTGGTCTGCCAGTCCGGCCACTCGTAAGAGGGGTCCCCGACGGCTTGCGGCTCCCAGCGCTTGTTGCCCTTGCCGTAGGTGAAGAAGTACGAGAGTTGGAGGTTGGGGAAGATGTGGCCCAGGGGCCTCACGCTCACGCGCCCCTCGAGCACCTTGTTCTTGTTGGCTTCCTTGGCGTGATAGCCGCCGCCGTTGTACACGCCGAAGGCCAGGCTGCCCCAGGTGCCGGGATACTTCTTACCGACTTTCTTCTGGTACGCCTTGGGGAGCTTGCGTCCGAGCAGCACGCCGATGGTGAGACCCAGGTCGGCCGAGTTGAACAGCTCGTTCCGCTCGATGAACATGGTGCCCTGCATGCGGTACCAGTTGATGTGCTCCTCGTAGTCCAGCCAGGGCATGTGCACCATGCCGAGCTCGACGTAGGGCTCACTCACCACCACGGTTTCCACGGGCAGCGTGAGCTTGCCGTACAGATACTTGAGCCGGACCTTCCAGTCACCCTCGTCGTCCTGGTGAACGTCCGTGGTGATGCGCCCCTCGAACCACTTCGTGGGCTCGAACTTCAGCGTCAGGTAGCCCCGACCCACGTGGAAGTTGTTGTAGGTCTCCCCGCCGTCGTCCACGCCGTAGCGATAGCGCAGGTACCAGACCGTGGAGGGGTGGAACATCTCGATGAACCGCAGCACCTTCTTCCAGGCGGATTTTTTTGCACTGGCCCCTTCGGCGGGTTTCTTCTCCGACCGCGCGGGAGCGCTGTCCGTCCGGGGTGGCGGGGGCGCGCGCACCGGAGCGATCCGCTCCGCTGGCTTGTCGGCCGGAGGCGCGGCGCGGGCAGCGTCGGAGAACGGGACGAGGGTCCATCCCGCCAACAGGGTCATTCCTAGGATGCGACTGATTAGCATGGCACTTCCTCGCAATGGCATGCGAATGTTCAGTAGTGGCTGCCGTATGTGTTCACGGGTGTGCAATTTGCAGCACCTCCCGAGCGCGGCGAGGTTCCCCCGGAGGGGGCGGAGGGGGCGAAGTGAGCCACGAAGTGGCGGATCGATCTCCGGAAGGGGGCCCAGCCTTGCTCGGTGCCGAAACCAGACCGAAAGATCCGCCGCTCCGCGGCTCAAGACACCCCTCCCGTCCCCTCAAGGGGTAGCCCGCGCTGTGCGCGGGGGCGCTGTGCCGTATACCACGTGAACGGTTAGTGGCTGCCTTTGTTTCGCCCTTCGATGTTAGGAACCCGTTACGCAGCGGTTAGGAAGTTGCGAAACCTGCTCCGTGAGTACCGGATCGCCGGCGCTTGTGCAAACGGCACCGCGCTCGGGACGGGGATCGGCGCGCCCTACGCGCGGTGCGGCGCGGTGGGGAAGTGAATGCGAAAGGTGCTGCCCTGCCCGACGCTGCTCTCCAGGGAGACCCTGCCCTGGTGCACGTTCGCGATGTGCTTCACGATGGCGAGTCCGAGGCCGGTGCCGCCGAGCTCCCGGCTTCGCGCCTTGTCCACCCGGTAGAACCGCTCGAACACCCGCGCCTGATCAGCCTCGGGAATTCCGCAGCCGTCGTCGGTCACGGCGACCACCACCTCGGTGTCCCCGGGCTCCACAACGATGCGGACCGTGCCACCCGGGTCGCTGTAGTTGATCGCGTTGTCGCACAGGTTGATCACCGCCTGTTCGATCAGTGGAGCGTTGATGATGAGCTCGGTGTCCAGCGCACCCTCGAGCGCGATGGATACGGTTGCCTGATTGGCCTTCTGCTGACAGACCTGGATCGCGGATTGGAGCAGCGCTTTCACCGGCACGGGCTCCTGCTGCAACGGCCGGGTCGCGCTGTCTTCCAGGCGCGATAGGTTGAGCAGGTCGGTGATGATCGCATTCAGCCGGTCGGCCTGCCGGGCGATGATCTCCAGGAAGCGGTGGGCGTCCTGTGGATCGTCCAGCGCGCCGTCTCGCAGCGTCTCCACGAAGCCCTGGATCGCCGTGATGGGGGTCCTGAGCTCGTGAGAGACGTTGGCCACGAAGTCGCGCCGCACGACCTCGAGGCGGCGGAGGCGCGTGAGATCGTGCAGCACCACCAGGGCGCCTGGAGTCTGGTCGTCTCCGCCGAGCAGGGCCGTGCCCACGGCGCGCAGGTAGCGTTGCCCGTCCCGGTGCAGCTCGATCTCCGCCTCCTGGGGCTGACGCTCCTCCAGGATCCGCTGGATGAGCTGATGCAGCTCCACGTTGCGAATCGCCTCCTCGATGGGGCGGGATTGCGCGGCCTCCGGGTCGAGGTCGAGGAGGTGCTCAGCGGCGTGATTGAAGCGGACCAGCCGGCCCTGGGCGTCGACCACCAGGACCGCCTCGATCATGCTGGTGAGCATCGCCTCAAGCTCGTTGCGCTGGGACGTGACGGTCTGGATCCGGGTGTCGAGCTGGGCCGCCATGGCGTTCATGGCCTCGGCCAGCGCCCCGGGCTCTTCGGCGCTCGGGACCGCGAGTCGGTAGCGGAGCTCACCGTCGGCGAAGCGTTTGGCACCGGCCTGCATCTCTCGTAGCGGTCGGTTGATCCGATGGGCCACAAACAGCGAGAGGCCCGCGGCGGCGAGGGCGATGAACAGCCCGACCAGGGCCAGACGCCAGTAGATGCGGCGGAGGGTTTCCGAGAGCGCGCTCAGGGGGACTGACGCCCGTACGGCTGCTACCACGCGCCCGTTTCGATACAGCGGAACGGCGAGGTACATCATGTCTTGGTCCAAGGTGCTGCTGTAGCGGATGGCGCGGCCGATCCGCCCGGCCAAGGCGGCGTGCACCTCCGGGCGATCGCTGTGGTCATCCATCCGGTCGGGGCTTTTCTGGGAGTCGCCGAGGACTTTCCCGCTCGGCAGGATGACGGTGAAGCGGCTGGTGGTCTGCTTGCCGAAACGACGGCAGAGCTCCTGGATTCGGTGTGGTGGTGGTACTGGCTCGCGCGGGATCAGCTCCGCCAACAGCTGCGCCCTGCTCCGGAGTCCGTCGGCCGTGTCGCGCAGGTGACGCGTGCGGAGCTCGCGGGAGGCGTAGAAGCCGATGGCCACCAGCGCCAGCAGCAGGATGAGCAGGGTGGACGGGAACAGCTGCCAGAGGAGCTTTCTGCGCCGTCGCGCCATTTACTCTTCCTGGATCCGGTAGCCGACGCCGCGCACGGTTTCGATGAGCCGGCCGGCGTCTCCGAGCTTCTTGCGGAGGCTCACGATCTGAACGTCCACCGAGCGCTCGGTCACGGGGTAATCTTCGCCCTTGATGGCGCTGATGATCTGCTGTCGGCTGAAGACCCAGCCCGGCCGTCGGCCGAGGAAGTGCAGGATCGCGAACTGCGTGGCCGTGAGGTCGACGGCCGTGTCGCCGACGAGGACCGCGTGCCGCGCCGGGAGGATCCGCAGCTCCCCAAGGGTGAGCTCTGCGTTTGGCGAACGGCCGGCCTCCTCTCCTCGTCGCAGCACGGCCTTCACGCGGGCGATGAGCACCCGCGGGCTGAAGGGCTTGGTCACGTAGTCGTCCGCCCCCAGCTCGAGTCCGGTGACCATGTCGCTGTCCTCTCCGCGTGCGGTGAGCATCACGATGGGGATGTGCTGCGTCGTGGGATCGCTCTTGAGCACGCGGCAGCAGTCAAGGCCGTCGAGGCCGGGGAGCATCAGGTCGAGGATGATGAGGTCGGGGTTTTTCGTCCGCACGGCGTGCAGCGCGCCTTCGCCGGAGTCGACCGCGGACACCTCGAAGCCTGCCTTGCTCAGGTTGTACCGGAGCAGCTCTCGGATGTCTTGCTCGTCGTCGACTACGAGAATGTGCGGGCTCGCCATGACGTGGAGTCTCCGACCATGTCTTCCGTGGGCACGAGCCTGGTGCGCTGTGTTCGCTGTGGTTCTTCAGCGAAATGGGTCTTTCCTTTTTGTTTGTCAATCGTTTTCTGGACCGGGGCGCCTTGAAAGGCACCGCCGGCGCGCTTCCGCGGCGCCTCATTTAGGCCTCGATCCGGTGCTTCTCGGGGTCGGATCCGATTCGGGATCTGGAGCCTTGACGAACGCACCCGGATCGTCGCAGAATCAGCCGACATTTCGTGTCTTTGCTTTATGACTACAGGCACCTCCGCTTTCGGGCGGGTCACGCATACATTGGGGGCGAGATGAAAGACCGAGACGATCACGAGCAGCGACCAGGATCTGAAGAATACGTCGAAGACGGAGTCCGGGAGTATCCCACCGGCGGGGCGGATCCCGAAAACTGGGATCCAGAGGATGATGGTGTCCTCCCCTTGCACACCGGGGAGGTCGAGATCCTCGATGAAGAGTTCATCGAAGAGTCCTTGGACCTCGACGGCGACGATGGGCAGTACGGCGAGGCGGACGAAGAAACCGCCGTCCTCCCGGCCGAGGACGTCCAGGGGGGCGATCAGGCGGGGTACGACGAGGAGTACGGTGAAGACGACGCGCTCTTCGAAGATGATCAGTTCGCCTTCGAGGACGGAGCCGCCCCGGCAATGGAAGAGGGGTATCAGACGCCGGTTCCGGGGTTCGAAGGGGAAACCGGCGACTTCTACGCCAACGCCGAGGAGCAGGACGAGGTGTCCCTGGTGGACGAGCTGGCCGACGAGCTGGCTGACGAGTTCGCCGAAGACGCCGTCGGCGAGGAGTACTCCGATGAGTACGCGGAGGAGTTCTCCGAAGAGTTCTCGGAAGAGGAGCTCGTCGATGTGGGCGACGAGGCCATTGAGGAGGTCGAGGAGTTCCAGCAGCTCTACGAGGCGCCCGGGGAGGAAACCTGGCGGACTCGCCAGGCGATGTTCAAGGACGAGGCGCAGAACCTGGCGTTGGCGCGAAAGTGGACCGCCCTGGCCGACCTGAGCCGGCAGGCCCTGGACGAAGCAACCTGGGCCCGTAAGGGCGACAACCGCACGACGCTGCTGCTCGACCTCGCGCGGCTGTACCGGGACCGGCTCTCGGAGGTCGGCAAGGCCGGCGAGGTGTTTGCCTTGCTGGCCGACGCCGATCCGACCCATTCCGAGGCCCTGGTGTTCCTGGCGGAGCAGTACCGGGAAACCGACAACTGGAGGCAGCTGTACCGGCTGTATCTCGGCGCCGTGGCGCCCACCTGGGATCCCAATGAGCGCCTCGAACGGACCCGTGAGGCGGCCCAGATCGCCATGGGCAAGCTGCAGCAGCCCGACCTCGCAATCGACGCCTGGGAGCAGCTGTGGAACCTCAAGGACGCCCGCGCCGAGGCTGAGCGCGAGCTGCTCCACCTCTATCGAAGCGGCGCGCATTGGCAGCGGCTGGCCGGGTTCCTGATCAGCAAGACCGAAGGGCAGACGGGGGGCCATTATCGGCTTTCCCTGCGCGAGGTGGCAGAGGTCTTCTTGTCCGGGGTGGGCGACGAGGAACGGGCCCTGGAGATGCTGAAGCAGATCCTGGAGCAGCGACCGGGCGACCCCGTGACCCTGCTGACCATGGCGGCCGTCTACAGCCAGAAAGGGGATTGGGAGGCCCTGTCCGGGCTGTCGGATCAGACCCTCGAAGGGGTGTCTGCGGACGTGAACCTCGAGTTCATTCGCCTGATTGCCGCCGCCTTCTGGAAGGCCGGCGAATACGATTCGGCCCACGACCTGTATCGCAAGGTGCTGGCCGAGGACCCGGACGACGGCGGCGCGGTCAAGGCGGTGGAGGAGTATCTGAGCCAGATGGACCGGCACGAGGATCTCCTGGAGTTCCTGGAGTCCCGGGTGGGTCGTGCGCGGGGCGAGGAGGAGCAGCTGGAGCTGCTGTCCCGGATGGCCCTGTTGGCGCAGACCAACCTCGGCAGTCCCACCAAGGCCTCGGAGCTCTGGGAGCGGTGCGTCGCCCTGCGACCGGAGCAGGCAGAGTACCACGAGGCGCTCGCGAGCCTGTACGACTCCATGGCCGACCTGGCCGGTGTCGCCCGAGCCCTGGAGGGGCAGCTCGCCACGCGGCGGGATCCCACCGGCCGGATCGAGCTGCTGCGCATGCTCGGCGAGCACTACAGCGATCGCATGGGGGACGACAACTCGGCGGAGCGGTGCTGGCACGAGGTTCTGGCGCTGAGCCCAGAGGACTACGGGGCCCGGCAGCAGCTGCTGTCGATCTCCCGCCGGCGGGGTGACTTCGAAGGGTTGAACACCGCCCTCGAGCGGGAGATGGCCCTCACACGCGATGCGGAGTGGCGCCTGGAGCTGGCCCGGCAGAGTGCGCAGAACCTGGACGAGAACTTCGACGACAAGGTTCGGTCCATCGCGGCCTGGCAGCGCGTGTTGGATTTGTCCCCGACCGACGGCGAGGCCTTGGCGGCTCTGGAGAAGCATCACCAGGACGCAGGCGCCCGAGCGGAGCTGGTCTTCACGCTCTCCCGGCAGGTGGACGCGGCCGAAGAGGCCGCCGACCGGGTGACCCTGGTGCACCGGATGTCCCAGTTGATGCACGAAGACGGCCTGAAGCGTGCCTCGGCGTCGGCAGCGGAGTGGGTCTTGAGGCTGGATCCCCTGGACGACGCGGCGCTCAAGTCTCTGCGATCGCGCTACGAGGAAGGCGAGCAGGTCGGTAAGTACCTGGGCGCCCTGGAGCACGGCACTGTCTGTTCGGAGGAGCTGAGCGTCCGCGCCGCGCTTTTCCAGGAGGCTGCCCAGCGGTCCGCCCAGGACGCGCGATCGGGGCGTTTCTTCTGGCTCCGACGGATTTTGGGGCTCCGGGGCGGAGAGGCCGAGGTGCTGCAGGCCCTGCGGGACACGGCGGACGCCTCTCACCAGTGGGCGGCGCTCAGCGACCTCTACGGTCGGCTGGCGGTGACGGCGGAGGATCCGGACGATCGGCGGGGCTTCCGGCGTGAGCTGGCGCGGATCCTGGAGAACGAGGTCGGCGAGAAGGGCCGCGCGTTCGTGGAGCTGCAGTCGCTCATGCTCAACGCAGACGTCGACCCGGGCATCGTGGAGGAGCTGGGCCGGCTGGCGGGCGAAACCGGGCGGAACGAGGACTACTATGCGGTGCTCGGAGCGCTGGCCTTGGCCGCGAACGAGCCCGTGCTGCGCTCGGAGACGCTCCGCATGCGGGCGAGACTGTGCGACCAGGGCCTCGAGGCACCCGCCCGGGCGTTCGAAGAGTATCGCGCGGTGCTCGTGATCGATCCCGCGGATGAGGCGGCGTTGGCCGAGCTCGTCCGCCTCGCCGAGGCAGCCGGGCTGTGGCAGCAGCTCGACGAGGTGTATGCGGAGCTGTTCGATCAGGCCCGGGATGAGGCTCGGCTCGCGCTGGTGCGCAAGCGCATCGAGCTGCACCGGGACAAGCTGGAAGATCCTGCGGGTGCCTTTGATCTGCAGCTCCTGTTGTTTCGCTTGGCACCAGGGA
>JBDRSE010000112.1:0-24598 GCA_043825095.1 bacterium
CCTCGCGACTCTCCGACTGACGCACGGCGAGCACGTTCTGGCGATTGCGGCCGTGCACATCCAGGCGCTGCTCGTGGATCGCCAGGCCCTTGAACAGGTGCAGCATGTAGGCGCAGTTGACGGGGTCCTCGTGCTCATACAGCGCGAACGGACGCCGCGCGTGCGCGCTGCAGCCAATCAGCTTGAACGTGAAGCGCGCGAGCAGCTCGGGATCGTTGACCAGGTTGGTCGTGCTCAGATCGGCCTGCAGGATCACCTCTCGCGCGCTGGGGCTGCGGCTGCGCAGGATCGACTCCAGCGGCGTGTCATCGTTCACGTCCTGGGGCTCCAGCGGGGCTACGGGCTCAGGGGCGGTCGCCGCGGCGGCCTGCAGCTTGGCGAGCCGCTTCTCGAGCCGCTTGGACTGTCTTCGATGTCGCTTCTTCAACTCCCTGTGCCATCCTTCCAGCCGAAGGCTACGGTCCCGTTGTTGCTCCAGCCGCTCCTCTTCCGTCTGCGCCGGCCGGGCCTGCTCCGGCGGCAGGGACGCAAGGGGACTACCGCTGCGCCGACGCTCGCTCGACGGCGTGATGCCCAGGGCACGGCGCAGCTCGCGGACCGAAGCGTCGAAACGCCGGCGCAGGTCCCCGTCCGCGTCCAGGTACTTGCCGTGAAGCGCGAGAAAGAGCCGGACGGGCTCAGGCAGGCGCTCCTGGTGCAGCGCGATCCACCTGGCGACCTCGCGGCGCTGCTCGGCATTCAACTCGGTGACGGGAAGCGGGCTCACGGAGATCGTAAGATCAAACGTAACCGTTCACGTGGTAGACGGCACAGCGCCCCCCGCGCGCAGCGCGGGCTTCCCCTTGAGGGGACGGGAGGGGTGTCTTGAGCCGCGGAGCGGCGGATCTGTCGGGCTGGTTTCGGCGCTGTGCGAATCCTGGCACCTGCCGGAGAGCGATCCGCCGCTGCGCGGCTCAGCGCTCCCCCTCCGCCCCCTCCGGGGGAACCTCGCTGCGCTCGGGAGGTGCTGCAAATAGCCCCCCCGTGAACACATACGTTCGAAGCGCTCGGCGCGCGGATGCGCAGTCGTCGTTTGACGGCTCCCAACTTCCCCTGGCACGGGCCCGCGGGCCTGGCTATATTGAGCCTCCGCGTACCGCGTCCGCCGGTGTGCGCAGCAGGCACGAGGTTTGATGATGATGACGGCCAATGAGATTCGGCAGCGATTTCTGAACTTTTTCGCGGAGCGAGAGCACCGGATCGTCCCGTCGGCGCCCGTGGTGCCCCACGGCGACGCCACGCTCATGTTCACCAATGCCGGAATGAACCAGTTCAAGGACGTTTTTCTGGGCACGGGCAGCCGAGACTACACCCGCTGCGCCGACACGCAGAAGTGCATTCGGGTGTCGGGCAAGCACAACGATCTGGAGGAGGTGGGTGTGGACACCTACCACCACACCTTTTTCGAGATGCTCGGGAACTGGTCCTTCGGGGACTACTTCAAGCGGGAGGCCATCCGCTGGGCCTTCGAGTTCCTCGTCGACGAGATGGGGCTGGACCCAGACAGGCTCTACGCGACGGTGTTCGGCGGGGACGAGGCGCTGGGGCTCGGCGCGGACGAGGAGGCCGAGGCGCTCTGGCCCGTGGTGAGCGGGATTCCGGCCGAGCGGGTGCTGCGCTTCGGCCGCAAAGACAACTTCTGGGAGATGGCGGTGACCGGGCCGTGCGGACCCTGCTCGGAGATCCACCTGGACCTGGGTGAGGCGGGCTGCGACCGCCAGGGTGTGGAGGGTCACTCCTGCCGTGTAAACGGCGACTGCGGACGGTTCATCGAGATCTGGAACCTGGTGTTTATCCAGTACAATCACCTGGAGGACGGGACCCTCGAGAAGCTCCCGGCGAAGCACGTGGACACGGGCATGGGGTTCGAACGGTTGGTGTCGGTGTGTCAGGGGCGCCGCTCCAACTACGATACGGACCTGTTCACGCCGCTCTTTGCGGAGCTCGAGCAGCTCACGGGCGTCGCCTACGGCGCGGGCGAGCGCACGGACGTCGCGCTCCGGGTGGTGGCCGACCATGTCCGCACGCTCTCGGTCGCCATCGCGGACAACGTCGTGCCGAGCAACAAGGACCGGGGGTACGTGCTGCGGCGTCTGTTGCGGCGCGCTTCGCGGTACGGGTTCCAGGTCCTGGGTCAGCGTGAGCCCTTCGTCCATCGGTTGGTGGACGCCGTGGCGGCGGTCTTCTCGGACGTGTTTCCAGAGATCGGCGGGCGAGGCGCGCACATCCGCCGTGTGATTGAGCAAGAGGAGCGGGCGTTTCTTCGTACGCTGGAGCGCGGTGTGGGGCTGTTCAGCGCTGTGGTCGACGAGTTGGAGGGCGACGCGCGCCGACTGGACGGCGAGGTTGCCTTCAAGCTGTACGAAACCTACGGTTTTCCGCGCGATCTCACGGAGCTGATGGCGCGGGAGCGAGGCATCACGGTGGACTGGGCGGGCTGGGACCGGGCGGAGAGGACCCACGCCGAGGCGTCCAAGGGCGAGGAACGGCAGGCGCTCGACCCCAGGGAGCTGGAGGGGCTGCGGCCGACGCGGTTCCTTGGCTACTGGGAGCTGGGCGTCGCAGGCGAGCTGGGGCTGGATGCGACGTCCAAGCTGCTGAAGCTCGTGGACAACGAGTACGTGGTGCTCGATCAGACGCCGTTCTATGCCGAGGCCGGCGGCCAGGTCGGTGACACCGGCGTGATTGAGGCACCGGGATTCCGATTTGTGGTGTGGAGCACGCATCGGGTCGGAGAGCTCATCGTGCACCGTGGTGATCTCGAGGAGGCGGACCTGGCGGCCCTGCCGGAGGAGGTGACGGCCCGGGTGGATGGGGCGCGGCGGCGGGACATCATGGCCAACCATACGGCGACGCACCTGCTGCACTGGGCGCTCAGGGAGGTGGTGTCCGAGGAGGCTCACCAGAAGGGCTCGTTGGTGCATCCTGAGTACCTGCGGTTCGATTTCACCCTCGACCGAGCGGTCACCGAGGAGCAGCTCGCTGAGCTCGAACAAAGGGTGAACGAGCGTATCGCCGAGAACCGGGAGGTTTCCATCGCGGAGCGTAGCTACCAGGAGGCCGTGGAAGCCGGCGTGACAGCGCTCTTTGGGGAGAAGTACGGGGATCGGGTGCGAGTGGTGACCGTCGGGGACTACTCTGCTGAGCTGTGCGGCGGCACCCACTGCCGGTCCACCGGTGAGATCGGGCTGTTCCAAATCCTGTCCGAGCGGGCGTCGAGCGCCGGGGTGCGGCGCATCGTGGCCGAAACCCGGACCCGGTCGCTGGAGCGGGTCCGGGAGCTGCGACAGACGACCCAGGGTCTGGAGCGTCTGCTGGGGGTGCCCCGGGACCAGCTCCCGGCCCGGGTGGAGAAGCTGCTGGAGGAGAACAAGCGCCTGCGGAAGGGGGGCGCCGCCAAGGCGGACATCGGGAGCCTGCGTCGAGAGCTGCTCCAGGGAGCGGATCGTGTCGGTGACGTGTATCTGGTGTTTGCGCAGGTGGAGCAGGTGAACGCCAAGCAGGCGGCCGACCTGGCGGATGCCCTACGGGGGGGCGACGAGCAGGTCGTGGGGGTGCTGGCGGCGGCCGGGGACAAGCCTGCGCTGGTGGCCTTTGCCACGAGGTCCCTGACCGACAGCGGGAGGGCAAATGCCACGGAGCTGGTCCGCCTGGTAGGGAAGGGCGGCGGCCGCCCCGACTTTGCCAAGGGATCCTGCGCCGCCGGCGCCGAGCTCGAGGCCGGGCTCGCGGCCGCTCGTCGGACCGCCAGGGCGAAGTTGGACTGAGGAGCTGCTCAGAACCGGAAGTTTCCACCGAGCGTGAAGTCGAGGTGGAAGTAGGTGTTGTTGTCGGGATCAGTGGTGAAGGCGGCGAGGTAGTTGGCTTCGACGAAGATGTTCACGCCACACTGCTTGGTGACGCAGAGCTGAATTCCGACACAGAGGTTGGGCACGAACCCGTTGGACAGGTCGGTGTCGTTGACGCTGTGGAATTGGTTTGCAACGAGGGGGTCTTCGAGCCTGGCTTTCACGAGGTGGCGCAGCACGCCGTACCCGACCCCGCCGGCGATGTACCACATCAAGTTGACGGGAAGCGATTGGGGGAGCAGCTTGCCCGATTGGTAGCGCACCCGCAGGAGCAGCAGGTACTCCTTGTCGTTCTTCGCGGCCTTCGCTTTGCAGTCGTCCGTGGAGGTCGGATTGCAGTTCGGTCGATAATACCCGTCCGTCTCCGGATCCTTGGTTTTGTCCGAGATGAACAGCCCCCCGAAGCGGCCGAAGAAGTTCAACGAGAAGCTCTGGGTGATCAGGTAGCCGATCTCGAGCTGCCCGTACAGGGACCCAATGGAGGGGGCGCCGGGCACATCCTCGCCGGTAACCTCGGTCTTGCCCTGCATCAGCCCGAACCCGGTCCCCAGTCCGATGGACGCAAAGAAGATGTCCGTGCCCTTGAAACCGGTGGTGGGTGCATGGGTCTTTGTCACCGTACCGGCGGTTCGGCGACGAACCACCGGGCTGCCGTCCGGATTCTCCAGCGCGTGATCGATTTGTGAGGCCACGCGACGACGGATGGCCCGTCGCCGGGAGACGAGGGTTCCACCCGTGAGCGGGTTTTCCTCTCCGGCCGCGCGCCGGGCGGCCATCGCGGCGCTGGTGAGCATCGTGATGTGCATGTTGGCCGAGTTCCCGGAGGCGGCGACTTCGGCGTCCCCTGCCGTGTAGGCGACGAGGTAGTACGACAGCTGCTTGCCCCGGACGCGGCCGCCCTCCATGACCACGGACCAAGACCACTGGTCATCGCCCTTCCTGATCATCTCCAGCCGTTTGACCGCGGGTGAGACGTCGGTCTTGTAAAACAGGCTGACCCGCTGGACGGCCATGTTGTCCGCGGCGCGGACCTGTATCGTGAGGGTCTTGCCCTCTTCCCACTTCACCACGGGCACGTGCTCGAAGCCTTTGGGGGGGGCCTTCGGCGCGGTTCCCCCGTGGCGAGCGGCGGGGCGCGGTGCTATCGTGTGTTGCGCCTTGACCACGGTGAACAGCCGCAGCACCTTGCTGCTCCGTACGCGCGCCGGAATCTGTACGCCGGCGCTGATCTCGAGCGCCTTTTTCCACGCCGCCTCCATGGCCGCGCGCTTGCGCGACCGGAGCTCGATCACGCCGAGTAGGATGTAGGTGGTGGCCAGCTCCAGGCTGTCCATACACTTTCGACTCTGCGCGATGAGCTTGGCGTCCTCGAGCTTCTGCCGGGCCTTGGCCAGCTCCCAGCGGTCGTTCTCATCCATGGCGTCGATGTTGAGCTTCTTGATTCGCCTCGCCGACGCCGTGGTGCACGCCTGGGCGCGCGCGGCCGTCTGAGGCCACGCGAGCAGGCTGATGAGCAATCCAGCCGCGACCTGAATCCAGATCTTACTGCGCATCAGGGATTCCTTTCTCACCGTCTCTTTGAGCCCACCGGCGGCACTGCGTCGCGTTGGCTCGCTGATTTTCGATGCGGTTGCCTTTGGCAGCGACTACCGTCCTGAAAAACCAGGTTCCAGAACATAGCTCATCGTTTCAGCGTTGGCAATGCTGCGCGCGAAGCTCGCTGCAATTGAATTCGTTGCACATTCCTGCCGTTTCGAGGGGTTGGGACAGCGGCCGGCCGGAAGGAGCCGGCCGTGACCGCGTACCAATGCGGGCGGGCCGAGTCCGTGGTACGCTTTGGAATCTTTCGGTTCGATTGGCTCGACCTGCCGCCGACGGGCGGGTCCAGCGGAAGAGGAGTCGTCCATGCGGAATGGTAAGCTCATCACGGTCTGGGGGATGAGTCTCGCAACTGCCCTTTTGGCCACCACCGTGCTGGCCCAACCCTCCAGGCGACACGGGATCGACGTCGAGCGCCTGACACCTGCTCAGAAGAGAGCGCTGCGGACCACCGACACGGTACGAGCGATCCGAAAGGTGGGCCAGGCGATCGTCGCTATTACCACGACCAAGGCCGCCTTGCACAACCCCTTTGCCAACAACCCGTACCGCGTCGGCCCTTTTGGCCACCCGCCTTCGCAGCGTCGCGCCACGTCCCTGGGCTCGGGTGTCATCGTGAGCAAGGCCGGCTACGCCGTCACCAATGAGCACGTCGTCTCTCAGGCGACAGACATCACCGTGAAGCTCGCCGATGGACGGTTCTACAAGGCCAAGGTTGTGGGCGCGGCGCGGCAGTTCGATCTGGCGGTGATCAAGATCCAGGCCTACGGCAAGCTGCCGGTGGCCAAGCTCGGAACGTCCGCGGACCTCATGCACGGCGAGACTGTCATCGCCATCGGAAACCCCTTCGGGCTCTCGCAGACCGTGTCCCGGGGCGTCATCTCCGCCCTCAAGCGCACGGTCCGCATCAAGGGTCGCTCCTACTCGGACTTCATTCAGACCGACGCGGCCATCAACCCGGGCAATTCCGGGGGGCCGCTCGTGAACATCCTGGGCGAGGTGATCGGCATCAACACCGCCGTGCATCGCGGCGGGCCCGGGATTGGATTTGCCATTCCGGCCGACCGGGTCAAGCGCGTGGTGAACGACCTGTTGAAGTACGGCCGCGTGCGCGGCGCGTATCTGGGCGTCGCCGTGTACGACTACCGGGGACCCGGGGTCGCGGTTTCGTCTGTGGAGCAGGGAGGGCCGGCGGACAAGGCGGGGATCCGACGGGGCGACGTGATTCTGTCCATCCGCGGCACCTCCATCGTCGACGTGTATGGATTTCGCCGCCTGGTGAGCAAGTTCATCCCGGGGGAGCTGGTTCGTGTGCAACTGCGGCGGGGAAATGTGACCATTCGGGTGGCAGGGCTCACTGCGAAGCTCGCGCGCCAACTGTTCGAAAAACGGCTGGGGTTGACCCTCGACAGCGCGGCCTACTATGCCCGCCAAATGCGGCTGAAAACCCGAGACGGCGTGGTCATCCGCGCCATCGTGCAAAATGGCGTCGCCTGGCGAGTCGGCCTGCGACGCGGCGACGTGATCAAGCGGGTGGATCGCTATCCCATCAACAGTCTGCTCGACATGAACGAGGCGTCCACCAAGCTGATGACCGGCCGCAGTCTGGTCCTGATCGTGCAGCGCGACACAAATTCCTACTACGTCACCGTCCCATACTGATTCTGCTAACCAGGGTCTCCTCGACACTGGGTCTAGGGCCAATGTCAGTCAGTTAAGAAACTGCCGGACGATGTCGATCCCTTGGTGCTGACATGGACCGGATATTTTCGGATCTCCGCTCTCCGATTTCGGATTTCGGATTTCGGAAGATTTGGCAGTTTTTGCGGACATCTTCTTATCTGATCGGGCACTGGGTCTAGGGCAGGAAGTTGGTTTCGAGGGGGTAGGCTCCGGCGGTCCCGGCGCTGATCCCGACGAGGCCGCCGTTGGTCGTCACGTCGTCGTAGTAGAACTGTACGGTCCCGTTGCTGAAAATCGCCATCTGGAAGCTGATTGTCGGGTGGGGGTTGTTGTAGTGCGGCACGTCCTCGAAGGTGACGGCCACCACGTACCCTCCCGCCATGAGGAACTCGTCCACGGTCACCGTGCCGCCGTCGTCCGGCTCCCAGTCGTAGAACTGGCCGGAGAGGCGCGGCAGGTCGAAGTGATCCTGTGCGCTGGGTGTCCACGAGGTGTCTCCGGCGCCGAAGGTGAGATAGCCGTTGGCGCCGACGTAGATTCGGTCGTAGGTCTGTCCGTAGAATGTGACAGTATTCGGAGACGTGAGCAGGACCTCCTGGGACGAGTCGCCATTGGGGAACAGGCCCTCGATCGGCGTGCTCGACAGGTTGCCGGTGCCGGGTTGGAACGGCCAGCTCGCGGCGGGGCCCACCTGATAGGTGTAACCCTCCGGGGTGGCCGGGGCGGGTGTGAAGAGCACCGTCTGTCCCTGCAGATCGAAGCTGTCCCCTCCGCCCGAAGTGAACAGCTCGTAGAACCCGGGAATGACGATCTGCTGGTAGAAGTCCACCTCAGGAGCCCCGGTTCCTCCGCCCCCCTCGGTGATGCCGACGAGGCCGTCTACGCCGCCGTGGGTCAGGTTGGTAATGGCGATGGCTCCCATCCAGTACAGCTCGATCTGGAAGGACACGTTGCCGCCGGCGAACGGGTCGTCCACCTGGTCGTAGGTGATCGCAACCCGGTTGGAGAACACGTCCACGGTGACCGTCCCGTGATTGGTCGGATCGAGGGTGTCCCAGTGGCCGGCGATGCGGGGCAGCCCGTTGGTGAACGCGGTGGCGCTCTCCTGGCTGTCCGTGTCCCCGCCCCCAAAGGTGATGTTTCCGTGGCTGTTCAGCGTGAATTCGGTGTACGTCACGTCGAAGAATGTGAACGTGTGCGCGCCGGGGAGTGTGTACGTCACGCTGTCAGAGGCCGATCCGAAGGTGACGACCGTGGTGGAGGAGGTGCCGGTCCCGGGCGGGGACGGGTAGCTGCCCACACCGTCGGTGACAGACCAGGAGTAGCCGTTCGGCTCATTGTGATCCGGGATGAAGAAGATGGTCGTCTGGTCCAGATCCCACTCATGGCTGGGAGTGTTGACCGGGAACACCTCGAAGATCTGGTGGGTCCAGCAGGCGGGATCGCCGTTGCAGTCCGGGTCATCGCAGTCGGTGTCGCCGTCGCCGTCGTTGTCCAGGCCGTCGTTGCAAATCTCCGCGGCGGTGCACTGGAAGCTCAGGGCGAAGGGCCCCTGGGCGCTGTTGTAGCCGTCGACCACGATGTAGTAGGTCGTGTTCGCCTGGGCGTTGAAGGTGACCAGCTCGTCCTGGCTGCCCCCGTTGTAGCTCCAGTCGACGCAGGCGAGCGCCGGGCTGCATCCGGCCCCGGTGTCCTGCAGCACGATGAGGTCCAGATCGACAGTGAGCCCGGTGAGCGTCACCTGCACCCCTTCGTCGCTCGCGCCGACGGTGTATTCGTAGACGATCTCCGGGCCGGTCATCGGCCAGCCGTGGCAGCCGGTGCCGGTCCACTCGTCGACGACGTCCACGGCGTTGGGGCTGGTGGCCGTGTTTCCACTGCTGGCGCTTCCACAGCCGAGTACGCCGCCCGTGGGACTGCAGCTCGCGGCCGTGGTGCAGGCGCCGGTGTCGAAGGTGCACCCCGGCGAGCAGCCCAGCGTTCCACCGTCGTATCCCAGGCTCTGACAGCTCTGACCGCTGAGGTTCGGCCCGTCACACTCCTCTCCCGGACCCACGACACCGTCTCCGCACACGACCACCCAGCAGGCCCCCACGTCGAAGGTGCAGTCCACCGCGCAGCCGAGGGTGCCGCCGGTGTATCCGAGGCTCTGGCAGCTCTGTCCGTTCAGGTTCGCGCCGTCGCACTCCTCACCGGGGTTGATGACGCCGTCCCCGCACACGATGTTCCAGCAGCCCGAGTCATCCAGCTCGCACGTCGCGTCACAGAGCAGCGTCCCGCCGTCATAGCCCAGGGTTTGACAGCTCGCGCCGCCCAGATCATCGGCGTCGCACTGCTCGCCGGGCTCCCTCTGGCCGTTGCCGCAGACGGACACCTCGCACGCCGATACATCCAGCTCGCACCACTCGTCGCAGGAGAGCTCCCCGCCAAAGAACCCCAGGGACTCACAGGATTCCCCATCGAGGTTGGGTCCGTCGCACAACTCGGCGGCCTCGACCACCCCGTTTCCGCAGACCGGCTGCTCACCTTCGCACTGGGAGATGTCGAACCGGCAGCCCGGTGTGCATCCGAGCGTTCCCGCCTCGAATCCAAGGCTGGCGCAGCTCTGTCCCTGCAGATCCTGTGCGTCGCAGTCTTCGGCACCTTCCTGCACGAAGTTGCCGCAGAAGGGGACGTAGTCCGAGCAGCCGGCGATGTCGAAAGTACACTGGGCGGAGCAGCTGAGCACGCCGATCCCCATGCTGATGCTCTCGCAGGTTTCGCCGCCGAGGTTTGCCCCGTCGCACTCCTCACCCGGGTCGATCGCCCCGTTGCCACAGTCCACAGGGTGGTCGTTGGTGTTGTTATTGTTCACAAAAGGGAATGAGCTCCGGCCGCAGCCGCCGACCGTGAGCAGCAGCACCAGGAACGAGAGAGGCAATACGCGGAACATTTTCGTACTCCAAACCGATGTCCCTCGGATTCCATCATATGTTCCCAGATGAATCAACCGCGGCGGTTGGAAAGTGCGGCGCCGGAGGGGCGGGGACTCAGGGGTAGGATGGCTCTCCAGGTGCAACGCCGCCGAGCACTTCGGGGGCGTCCAGGCGGGTGAGGGTGAGCTCCACGGATTCGAACCAGCCGGCGCCCGCATCGCCGGTATTCTCATTGTACGACGCGTCGAGGGCGGCCCGCATCCGCTGGCACATCCCCTGGACACCGGAGGGGGTGCTCAGCTGGTCGTAGGTGGCGGTGGAGAGCTCATCGGCCAGCAGGTCGGTCAGGCGGTCCCGCTCCTCCTCGACGAAGAAAGCGACGTCCTTGAGACATCTAAAAAAGCCAGAAAATACAGGTTGTATTTCTGTAAATATTAAAGCTTTTTATAGAGCTAATCAGGCGCGCGAAACGTGCCGATAGCCAAAATCATGACACAGGGATCAGGCTTTGTAGGCTGGGGCGGATTGACGCTGGCGCTCACTTCGTGCGGAAGAGCTCCCGGGCTTCGACGGAGGGGCCCGGGAATTGGCCCGCGCCGGCAGGGGAGGCCCAGCCGGAGATCGCCTGGTCGGGGCAGTGGTTGAAGCAGGTCCAGCACCCCGTGCAGGTCGTGCCGACGCGGGGGACGTCGTCCTCCCCATCGCGGGTCAGGCAATCCACGGGGCAGAGCTTCACGCAGGTGCCGCAGCGGCCGCAGCGATTGGAGTCGATCCGAATGTCGGTGGTTTGACGCATCTGCTCGACGGTCATCAGCCGACCGATGGCCGCGAAGAGCCGGTTGCCCTTGAACAGCTTGTCGGGGGGGCGGGCGCCGGACAGGTCCCCCGCCTCGGCCCGACGCGTGATGTCCCTCAAAAAGTCGACCAACCCGTCCCGGTGCCGCGGTCGGGGCTCTCCCAAGTCGGGCCAGAGCAGGCTCAGGTTGTGGTACCTCCCGGGGGCTTTCGCTTCGACGGAGGTGGCGATGGTGCTCGCGAGCGGGACTTTCTCCGCAAGAGCGCGGTGGGGCGGCCAGTTGTTCACCATGGGCACGAACCAGGCGTGCAGTGTGATCCAGTCCTTGTACTGGAGCTGTTCGGCCACCAGGGCGAAGTGGGATCCCGGGTCGCCGCTGGCGGTGGCGATCTGAAACGCCGGCTTGGGGTGCGGGGAGGCGGCGGGAAGCCGGGCCACGAACCGCTCCATGGCCTGGGTCGGACGCCAGTACATCGTGGAACACGCGATGCCGATCAGGTCGACGTCATCGAGTGGCGGTGGATCCCGGTGACGGGTGATGTCGTGGATCGAGCACTCGTGCCCGGCCTCCTTCAGCTGCTCTGCGGCGAATCGCGCCACCAGGCGGGTGTTGCCCGTGGTGGAGTGTAGAAAGATGATGCACTTCATGGATCGCTCCTCCTGTGGGGTCGCATCATAGCCATCAGGCTTGGGGGGCGCGAGGAAAACCGTTGTGTCCACGCCGTGGACCCGAGGAGGGTGTGCCCGGTGAAGGGCTGGGAGCGCTACGGCACTTCGCAGTAGCCGCTGATGCAGAGCTGGCCCTGGGGGCACTCGCAGGGCGTGGTGCAAGGGGTCTTGCACTCGCCCGCGACACAGTCCAGGCCCGCGGCGCAGTCGGAGCTCTGGCAGCACTCCTGCAGCGTGCAGGTGGGGACGCACTGATTGCTCTGGCAGGTATTGTCCGCCGGGCAGTCGGCGTCCTGGCAGCACTGCTGCTGGGTGCAGGAGGGGACACACTGGTTGTTCTGGCAGATGTTGTCCGCCGGGCAGTCGGCGTCCTGACAGCACTCCTCCAGGGCGCAGCTCGGCACGCACTGATGGTCTTGGCAGCTCTCACCCACGCCGCAGTCTGCGTTCACGCAGCACTCGAAGACCACGCAGGGGGGGACGCACGCGTTGTTCTGGCAGGAGTATCCGGAGGGGCAGTCCGAGTCCGCGCAGCACTCTTCGATGCAGCCCTCCACGCAGCTTCCATTCTGGCAGCTCTGGCCCGAGGGGCAGTCGGAGTCCGCGGCGCAGGGCGTCACATCGCAGCCGCAGGGAGAGGTGCGGAAGAGGTGGAAGGTGAGCTGGAAAGTGCCATCGTCCGTGGCCACGGTGACCGTGCCGACGATCTCGCTCGAGCTGAGCAGCTCTCCGGAAAAGGTGGCGTCGAACCAGCGCTCCGCGGCGTCCCGATCCAGGACCTGGCCGTCGATCTGGGCGCCGGATCGATCCCCGGTGACGATGAGGTTCATCCAGGGTTGACCGTTCTGTGCTCCCTCGACGAGCACCACCGCCTCGCCGTACAGGTGGTCGTCATAGAAGTCCACCAGAAACTCGATGCGGACATCGATGCCGCCCCCACTGGCGGTGCCCATGTAGACGGGATCGATGCCGACCCAGTCCGGTGTGTAGCCCTCGGGATCCGCCAGGCATTCGTCGGTGAGGGGACAGTCCGACACCGCCTCTTCACACTCGTAACTGAGCGAGCAAATCTGTCCCTCGGGACAGTCCTGGTTGGTGTCACACCAGGTCGGATCGTCCCAGCGGCACTCGCCCCCCGAGCAGCGCTCGCCCTCGAAGCAGTCGGCGTCCGTGTCGCAGAAGGGGTAGTTCCAATGGGGGTTGCAGTCCCAGCCGTCGCAGGTTCCGCAGTTGGAGTTACCGTTGCCGGTGCACGCGGGCGTGCCGCAGCTGCCCCAGCTACAGTCGGCCTCGCAGGAATCACCGAAGCAGAAATTGTCACATCCGGTTCCCACCAGAGCGACGGCGAACGATAGCGCAAGTATACGTTTCATAACGTAAAACTCCTTTCCGAGTCGTTTGGAATCCCCTGAGGCGGGTGCGGTGGCAGCGCCAAGGATGGTCGACCTGGTGCTGTGGGCTGCAACAGCCGCCGCCGGTTCGTGTCTTCAGTTTGTACGACCCGAGAGGCGAGCGAACGTGGACACACGGCGCACGATTCCCGAAAAAAACGTCCTTCTGCGCTCAAGGTGTCCACGGACGCACCTCCTGTCGGTCTTAGGGAGTGGAAGGCCAAATCGAACCTTTGGGTGCGGCAATGAGAAAACAGCTGGTTGCACTGAAATGACCCGCGCAGACCGCAGAGCGAAGCCTGTCTCCCGCGGGAGCCACGGAGCGACCGCCTCGTGAGCACGGGAAAGCTCCATGTCCTTCCGCTCGGACCCAAGGAGGAAGCCCTCCTGCTGGAGCAGCTTCGGGACGGGGCCTCCCAGGCCTCCGGTGCGTTCGAGCTGCTGTACCATCACTTCATCGGCCGGGTGCTGGGCCTTGCGCGACAGCTGCTCAAGGACCGCGCTGCGGCCGAGGACGCCGCCCAGGAGACCTTCCTCCGTGTCTACCGGACGATTCATCGATTTCGGGGCGACGCGCGGCTGTCGACGTGGATCCACCGCATCGCTGTGAACGTCTGCTTGAGCGAGCTCGATCGGCGGAAGCGACGGTCGGAGAGCCCCCTCGAGGAGCGAGCGCCGCGGCCCGCTGGGGCGGCGGCAACCGGGGGCGAGGTTCGGCTCAGTTTGGCTCAGGTCCTGGGCCGACTGGAGCCGCAGAAGCAGGTTGTTTTCTATTTGTGTCACGTGGAGGGCCTTTCGGCTGCGGAGGCGGCCGAGGTGGTCGGTGAGAGTCGAGACGCGGTGCTCAAGCGTCTCCAGCGGACGCGGTGCGAGCTGCTGGCAATGTGGCAGGAGCAGCCGCGGGACGTCGCCGCCGAGACGAAAACAGCGCGGGGGATGCCATGAAAACCGAACCGAGTGGACGGCACCCCATCGACGTGGACGCGCTGCTGGCGTTGGCCGCGGGCGAGCTCGACGGGGTGGAGGCCGCGGAGGTGAATGGGCACGTCGCCGTTTGCCGCGGCTGTCGAACGCTGTATGCCGACGCGCGGGAGATTCATCGGGAGGCGGTGCGGCTGGGAGACAGCGCCGTGAGCGACGTGGACGACGTCACCCGGATGCGGCTGTGGCGGGCAGTGGAGGCCGAGGCCGTCGCGGCCGCCGCGCGTGGGGAGCAGAAACGGGCCTGGCGTATCGTCTTCGCCAGCTCGCGGACGCGGGGAATTGCCGCAGCAGCCGTGCTGGCGGTGGTGGGGGTCGCGGTCTTCGGGGCGCGAATGGCCTGGGATCCTCAGGAGCTGCCAACGGGCCCGTTGGTGGCGGGCTCGGACAGTGGACCGGCCGCCGTCCCTGACTCGACCCGCGCTGTTGTCGGCACCGCCGATGGCCCCGGTACCACCTCGCGCGCCGCAGGGTCGCTGCTGGTGCAGAAGCGCCGGGTCCAGCGTCGTCTGCGTGTCCCCCTCCGACGCTCCGCCGGGAGCCCCCGCGCGCCGACGATGCGGCCGTTGCCGACCTCGGTGGAGGCGCCGCCCGACGGTGCGCTTCAATCCCCGGCGCTGACTCCGACTTCGGCCCCGGAGCGGCCGGTGACCGCGGTTCGCCCCGGGGAGCAGCGGTTGCGCTGTGGGGGGGTCTTGGCCATGGGGGGTGCGCGGGTGACGGTGGTTCGGGACGAGCTGCGCACCGCGACCGTGCGTCTGGCCTCCGGGCGCCTCCGGCTGCACATTCCCAAGTTACCGGCCGGGGGGCGCGTCGAGGTTGTGACCCCGGATGCGCGGGTCCGGGTGGTGGGAACCCGCTTCACGGTCCTGCGTGGTGCTGGGCAACAGACCACGGTTTCGGTGTCCGAAGGTGTCGTCTGGGTACTCCCCACCGGCCGAAATCGAAAGACCGTGGTGCTGCGGGCGGGTGAACATCGGTCCGTGCTGGGGGAGGCGGCGTACCTGAAGGCCGTGCACGCCGACTTCTCGCGCGCGATTCGGGCGGGGAAGCTACAGGAAGCGGCACGCCTGGGCCGGCGCTATCTGGACGTGACGTCGCGGCCCAACGCCGCGGCATCTCTGAAGCTGAAGCTCGCGGGGATTTTGGTGTGGCTCGGGCGCGCGGACCGGGCCGCGCAGCTCTACCAATCGGTTGCCGACACCGCGCCGCAGTCCATGGCTCGGCAGAACGCGCTGGCCTTTCTGGCGCGTCTTCATTCCAGCCGGAGGGCGCACGGGCGGGCCGTCGCCGTCTGGCGGCAGCTCGTGGATCGCTATCCGGCGGGCATCTTCGCCCGGGAGGCGCTCATGCAGCTCGTGCACCGGTCTTGCGGCCGTGCGACCCCCCGGGCGGTGGTCGAGCGCAGAACATTGCGCAAGCGCTACCCACGCCACGCCGGAGCCCAGGCGCTGCTGGCACGCTGTGCAAAGGGGCGGGCCGGGAGATGACGATGCGGCGCCCCTTTTCCGTCGTAGTGTCGGCTGCGTTGGTTTCGGGGTTGGCCACGCTGTCGGCCCTGTCGAGTGCGCGGGCATCGGGCCGACGGGGCCCCGTCTACATCCCTCCCATTCTCTACCAGGAGACGCAGCGTCCGGACAAGCAGCTGAGTCACGCGTTTCACGAGGCGGTGGCGCTGCGCGTGCCCCTGAGCGCCGATTGGCGGCTCACCCCGCCGGATCCGGCGGTGTGCCAACGGGGGTGCGTGGTGGTGCGCATCGTCGGTCGCCGCGCGCCGTCGCCGCAGTACGTGCTGCGGATGCACCGCTTTCCGCGGGGCAGTCAGGTGTCGGCCGCGCGGCTCGACAGCCCGACCGACGCCACGCCGGCGCTGCTCGCCGATGCGCTGCTCCTCAAGACGTCCTTTCTGGTGCGCCTCGAGCTGTCAGAGCGCCGTCGCGCCGCACCCACGGCCACGCCCTCGAAGCCGGTACCGAGAAAGCACCGGCGAGACCGTGTCTGGCTCAGTGTTGGCAGCGTCGGAATGCTGGGGCTCGACGGCGACATGGTCTCCTACGGCGCCGAGCTCGCCGCTACGATTCGGCTATGGGGCCCCATGGTCGCGCGCGTTTCTGCGGGGTACCAGGGGTTGGGAACCGTCGGCGATGACCTGAGCAGCTTCCAAGCCGTTCCCGTAGGGCTGCAGCTCGGCGCCCAGTGGAGCTGGAGCTGGTTTGAGCTCGGGATCTTCGGGGGCGGCTCGTTACTGCTCTATCTCGTGCGGTTCAACGAAGCCACCCTGGGTCTCGACGGCAACGGGGATATGACCGGATTGTGCGGTGGTCCGTCCGGGGAGCTCCGACTGGCCGCACACGTCCACCGACACGTCTCTCTCGGTGTCTTCGGTCGGTTCACGTACGTGGTTAATCGACTGCGAACCTCCGTCAGCGGACAGTACCAGACCGCAGAGTTCGAGGTCCCGAGCCTCCTGCTCCAGGTGGGGGTGGACCTCACCTTCAGGTTCTAAAAGCCCTTAGCAGCCGATGCGGCGGGAAATGACGATGCGTTGGACCTCAGAGGTCCCCTCGCCGATCTCGAGGAGGCGCTGATCGCGGTAGAAGCGCTCCACGGCGTACTCCTTCATCAGGCCGTAGCCGCCGTGGATCTGGACCGCGCTGTGCACTGCGCGTCGGGCCACCTCCGAGCAGTAGAGCTTGGACATGGCGGCAATGGTTTCGTACGGCTTGTGCTGCTCCTTGTGCCAGCACGCCTTGTAGAGCATGTTTCGGGCCGCCTCGATCTCCATCGCCATGTCGGCGAGCTTGAAGGCTACGGCCTGGAACTTACCGATGGGTTTGCCGAACTGCTGACGCTCCTGGGAGTACTGCAAGGCCGCCTCAAAGGCGCCCTGGGCGCAGCCGAGGCCCATGGCGGCAATGGACAGCCGTCCGCCGTCCAGGGTCTGGAGCATCTGGTGAAAGCCCTCGCCGCGGTTGCCGAGCAGGTTGGCCTCCGGAACTCGGCAGTCCTCGAAGAAGAGCTCTCCTGTGTCTGAGGCGCGCCACATGAGCTTTTTGTGCATGGTGACCGGCTTGAAGCCGGGGGTGCCGTTCGGCACGAGGATGCACGAGTACTCTTTCTTTCCGCTGTCCCGCTTCCCGGTGATCGCCTGGACGATCGTCAGGCCCGCGATGGGATTGGTGGAGTTCGTGATGAAGATCTTGGAGCCATTGATGGTCCACGCGCCGTTTTCCAGCGTCGCATTGGTCTTGCTGCCACCGGCGTCGGAGCCGGCGTTGGGCTCGGTCAATCCGAAGGCGGCCAGGCGGAAGTCCTCGGCCTCGGTGGCGCAGAGCTTGGGCAGCCACTCGCGTTTCTGCTCCTCGCTGCCGAAATAGAAGACGGGTCCGATGCCGAGAGAGTTCCCAGCCGCCACCGTGGCGGCGTGGGAGCCGTCCACCCGGGCGAGCTCCTCCACGGCGATGATGTACGCGACGTAACCCATCTCTGTTCCGCCGTACTCCTCGGAGACGAACATACCGAACAGGCCCAGCTCCGCCATCTGCTGGGTGATCTCGACGGAGAAGGACTCGTTCTCGTCGAGCTCGTGGGCCCTGGGCTTGATGACGTTCTCCGCGAAGTCGCGGACGTTCTTGCGTAGGATCTGCTGTTCGTCGCTGAGATCATAGTTGAGCACGGGGTCCTCCTGTGGTGCGCTGATTCTGTCACGTTCGTAGCAAATGCGGGGCTGGGAATCCATACCGAAAACGCCTAGTGTTGTGCCCATGTCCTCCAAACAGGTCTGGCAGCAGGAGCTCACCCTGCAAACCCCGGCGGCGATTGATTTGCGGCGCACGGTGCTGTCCCACGGCTGGTGGGAGATTCCACCGTTTCACTGGGACGACGGCAGCCGCACCCTCGCCGTGGCCGTGGCAGGTCCCCGCCGCAGCGTCAGGCGCCTGGAGATCCGGCAGCCTCGCCCCGGTCCGGGTCGAACCCTCCGGCTGCGGTGGCTGGGGAGAGGGACGGGGAAGGGGACAGCCAGGGCTGCGGCGGAGTTGGAGGCCGAGGGGCGAGCCCTGGCCCGGCGAGTGCTCTCCCTGGACTGGGACCTACGGGAGTTCCATGCGCTCTGCGAGCGCCACGAACCGCTCGCCTGGGTTCCGCGGAGCGGCGCGGGCCGGGTGCTGCGGGGCCCGTCGGTTTTTTCGGACGTGGTGTCGTCCATCTGCGGAACAAACACCACCTGGACCCAAGCGAAACGGTCCATTTGCCGGCTCGCCGAGCTCGCGCCCACAGACCCCAGCGGCGTGCTGCACCGCTTTCCCACCGCGGCCGAGCTTCAGCGGGCCGGTGCGGGCTTTCTTCGCGATCACGGTCGTGTCGGCTACCGGGCTGACTTTATCGTCGAGCTGTGCAACCGGGTGGTGTCCGGTGATCTGGACCTCGACGTCGTCCTCCGGTCGGGCGTCGGGGGCGAGGAGCTGCGCGCTTTCTTCCGCAGCCTGCCGGGGATCGGTCCGGTGACGGCACGTTATCTGGCCGTGCTGTACGGACACTTCGACTCCCTTGCTGTGGACTCCCTGGTGGTCACCTACATCGGGGACAAGTATCTGGGCGGTCGTCGCGCCACGGAAAAAGAGGTCCAGGCCCTGTACGAGCCCTTTGGAAAGCTCAAGGCGCTCGCCTACTGGTTCGAGTTCCTGGGAGATGTGGATCCCGTGACGTGGCGCGGATGGGAAAAGAGCGAATGCATCGGGAAAATACAGAAAAAACTATGAAAACGTATAGTTGTGGCGGATAGGGGGGCGAGAAAAGTCTGATGTGGGCTCAGTGTGGGCCCCAAGACAACCAAGTTCACTGTTGAGCCTACAGGCCGGTTGTGTTTAACTCACGCCCTTCTGGCGCGGCACGCTAGCATGGAAACAGGGCTCCCGAACCGGGTGTCCGCAGCTCCGTTTGGGTCATGACTCCCGGACGATACGAGGCGGTGATGAGAATGCGAGGAAATCGATACTCTGTTGTGGGTGGGACGATGTTGGTGATGACGCTCATGCTGTCTGCCTGCACGATCCAGGAAACGCCGACCCGGACGCCGACCCAGCCTGCCTGCTCCGGCGGCTCGGTGCTCTCGGGCAGCCAGTGTGTCTGCCCCCAGGGTCTGATCTGGAGTGCGCAGACCCAGCAATGTGTGCAGCCTGTGGCGCAACCGACGCAGCCGGCCTGCCCGGCCGGGACCGTTTATCAGAACGGCCAGTGTGTGTGCCCCGTGGGCAGCACCTGGAATCAGGCCACGCGACTGTGCGAGCAGGCGGTGACGCCCACGCCGCCGGTGCTGAGCTGCAAGGGGGGCTCCTTTGCGCTGGCAGGTCGGTGCGTTTGCCCGTCAGGCACCATGTGGAGCGCTGCGGACCAGCAGTGCAAGGCGCCGGTTACGTGCACCGGGGGCATGGTCTACATCAGCGGTGCCTGCCGCTGCGCTTCCGGGAGCTACTGGGACGGCCAGCAGTGCAAAGTGCAGCTCAACTGCATCGGCGGGTCCTACGAGAGCGCCGGGCAGTGCGTGTGCCCTTCAGGTCAGGTATGGAATCGCTACAACCTACAGTGTGAGCAACAGATTGTTTGTACCGGTGGGGCCTTCCTGAGCGCGGGACAGTGCGTGTGTCCATCGGGCCAGGACTGGAACCACTACAACCAGGCCTGTGAGCAGAAGCTCGTCTGCGTCGGCGGGGCGACCGAGAGCGGCGGCCGTTGCGTCTGTCCGACGGGCCAGTACTGGAACTACTACTGGAAGCAGTGCCAGACCAAGGTCGTCTGCACGGGCGGCTCCTACCTGAGCGGTGGGCGCTGTGTGTGTCCCGTTGGATACAGCTGGAACTACTCCTACCGGCAGTGCCAGCAGAAGATCCTCTGCACGGGGGGCGCCTTCCTGCGCTTCGGCCAGTGTGTCTGCCCGGCGGGGCAGAGCTGGAACTACCTCTGGCGGCAGTGCCAGACGCAAATTGTCTGCACGGGCGGTGCCGTGCTGCGAGGCGGGCAGTGCCAGTGTCGACGTGGGTACCTCTGGAACGACTACCAGCGCCGTTGCCAGCGCAAGCTTCTGTGTAGCGGCGGCGCGGTGCTGCGGCATGGCTCCTGCGTCTGTCTCGCCGGCTACCGCTGGAACTATGCGAGTCAGCGGTGCGAGTATCGGCAAACCTGCCCAGCGGGCACGCTGCGCCGAGGCAACCGCTGCGTCTGTCCTGCCAACTCCAAGTGGGAAGCCCAGCTGCAGCGATGTCGCGTCGCCGTGCGCTGTCGCGGGGGTCAGGTCTTGAGCGGGAACCGCTGCGTCTGCTCCTTCGGCACGTTCTGGGACTGGCGCGCTCGTCGCTGCAAGCGGCAGATCGTCTGCCGGGGCGGTCAGCTTCGGCGTGGCGACCGTTGCGTTTGTCCCCCGCGCTCTCGCTGGGACGGGCGGCAGTGCATGTACCACCTGCGGTGTCGTGGCGGCCAGGTCAACATCGCCGGCCGCTGTACCTGTCCGGCCGGCACGATTCTGAAGGGCCGACGCTGCGTGCGGCACGTGGTGTGTCACGGCGGTCAGGTGGCGCGGAACAATCGCTGCGCCTGTCCGCGTGGAACCCGCTGGGACGGTCGGCGCTGCCTGCGCCCGGTGCGTTGCCGAGGTGGTCAGGTGAACGTGGGCGGACGTTGCCAGTGCCGCGCCGGGTTGGTCTGGGACGGTCGCGCCTGCCAGCACCCGGTGCGTTGCCGGGGTGGCCAGGTGAACGTGGGCGGGCGCTGTCAGTGCCCACGAGGGACGCGTTGGGACGGTCGCGCCTGCCAGCGCCAGATCCAGGCCTGCCGCGGCGGTCAGGTGCGTCGGGGCAACCGCTGTGTCTGTCCGGGCGGAACGCGCTGGGATGGCCGTGTCTGCAAGCGGATGGAGCGAAACGCCCCGCGCTGTCGTGGCGGGCAGGTGAAACGCGGCAACCGCTGCGTTTGTCCCCGCAACCAGCGCTGGAACGGTCGCGCCTGCATACGTCGCTAGAGCCCTACGAGCCCTGCATCGTGTGGGGTTGGCCGGCTTCTCCCATCTTTTCCTTCGGTTCTCCCCTCCCGCGACACCACGGCGTTTGACAGTTTCGCCGTCATTGCCTAGCCTTACAGAAACGTCGCGTGGCGAGCACTCACGACTCGTGCCCACGCCGCACGGGTGAAGGTAGCAGGAGCATCATCATGGCAGCTGACTCCGCAGGCGATCTCCAAATGTCCGCTTCGGCGGGGGGGCGTTCGCAGACGTTTGCGCTCGTGACCGAGCTGCTGGCGGCGATCCCGCTGCCGGCGTTCGTCGTGGACGAGCAGCACCGGGTACACTATTTGAACGGCGCTGCACGGCAACGCTCCCCGGAGCTCACTCCGGAGGAGTCGCCGTGCTATACGCGGATCTTTCGGCGGAAGCAGCCGTGCGAGCTGTGCGTCATGACCGAGGTCGTGGCCGACGGCGCGGACCATGTGCTGTGTCGACAGGAGATCGCCGGTCAGACCGTGCGAGCGACAGGACTCCCTTTCACGGATGAGGGCGGCTCACGGTACGTCGCCGAGATCGTGCACATGGGCGGGGAAGGCCTGGTGTCGAGCCAGTCGACCACCGAGCTCAGAGAGGATGCGATGCAGTCCGTCATCGACTCCTCCGGTGAAGCAATCCTGCTGTTCGATTCGACCTTTCGACCGATCCTCAGCAACCGAGCAGCACAGCTGTCCCTGGGCTACACCGCGGCTGAGCTCGCGGACCTGACCCTGCAGGAGCTGGGCATCGCGAGCACTGCCGATGAGCTCGGAAAGGTGTTGAGGCGCGCGGCCGAGGCGCCTCCGGCCGTCGCCAGGGCGATGATCGTTTCGAAGGCCGGTGGGAAGATGCCCGTGAAGGTGAACCTGTCGTTGCTTGTGGGTTCGTCGACCCGGATCCTGGGGAGCTGCCACTTTGCACCGCCGCGACTCAGCAGCGCAGGGCTGCAGGCAGTGCCCCGACCGGGGAGCGGTCAGGTCCCGAAAAGCGGCGCGACGCGCAGCCCTTCCAGTCCGGTCGCCAAGGCACCGACCAAGCAGCCGCCGGCGCCTCAGCCACCCATGCCCCAGCCGCCCGCGCGCCCCAAACCCGCTGCTGCGAGCGCAGCGCCCGCCGACGAGCCTTTGAGGCCGCGGAGGAAGGCGGGCGCGGAACCGGCGACGAGGACAATGATGGGCTCGGGCCCGGTAGTCATCCCCCCGGGGGCACCGGTGAAGCGACAGCGGCCGGAGGCGCACGCGGACGCACCCGCCTCCGAAGCTGCCGCCCCCGAAACCGCCGCCCCCGAGACCGCCGCCCCCGAGTCCTTCGAGCCCATGGGCACCGAGGAGCTCGACCTCTCGGAGCTCGACGTGACCTTGGATGCGACCGCTGAACCACCGCCCGTTCCGCCTGCGGCAGCTCCCGCGTCGCCGCCGCCCACGCCGTCTCCCAGGCCGCCTGCTACACCCTTGACGGTAGACGCCGGCGTGTCGCCGGCCACCGAACCGGTCACGGTGCAGGTCGCGGCGAATCCGCCGCGGGTCGTGGCCGCGTCGGAGGGAATCGAGGCGCTTCTCGGCTACTCGCGGGACACCGTGCTGCAGTGGAGCGCAGACGATTGGTTTGTGCAGGTTCACGAGCCGAAGCTCGCCGACGATTTGTCCGGCATGTGGAAGGGGCTGGTGGGGCAGCGCTTCGAGCCGGGGGCGCTGCCGGATCAGATCATGGAATACCCGCTCGTCCGTCAGGACGGATCGGTGGTGCAGTGCTCCACCACGTGGCGCGCCGTGCAGGGTGCCGACGGCACCTTCGAAGGCCTCGAAGTCCTGATTCGTCCGAAGTAGACCGGATTGTAACCGTTCACGTAGGTAGACAGCACAGCGCCAGAGGGGACGGGAGGGGAGTCTTCCGCCGCGCAGCGGCGGATCAGTCGCTCTGGAATCGGCACCGAGTAAAGGGGCACCCTCCCGGAGATCGATCCGCCACTTCGTGGCTCACTTCGCCCCCTCCGCCCCCTCCGCGGGGACCCTCGCTAGGCTCGGAGGGTGCCGCAAATAGCGCGTCCCGTGAACACACATACCGGATTTACTCCCGTGACCCTTCGGGGCTGTGATCTTCGAGGGGTCCGCGGGCGATCATCGACTGCAGCTCGGCTGCGAGCACCGAGGCGCGGGGTCGCTGGAGCGGCGCCTTCCGAAGGCAGCGGCGGATCACGGCCCGGACCTCCCGGGGGACGGATACGGGCGGGGTCAGCTCTGAGAAGCGCGGAATTGCATCGTGCAGCTGTCGCCGCATGATCTGCTCCGGTGTGCTCCCGGCGAAGGGCCGGAGCCCCGCCAACATCTCGAAGGTCAGCACGCCGGCCGCGTAGATGTCGGTCGCGGGCGTGGGATCGCCACCGGTGATTCGCTCGGGGGCCATGTACTCCGGGGTCCCGAAGATCATGGCGTCCTGGGTGAGAGAGGGGGACAGGTCGTGGAGGATCTTCGCCATTCCGAAGTCGATCAGCTTGACCTGCGTGTCGTCAGGGGCGAGCAGGAACACGTTCTCCGGCTTGAGGTCGCGATGGATGATGCCGGAGAAGTGACAGGCGTCCAGGGCCTCGATCACCTGGTGCAGGATCACGAGCACGTCCGCGACCGCCATCCGGCCTTCGTCCACCATGCGGCTCCGGAGGGTCCTCCCCTCGAGCAGCTCCATCGCGATGTAGTGTTGGCCCAGGCCTGACTTCCCGACGTCCAGGGTGCGGATGATGCGCGGATGCCTGAGCCGTTGCAGGCTGCGCATCTCCACCCACAGCCGCGCAGTGTCCATCTCGTCGTGGATGTCCTTGAGCACCTTGACGGCGACGGTGCCGCCCTTCAGGGTGTCTCGGGCGCGATACACCGTCGCCACGGCGCCTTCGCCGATGATCTCTTCGAGCGCGTAGCGGTTGGCCAGCGTATCCATGAAGCAATACGGGAGACTGTCCGGTTTCCGGGGGGTGCGGGGACGTGACGCCGGGGGTCTGGGTCAGTCGCGCTTGACGATCACGAACTCCGACCGCCGGTTCCGAGACCAGCATTCGGTGGAAGACTGCCGGCACTTGGGCCGGTCCTCGCCGTAGCCGCGCGCCGTCAACCGGTCCGCAGGGACGCCCTGGTTGATGAGGAAGTTGCGCACCGAGTTGGCGCGCCGCTGTGACAGGTCCAGGTTGTATCGCCGCGAGCCGCGCTCGTCAGTGTGGCCCTGGATCTCGATCAGCTTCAGCTCCTTGTGGGCGATGAGCGTCTTGGCCACCGTGATCAGGATGGGATGCGAGATCTTCCGGATGATGGCCTTGTTGGTCTCGAAGTAGATCTTCTCCATGATCAGCACCCGATCCTTGGTGATCGTGATCGGGTTCTTGTCGGGGCAGCCGTCGTCGTCCTTGTAGTTGTTGAACGTCTCAGGCTCGTTCGGGCACTTGTCGTCCTTGTCGAGGATGCCGTCCTTGTCGTTGTCCGGGTCGGGGCAGCCGTCCTCGTCCTCGAAGCCGTCGATGTCTTCTTTGGTCTTGGCGAAGTTGTCCTTCTTGTCGCTGTCGTAGCCGGGGCACTTGTCGTCCTTGTCCGGCACGCCGTCGCCGTCGTTGTCCGGGTCGGGGCAGCCGTCCTGGTCCTCGAAGCCGTCTTTGTCTTCGGGCA
>JBDRSE010000113.1:0-2420 GCA_043825095.1 bacterium
GCGCGACCTCGAATGGCTGCGTGACCAGATGCAGGCACCGCTGAAGTTCGACCGGCGCACGCACCGGTACGTGTACGACACGCCCGCGTTCTCGCGTACGTGTTTAGCGTCTGCCAAGAATTTGGTCTCCCGTCACGGATGAGTATCCTCGCGGCGTGCCCGCTGGTCAAGCCGTTTCGCACGATCACGATCCCGGCGTCAGCAAGGGGAGTCGGGGCGACCTCGGGCGCGCCTTGGAACAGGCGCGGCGCCGCATCGCGGGCCTGGAAGCCCGCGCGACCGACCTGGCGGGCGAGGTCGCGGGGCTGGTCGCCGCGAATGCGGGGTTGCAGCGCGAGAACGAGCGGCTGCGCAAGCGGGTGGCCGAGCTGGAGGTTCTCGCGGGGGAGCGCGGTGGGGACGACGAGGCGGGGCTGCGGCGGCGGATCGCCGAGTTGGAGGGCCGCGTCGCCGGGTTGGAGCGCGAGTTGCTGGATGCTCGGCGTGCGGCCAAGCGGCAGGCTGCCCCCTTCGGGCGACGGAAGGCGAAGCGGAAGCCGAAGAAGCCCGGGCGCAAGCCGGGGCACGCGGGTGCGTTCCGGGCGCCGCCTGGGGAGGTGGACCGGACGGAGCACGAGCCGCTGAAGGCGTGCCCACACTGCGGATGCACCGATCTGCGGGACCGGCAGGACCACGAGAACTACGTCCTGGAACTGTTGCGGAAGGCGTTCGAGGCGATCCGCTACGTCACGGAGAGCGGCTACTGCCCGCGCTGCCGCCGACGGGTGCGGAGCCGTCATCCGGAGCAGCCGTCCGTGGCGGGCGGGGCGGCGATGGTCTGCGTGGGTCCGCAGGCCGTGGCGCTGGCCGTCGCCCTCAAGGTGCGGCACGGCGTGGCGATGCGTCGGGTGGGGGAGTTCTTCGCCACCGGCTTCGGCATCGGTTTCACGGCCGGCGGTCTGGCGCAGATGCTGCAACGTCTCGCGCGGCGGCTGGAGCCCGTGTACCGGGCGTTGATCTCCGCCCTGCAGGTGGCCGACGCGGTCTTCGCCGATGAGACCGGCTGGCGGATCGTGCGGGCGACGCGGTGGCTGTGGGTGTTCTGCACGGCGGAGGTGACGGTGTACGTCGTGGACGCCCGGCGCAGCCACGAGGTCCCGCTGGAGGTGCTGGGGCCCGGGTTCGTGGGGCTGTTGCACCACGACGGCGCCCGGACGTACGACGCGTTGACGAACTGCCTGCACCAGACCTGCCTGGAGCACATCCTCCGGGATCTGGACGAACTGGGCGAGATCAAGACGCGGGGCGCCGTGCGGTGGCCCCGGGCGATCGCCGAGCTGCTGCGGGACGCGATCGCACTGCGGCGGACGGCGGGGGTGCAGTCCGGGGTCAAGCCCGGGGATCCGGCCGACCGGATCGAGACGCGCCTGGACCGGTTGCTGTTGGCCGACCTGACGGACCCGGACAACGCCCGCATGCAGCGGCGGCTCGAGCGGAACCGGGAGTGGCTGTTCCCCTTCCTGTATCTGGAGGAGGCGGAGGCGACGAACTCCCGCGCAGAGCGGCAACTCCGGCCGATGATCATCGGGCGCAAGATTGGCGCCTGCAACCGGTCCGAGGCTGGGGCGCGAGCTCATCAGATCCTCGCCTCCCTCATCGCCACCGCACGCCAACAGGGCCACAACGAGGTGGACGTCCTGCGGCTGGGCGCGTGCGGCCCTCCCGATCCGGTCATCCGACGCCTGCTTCCCGCCGCCGCGCGGTCCCGCAAGGCAGTCGGTGCGCCGAGCATCGCGGCCCGTCGGAAGACCCCTGCCGCCAAGCCCCGGGGCACGCGCACCGCCCGGCGCACGCGCGCCGGACCGGAGGAACGAAGATGAAGACGAAGTATGGGAAGGAAGTCCTGCGGTGCCTCGGCCGAATCCAGGACTTGGCCCTTCGGGCAGGACCCGCGCGTTCCCTGGAGTGCACCGCCCTGCTGAACGTCGCCCTGGTGTACTGCGAAACGGACGGCTCCGACCGCATGACCGCCGCGTTGGCCGGCGCCTTGCGCGCGTGGCGGGAGGAATGCGGCGCCGCTCTGCCCGCCGCCGAGTTCGACCGCGAGTTGCAGCGCCTGATGACGCTGCTCCTCAAGCCCCCTCCGCCGCGCCCGGACCACGACGAGAACCCGCCGGCGACGCGCTACTCCCTCGGCCCCCAGGCCCTGGAGCAACTCGCCCTCCTGCGCGCAGACCTCGGCCTCTCCATCCTCTTCATCTACCGCCACTTCGCCGAGCACCTACGCTTCCGCTTGCCGTACCCTGACTTCCTCGCCTCCCTCGACGAACTCGCCGACCACGCCACCCGGGCGGTACGATATCAGGCGGGCGGACGCTAAACACGTACCCCCATCCGAGCACCCCCCGGACGGTCCGACCCGGCGCGATCCAATAATGCTC
>JBDRSE010000114.1:0-43660 GCA_043825095.1 bacterium
ACCAGTACCCGCACGAAGGCTACGGCCTGCAGCGCACGGTGAACGTGCTGCGACTCCGCGCCGGCGGCTCCGAAGCGGAGCTCAAGGGCCGCGTGGCCCTGCCCGAGGACGCCGGCCAGCTCGTCCTGGGCGGCGGCCACGCCTGGATGGTCCGCAACCAGTGGTGGTACGATGAGGTAACCGGCGACTACAACGCCGACAGCTCCCTGCAGGCCGTCGACCTCCAGAGCCACGACGGCCCGACCCTCACCGGCGAGACCAAGCTGCCCGTGCCCTACGCCTCCCTGTACCAGGTGGACGGCCGCCGCGCCGTGGTGGGCACCTGGTGGTACGTCTCCGGCCTGATGGTCTACGACGTCACCGACGCCGACCAGCCCCGCTTCGAAAGCCACGTCCGCACCCAGGGCTGGGTCAGCGACATCCTCGAGCATCAAGGCGACCTCTACCTCGCCACCGGCCCCTACGGCGTGCGCAGGCTGGAGCTGGAGTAGGGGCCGGAGCAGGAGCCGGAGCTCGGGCCGGAGCAGGAGCCGGAGCTCAGCCGGAGCAGGAGCTCATCCCCTGCCGGAGTCTCAGGGCAGGAGCAAGTTGCAAAAAGGCTCGCGGTTCTTGAAGAGGTAGGCGTCGAAGTCGCGCCGGTCGGTGGAGAGAATGCGACCGTCCCCCAGGTCCTCGGCGAGAATCACCAGCGACGCGTCGGCGAGATCCATCGGCAGATCGCGGTACTTCTCCATGAGCGCGCGGATCCGGGGGGCGTGCTCCAAGGTGAGCGGGAACACCACGAAGGAACCGGCTTCGAAGCTGCGGAGAAACGCCAGCTCGGCGTCGACGCCGAGGCGCGCCGCCAGCAGGTGACACGTCTCGGTCATCACGGGCCAGGTCGAGACGAGACCTTCTTCGATCTCGGCCAGGGCCTCGACCGCGCGCGCGTGGTGTCGGTCGCGGCGATTGGCCAGGGCCAGCCAGAATCCGGTGTCGGCGATGATCACGCGCGCTTGGCCTCGAGGCTCTGTGCCAGCGCCGCCTTGTAGTCCGCGGAGAGCTCCTCGTCACCCTCGGCGCAGCCCACGAATCCGGAGGCCTCCAGGAGACGCATGGGATCCGCGGCAGGATCCATCAGCGCCTCGTAATAGCGCTCGATGGCGGCGCGGACGACCTCTGTGCTGGTCTTGCCGGTGCGGCTCCGAAGCAGCTCGATCTTGGCCGCCAGGGCCGCATCGATGCGGGCGTTGATCCGCTTCTGCTTCGGAGAGGATGAGCTTGTCATACACACTGTATGACGCCCACCAGGCGCGCTGTCAAGCGCGGTGCCTCGACCAACTTCACCCCACCATCGGGAACGAAAGTCGAGAGGATTCCCAACGGCAACGCCGCAACAGCAAGATTGAGCAGAACCCGCGCCACAGACGAACGTCCGGTAGCACGACGAGAAGATCCGTAGAGCATCCTGCACTCCTTTGCTTCCACCCTACCGCAACTTTGCTTCGTCAGAGAATACCCGACCCAGAGATAATCCGACATTTTCAGTGCTTCCTACGCTCACAACACACTTGACCGCCTGCGGCGGCGACGCGATTATTTCTTCGTTGTTCTTGCATTGCACGGTTTGGAGACGCAGAGCATGTCACACTATCCGAGGGCCGGCCGAGGAGGCCGGGTTACAGCTGTCGTCCTCGCGGTGCTGCCGCTGGTGGTGGTGGGGGCGAGCCGAGCGGCCCACGCCGCGCCTGCGCGGAAGCGGGTACCCGTGGAGACGATCACCCAAGAAGCAAAGGCGGCGTTCAAGGCCGGGGAGTATCGCAAGGCGCTGAACGGGTTTCTGCGGGCCTACGCGCGGGAGCTGCTGCCCAACCACTCGGCCAACATCGCCCTGTGCTACGAGAAGCTCGAGCTGTGGGACCAGGCCCTGGCGTACTTCCGGCGGGCCCTCGGGGAGGGCCAGGGGAAGCTGCCCACGGAGCTGCTCCAGCGCCTCAAGCAGAAGGAGAACCGGATCCTGCGCATCACCTCGACCGTGCGGATCGATGTTGCGCTCGTGGGGGCGGAGGTGCGGGTGGATGGGGTGCGCGTGGGCACGACCCCCCTGCCCGGCCCGGTCCGGCTGAGCAACGGGGCCCACAAGGTCGAGGTGTTTCACCTGGGCAAGCTGCGGTCCAAGCTACTGTTCGAGGTGGGGCCGGGGCACCCGGCCAGGATCACGCTGAGTGTTGTGCAGGAGCGCCGCCGTCCCCCTCCGGAGCGCCGCGGGCAGCCGGTACCGGTATACGTCGTGCCGAAGGAGAAGCCGAAGCCGAAGCCCATCGAGTCGGGCTGGGCCCTCGAGGGCGGGGTCGTCGGAGCCATATCCACCGTGGCCTCCGCCGCCCTGACCATAGCCGGGATTGTCGGCGGCAAGGACTGCCCCAAGAACCCCCCGGAGGACGCGCCGAGATGCAACCAGACCGGGACAGGCCTGGGCATCGCTGGCTTTCTGATCATGGCCTCCGCGGTGCCCATCACCGCGGCCGGTGGGGGCTCGACCCGGAAGAAGGCCCGCGTGCCGGGCAATCGAGCCCTGCGGATCACCGGCTGGGCGGGCTACGGGTTGGCCATGGCGAGCTCTTTGGCAATAGGCGTCATGCTCTGGCAGAACAAGTACGTGGAGATGGGCTGGTCCAGTGGCACCCTGGTGGTAGGGGTGGCGGCCAGCCTGTGCATGACCATCGAGGCATTCATCGCCCACCGGCAGTACCTCCGCAAGCGGACCCGCATCGATGACGCGCCGCTGAAAGCCTCCACCGGCTGGCACCTCCGGCCCACGCTCTCGATCTCCCGCGGAGCCTACGGCGGCGCGGTCCCCGTGCTCGGGCTCCAGCTGTTTCACTAGACATTGGAATAGGCAGCGGGAGCTGCAGATCCGGCCGAACCCACCGATGGTACTTGTTGCCGGGTGGCCGATGGCCGGGGTGGCCGATGCCACAGGTGGCCGATGCCCGGGTTGACCCGCGCAGGCCCTTCCGCTGATACTCAAAGCGGGAGGAAGCGTCATGTCGAAGTCAATTCTCACGCTGGGTGCATTGGGCCTCGTTTGGAGCGTGGCCTCGCCCGCGCGCGGCGCGATGATCTATGTGGATGGGCAGCTCGGGAGCGCGAGCTGCACCGACTATGATCCGTCCGCGCGGAGCTGCGGAGGGGGCGCGGACACGGCCTACCAGAGCATTGGTGGCGCGGCCGCGGTGACCCAGCCGGGGGATGAGGTGCTGATCCGCGCCGGCGGGTATGACGAGCAGCTCGCGCCGACGGTATCGGGGGCCGCGGGGAGCCCGATCACCTTTACCGCGGTTCCCGGGGAAACCGTCAGCCTCACCGGGGACTACAGCCCGGCGACCATTCGCCTGGACGCGCTGAGCTACGTGATCATCGAGGGGCTCACCCTGGACGGCGTGCGCTGGGTCGAAGCCACGGGCGTGGATCACATCGTGCTGCGGGACAACGTGTTCCGGGCCACGCCGGCCAGCGGCACCACGGGCAACGTGCGGTTCATCTCGAGCGACCACAACCGCATCGAGGGCAACGTGATGGACGACGGCAACGACAACCTGCTGCTCATCGATTCGGACCGGAACCTGGTGGTGGACAACACGATCACCGAGGGGCGGCACTCGGTGCTGTCCATCCGATGCTCGGGCCACAACATCTTCCGGGGCAACTACCTGGGGAATTCGCAGCAGAAGATCGGGGAGGTGTACGACTGCGGCGCCGACACCTCGGCCGTGCCCAACGCCTTCGACGCCACGACCCGGAACGTGTTCGAGCACAACACCTTTGCCGAGGCAGTGACCTACTACTCCACCTCGGGCGGCAACGGCATCCAGTACGCGGGCCAGGACGGGATCCTCCGGCGGAACGCGTTCTATCAGACCAACGTGGGGCTGGGCATGCAGGTCTACGACGACGAGGCCCTGTACAACCACAACAACCGCGTGTACCACAACGTGTTCTACGACAACCACTGCGCCGGCGTCTCGGTGCGGGGCGACGGCGTGGACAACGTCTTCAAGAACAACATCTTGATGGCCAATCGCGGCGTGAGCGGGGACTGCTTCGGCGTGGGGGAGGCGCAGCTCCTGTACCGGAACCCCCTGGCCGAGATCTTCTTCGAGCGCAACGATCTGTTCGGCAGCGCGCCCGGCCAGGCCGTGATCCAGGACGAGTTCGACACCGGAGACACCCTGGCCGCCTTCGAGGCGAGCCACCCCGCTCTGTTCGTGGACAACCTGGAGGTGGACCCGCTGTTTTCCGACGCCCCGGGCCGCGACTTCACGCTCCAGGCCACGAGCCCACTCATCGACGCGGGCGCCTTCCTCACGCGCACGACCTCGGCGGGGAGCGGCACCACGCTGCCGGTGGCTGACGCGCGGTACTTCCACGACGGCTTCGGCATCGAGGGCGAGGTGGGAGATCTCATCCAGCTCGAGGGCCAGCCAGAAACGGCCACGGTCACGGCCGTGGACCTCGCGGCGGGCACGATCACCGTGGACGTCGCGCTGACGTGGACAGCGGACCAAGGCGTCGCCCAGGTCTATCAAGGAGACGCCCCGGACGTCGGCCTGGACGAGGTGGGCGCCTCGGAGTGCAGCGACGGCCTGGACAACGACGGGGACGGCTTCGTGGACTTCCCCGACGATCCCGGGTGCAGCGGCGCCGACGACGTGGATGAAACCGACTGCGGCGACGGCCGGTGCGAGGGTGGTGAGACCTGCGTGAGCTGCGAAGCGGACTGCGGCGTCTGCACCGAGTGCGCGGATGTCGACGGGGACGGCTACGGGGATCCCTCGTCCACCCTGTGCGCCTATTCCGAGCCGGACTGCGACGACGACGACAACGCGGTGCACCCCGGCGCTGCCGAGGTGTGCGACGACGGCGTTGACAACAACTGCGACGGGCTGATCGATCAAGCCGACACCGCAGCCTGCCCGGACAATCCGCCCGACGATCCCGGCTCCGACGGCTGCGGCTGCGAGGCCGCGGGCCCGGCGATGCCCGGGGTATTGTTGTGGCTCCTGGTGGTTGGGTTGTGGCTCGGGGTGGTCCGCCGGCAGCGACGCGGGGGACTGCAGTGAAAAGACACATCGGCGCCCTCCTCCTGTCTGTCCTTCTGGGTGTGGCCTGCTCGGACGACGACGGCAACGCCGGGAACAACAATGCCGCGTGTCCTGTGGGGTACGAGGCCCTGGGGTCGGCCTGTGTGCCGATCTTCGACGACTGCCCCGGAGCGGCGGAGCGCTCGGTGCTCGGCGGCGGGTGTCGAGCCGTCGGGGTCACGGCGTGCGCCACCGGGCTGTTCACCGCCGACGGCGAGGGCGGCTGTGAGCCGATCCTGCCGCCGGGCCCGGAGGCGTGTCCGGCCGGCACGATGGCGCGACTGGGCCACACCGACTGCCAGCCCGTGGGAGTGACCCAGTGCGCCGCCGGCTTCGACTCCGACGGTGCGGGCGGCTGTACACCGGTGCTGCCGGCGAGCCCGGAGCCCTGTCCGGCAGGGTCCGTCAGCCTGCTCGGGTACACCGCTTGCCAGCCCTTGGGGGACTGCGGCACCGGCACCTGGGGCAACATCGTCGACGACGGGACCACGGTATACGTGGATCAGTCCGCCGACGCCACCGGCGCCGACGGCTCGGCCGGGGCGCCCTTCACCACCATCGGCGAGGCCCTCGCCGTGGTGGTTGCGGGCGGTCAGGTCGCGATCGCGGCCGGTGACTATCAGGAGCGGCTGGTCCTCAGCGACGGGGAGCGGCTCATGGGGCGTTGCGCCGAGCTGGTGACACTGCGCGGCCGCGTGATCCTGAGTGACCCCAAGCCCCCGGTGACCATCCAGGGCGGCAGCGCGGGCAGCGCGCTCCGTGGCGTGACCCTGACCGGTCCGGGCGAGGGGCTGGTGATCGACGGCGCGCAGCAAGTGACCGTGGAGGAGGTGGAGGTAGCGGACACTGCGGGCTACGGCATTGCCGTCAACCCGGACAGCGAGGCGACCCTGCACCGGGTGAAGGTGGTCCGGGGGACCGTGGTCGGGATCATGGCGAGGGGCGCTGTCCTCACGCTCTCTGAGAGCGTTGTTCGGGACACCCAGCCCGACGGCGGCCTGCTCTTCGGGCGCGGGATCGACGCGGCCTGCGCCTCCGGCGGGACCTGCGGTGGGCTCACGATCTCGCGCTCACTCGTCGCGCGCAATCGGGACACAAGTCTCTACCTCACGGGACTGGATGTAGACGTGGTCGACTCCGCGATCCGTGACACCCAGCCCAAGGCGGTCGACGGCACGGCAGGCGTCGGGATCACCGCGGTCTGCCATTCCGACGGGACCTGCGGCACACTCGACGTCTCGGGCAGCTCGCTCTCGGGACACCGGAACCGGGCGGTCTTCTCCTACAGCGCAGTGACGACGATCACCGACACCACGGTGCGGGACACCCTGCCTCAGGAGAGCGACGCGGGCTGGGGCCAGGGGATCAACGCCTTTTGCGACACGGAGCAGGCCGGGTGCGGCAGCCTCACCGTCACGAGCAGCCTCGTCGCCCACAACCGGTCCGCGGGCATCTTCCTGTATGGGGTGGATGCGGTTGTGGTCGACACCATCGTCCGCGGCACGCTGGCCGGAGCGGACGAGCGTCACGGAGAGGGGATCTACACGAGGTGCGTTGAAAGCGACACGTGCGGCAGCCTGAGCGTCTCGGGCTGTCTGATCTCGGACAACCGAAGCGCCGGGGTTCTCGCCGAGGGCGTCGATACGACACTTACCGACACCGTCATTCGCGACACCAACCCGACCCAGGCCGACCTGACCGGAGGCCGGGGAATCGATGCCCAGTGCGACCCCGACTTTGCGATCTGCGGTCGCTTGACCGTCACGAGCAGCGTGGTGGCACGAAACCGGGACATCGGCCTGTTCATCGCAGGTGTGGAATCCGTGGTGACCTCCACCGTGGTCCGCGACACGCTGTCCCTGCAGAGCGATGGCACCGCGGGCGTGGGAATCGCGGTGCGGTGCACGCAGCAGCCGAACGTCTGTGCGCGGCTCAGCGTCACCTCGAGCTGGATCTCGAACAATCGGGAAACAGGCATCCTCGCCACCGGCGTGGAGACGACGATCGCCTCGACCGTGGTGCGGGACACTCGGGCCGACTCCCTCGCCGGATCGAACGGGTTGGGGATCGCTGCGGAGTGCGAGGAGCAGCCCACTCACTGCGCGCCCCTGCGAGTGACTGAGAGTCTCGTCTCGGGGAATCGTGTGGTCGGGATCTATGGGCGCGGCGTGGAGACCACGGTCACCGACACGGTGGTCCGGGACACCCGCTCCCGGGAAGACACGCTCAGCGGCGGCGCAGGAGTCGCGGTGGAGTGCCACTCGGCCGACACCTGCGGCAGCCTCGCGGTTTCAGGCAGCCTGGTGTCCGGGAATCGGGGCCTGGGCATCTTCGCCGCCGGCGCGAACGCGACGGTGTCCGACACGGTGGTCCGGGACTCCCTGCCCTGGGAGAGCGACGGACGGTTTGGCCGCGGCATCAACATCCGCTGTGATGTCACCCATCCGACCTGCGGCACCGCGCACGTCTCGTCCACCCTGGTCCACTCGGGCCTAGACGCCGGCATCTACATCTCGGGTGTGAACACCATTCTGGAGGGGGTGGCCGTGGCGGATACCATCCCGACTCTGTCCGGAGATCAGCGAGGCGAGTTCGGACAGGCCATCCTCGCGCTGTGCTCCGACACCCATTCCATCTGCCCGACCCTGCAGGCGACCCACTGCCTCGTAGACTCGAGCTACAGCGCCGGGTTGGCCGCCCGGGGTGTGTCGGGGTTCCTGAACGGCAGCGTCGTGCGCAACGTAGTGGCCCAGCCCCTGGACAGCAAATACGGCTATGGCGTGCAGCTCGAAGGGCTGGAGGGACAGACCGGGACCTCCATGCCGAGCTTCAACGTGCTGAGCTGCGAGATCCGAGACGCCAACCTGTCAGGGGTGCTCTACTTCCGGGCCCGCGGCACGCTGAGCGGCTCGGTGGTGACCGGGGCGGAAAACAGCGTGATCATGAATGAGGGCTCAGAGCCGACCATCCTCGGGGACAACGAGCTCTCGGGCACGGTCGAAAACGAACCCACCTGGGCCAACCTCTTCCCGTCGCCGGCTCCGCCGCCCGCGCTGCCACAGTAGGCAGCAGGGCACGCGCCCGGGTTGCTCCCTCCACAACACCGACGCGGTTGGGGGCGCTGATCGCGCTGCCGCCCCCTGTGCGGTCAGATTTCTAACGATCTCCCAGGCACGAAATGTGCAAGCTCTATGACCGATCCGTTCAGAATATGACGTTCGCGATGCGTAGAGTTCGCCTGTCGTGAGGAGCACACAAAAATGTCTGACCATTGCAACAGGTCTCATCGAATCCGCCTGCTCGCCCTACTGTTCTGTGCCATTCTCGCCTCCTGCGGCGGGAGCCCTGACGACACGCCGGACGGTGCGGTGGATGGGCAGGCCGCCGACGCGACCGCGGACGCCTCGGTGGCCCGCTACCCCATCTCGGAGGTGGAGGCGATGTGGAGCCCCTGCTCGCTGTATGAGGGGGAGGATGACGGTCTGGCCGAGTGCGCCTCCACGGCCATGCCGCTGCGCTGGGATGAGCCGGACGGCGAGACGACCTTCGTGGTGGCCAAGCGGCTGCTCTCGTCGGTGGGCGGTGAGACCCAGCTCTGGCTGGTGCACGGCGGGCCCGGCGCCTCGGGAGTGATGGGCTTTCCGTCCCGCATGGAGCTGCTGCAGGCGCTCTATCCCGAGCTGGACGTGTACACCCTCGACCACCGGGGAACCGGCTACTCGAGCTACCTGGAGTGCCCCGACCAGCAGCAATCGGGCACTCCCGGCGGGACCGGCATCGCCCCGGAGGAGGTGGCCGCCTGCGCCGCCTCCCTGCAGGCCCAGCACGGAGACGGGCTGGCCGCCATGAGCACCACGAATTCGGCCATCGATCTAGCCGCCTACATCGAGTCCTCGCGCGCGGCAGGGCTGCCCGTGGTGGTCTGGGGAGGGTCCTACGGAACTTACCTTGCCCAGCGATTCCTCCAGATCTTCCCGGATCAAACGGACGGTGTGGTCCTCGAAGGCGCCGCCACGCCCGAGATCACCTGCATCACCACCGACGAGGACAGCGACCGCGTGGGGCGAGACCTGCTGGATCTCTGCGCAGCGGAGACGGCCTGCGCGAGTCGCCTGGGCGGCGATCCCCAGGCGTTTCTCGCAGACGCACTGGAGCGGCGACGGGACGGAACCTGTCAGGCGGTCCCCCTGAGCGCCGACGGGTTCCGGCTGCTGCTGGTGTATCTGGCCTACTACTACCCCATCCACAGCGTCATTCCGGCGGCCATCCATCGCCTGCACCGCTGCACGAACGAGGACGGCTCCGCCATCGGAACCCTCTACAACACGTTCTTCGGCTCGGCCGGTGTCATGACCAACATCCCCTACTCCATCGTGCTCCAGTACCACATCAATCTCTCGGAGATGTGGACCCATCCGGACTTCAGCGGCGTGGACCTGGAGCAGTACTTCGCGTCCACCGATGCGTCGGCCCTGTTCTATCGCGGCCTGTCCGCAGCCAAGTACGCGCTGCTCCCGGACTGGCCGACCTACTCCGATGAGGAGTACGACGACGGCTGGGCCGCACCCACCATTCCGCTGCTCGTTCTGCAGGGGGAGCTGGATCCGGCCACGCCCTACTTTCGAGCCCTGGACCTGGCGGACCACTACACCGCCCCGAACCAGTACTTCGTCTCCTTTCCGCACGGCGCCCACGGGGTCACCAGCGGCACGCCGCTGCCGTCGGATCCGGACAACGACCACTGCGCCATGCAGCTCTTCCAGGCGTTTCTGCGGAACCCACACGCCCCGCTGGACACGTCCTGCGTGGCGGACGTGCTCCCCATCGACTTCAACGGCTCGCCCGAGCTGGCCGCGGAGCTCTTCGGCACCGGCGACTACTGGGCGCTGGGCGTCCCCCCACCTGCGCCCCGCGCCAAGCGCTCTCGTCGCACCGGTCTACAAGAGGCGATCGCGGCCACACGCCGGCGCATTCAGCTCGACGGCAGCTTGGGCAGAATACCTTGAATCTCCGCGCGGCCGCGCGGAATTGGAAGGGCTAGAGATCCGTCCCCTCGTCCCCTCCGCCGCCACCGGCCGGACGCGTGGGCGGCGTGCCGCCGGGTGAGTCCCCCGAGTCCCCCGGCCTCCCGCCGGTGGACCCCGCATCTCCACCGCCATCGCCGGCTCCGCCCAGGGCCTCCTGGGCGCTGTCCCGGAGCCGGAGGAGAAGGGAGTTCCCCGGGGACTTGAGCAGGGCGCTGTTGTAGATTCTCACCACGCCCCGGAGCACCGCCGGGGTCAGGCACTTGCCACCATTGACAGTCGGGTTGGGCCGCCAATGTAGGTACCCCGCCGGGCAGGTCGCCACACAGGACTGCTCGAAGAACGCCTGGCCCTCGGGACAGGAAATCCGGATGCACTGACCCTGTGACGCATTCCAGCCGAAGTGCGCGCCGCACCTGCCGGCGACGCGGGCTCGGCAACCAAGGTAAATCACGTGCACCACCAGGAGCATGACGGCGGTCGTAACGGTCGTAATCCAGAGTCTTTTTCCGATGTGTTTCAAGCGATCACCTCTGGGTACAGAGTATACCACAACAGTACGGTGCCACACAGGATCCATGACTGTCAATATACAGCACTTTAGCAGTAGGAATAAAAAAGGCGTGTTTAAACAGCGTGCAATATCAAATACATCGCAGATCGACATCTGGAACCGCCGACTCATGACATCGCGCTCAGAGCCATCTGGATATCATCCTCGGTGTCGACCTTCAGGCAGTCAGCCTGGCTGCCGTACTTGTCGCACATCCTGCCCTCGGCCACCCGGCGACAGCGGACGCAGAAAAAGAACGGACGCTGCTGCGCGTGGAGCGTGCGGACCAGCTCCGCCGGCGGCGGCGCGTCGTGGCGCAGAAGCAAGAACCGCGTGTCCGTGGTACCATCGAAGCACCTCTGCTGTACGAGATAGAACAATGGCGCGTGCCACCGTCCTGCTGCTCGCGGTAGTGTCACTCCTGCCGGCGCCGACGCCTGCCCGGGCCGACTCCGTGATCATCGGCCCGGGACGATTTCCGCGACTCCGGAACGACAGTGCGGGCCGGTTGCACCTGATGTATCAGGAGAGCGGCGCGGTGCACTATCGCAGCTTCGACGGTGTCTGGTCAGCGCCGGAGCAGCTCCCGGGCTCCGCGGGCGTGAACATGAACAAGTGGGGGCGGCATCGCATGCACGTCACGCCGACCGGGGGGTTGGTCTACGCGAGCTGGGGGTTCGGCTACGACACCGACGTGTACTTTGCCCTGCGGGACCCGGGCGGGTGGCAGGGGCCCGAGCTCGCCTGCGCGAACACGGTCCGGCCCTGGGAGTACGCCGCCGTGGCCGCGCAGACGACGGGGGACGCCTATGTGTTCTGCCAGGTGGACGACCTCTGGGTGGCGCACCGCTCGCCCACCGGCACCTGGGACGCCCCCACGCTCCTGTGGCAGCCCGGCGCAGGCACGGCCAAGCACGTCGTCGCCCGCACCGACGGCAGCGACGTGGTGCACGTGTCCTTCCGCATCGGCGCGGTGCAGTACCTGCACAGCGCCGGCAGCGCCTGGTCGCCGCTGTATTCCCTGGTGACCGCGGGCTCCGCGGAGCAGCCGGCCTTTCTGATCGACGCGGCGGACCGGCTCCACCTCACGTGGCAGGACTGGCTCAACCAGGGCGGCGGGAGCTGGGTGCCGGAGACCGTGCGCTACGCCACGGGCGCCGACGATCAATGGTCGGGCGGCAACGCCGGGGAGGTCGTGCACACCTACGGCGGAGAGGCCAACCCTCCGGAAGTGGCTGTCGATTCGGACGACACCATCGTCGTCACCTGGATCGAGGGCAGCCAGCTCCTGTCCGCGACCTCCCCCGGCGGGGGTGCGCCCTTCGGCGCCCCGGCGGTGCTGGCCACCGACGCCCGGCCCGTTCAGGCCGGGAACCTGGAGCAGGATCTGCGTACGCCCCCCGCCGTCTTCGTGGCCAATCGGCTGCACCTGGTCTACGAAAACGACGCCGGGCAGCTCGTGCATGAGTTCGAGACCCTTCCGGAGAACGACGCCCGATTCGTCTCCCAGACGGTCCCCACCGCTGTCGCTGCCGACACGAGCTTCCAGGTCGAGCTCACCTTCGAAAACACCGGCAGCAGCGCCTGGACGGCCGCCGCCGGCTATGCCCTCGGCTCCCAGAACCCGCCGGACAACGACACCTGGTCCTCCAGCAGACTCACGCTGCCCGGCGCGATCACGGTCCCGTCTGGAACGCAGCACACCTTCACCGCCACCTTGACGGCCCCTGCCGCGACCGGCGCCTACGACTTCCAGTGGCGCATGATTCACGATCCCGGCGAGTGGTTCGGCGAGTCCAGCGCGAACCTGACGATCACGGTGGTCAGCGTCGCGGTCGACGGCGGGCCAGCCCCGGACGCGCAGCCCGGTGACGCCTCCCTTGCCGACGCCGACCACGAGCCGCCCCCCGGAGCCACCTCGGGCTGCGACTGCGCCACCCCCGGCTCGGCCGCCCCGCCCTGGCTCTTGCTCGTCGTGCTGTTGGGGACGCTGTTTAGAAACCGAAGAAGACCGCCACCTGGAGCAGGCCCACGGCCGCGCCGAGCACGCCGCCTCCCACCACGAGCATCCACTCGTCCTGCTCGAAGGCGGGGCGGATGACCCCGACGAAGTCCTCCGGCGGGAGGGCCGCCATCTTGGTGCGCAGGGTGTTCTCGATGTCCAGGGTTTCCAGGGTGTAGCTCTCCAGCACGTGGGCGTGCTTGGGCAGCTCGTCCAGGAGCCGATCCACGACCCGGGCCTTGATCCGCTCGAACTCGTCGGTGCCGATGACGAGCTCCACCAGGGGCTTGGCAATGCCCGCGCTCTCGTCCACGGTTTCGGACACCCGGCGGTGGATGATCTTGAACAGCTCGTCCGCGGAGTCGCTCCGCAGCAGCCCCTCCAGGATGTTCGTGGGGTTCAAAATGCCCGACTCCACCTGGGCGGCGTAGGCCTCGGCCACCTCTTGCTGCCGCTTCAGAAACAGCCCGTGGAAGGTCATCCCCCAGAGCTTCTTCGGCCGGACCGGCTCGAACACGAGCTTGAGGGCCACCCAGTTGGTGACGTAGCCGATCACAGCGCCGAACAGGGGCAGCAGCCACCACTGCTGCCAGAAGTGCCACACCGCCATCTGCACGAACCCGCAGAGGAACCCCAGATAGAGCCCGGTCTTGATCAGGAAGCGGAACTCCGGCCGGGCGCAGGAGATGATGACGTTGTTCATCACCACCTTGTCCCGCACCAGGGCATCGACCACCACCTGCTTCAGATCGAAGATCCGGTGGATGTTCTGCTTCATGTCGCCGGTGATGCGCTCGATCACCCGCGGCGAGTCATCGATGATCTTCTGGTGAATCGGCTCCTTGAGCACGCTCGGGATCCGGTTCCAGATCGACGGCGCGAGCTCGTTCATGATCTCGTGGGTCAGCCGCGGGGTCAGCTCGCGGATCACCGAGCGCAGCTCCGCGGCCACCTTGACCGGGTCCACCCGGTTGAACACCTCCTCCACGCTCAGCAGCTTGCCCGTGATCAGATCGCAGGCCTTGCCGGCCATGATGTGGATCCGCTTGGGGACGATGCCCTGCCAGCCGAGATACAGCGGTCGGAAGCCCCGAAACTCCACGGGCCAGAAGATCATCTTGAACGCGAGATAATTGGTGCCCCAGCCGATGACGGCGCTGATGACAGGGATCGCGAGGTAGCCGAGCTCGACGCTGCTCATGGAAGGGGGGCGGGAGTCTCAGTCGACGGGATTGGTCGAGGAGCCGTTGGCCGGGTCGGCGGACCACTGCCAGTTGTCGATGACCACCGAGCTGTCCAGCACGCCGTCCCCGGAGTCCCACACCCCGAACAGGAGCTTGACCACCTGCTCGCCGCCGAGGCTCGTGGCGTCCACGGCGATGGTGGTCTGCAGCCAGCCCGTGGCTGCGTGGCCCTCGAAGCCGGTGCCGGTGAGCTGATCGGTGCCCAGGGGACAGGTGAAGTTGATCCCCCCCGCCGTCTGCGGAGTGCACACCTGCAGCAGCGCGTTGTTCACGCTGATGGGGTTGCCGCCCGAGTCGAAGGACACGTTGTAGTCCGACTGCCCGGGGGGCATGGGATCCAGCATCGCCGCGAAGTAGTCGTTGTAGGTGGAGCAGATGTAGACCGGGTACTCCCAGGTGAAGAAGTTGAAGTCAAAGGTCGCGCTCCGCGCATTGGTCGGCACGCGGATCGTGAGCTCCAGGGCGATGGAGTCGTGGGGCTCGCCCGTGGTCGGCGGGAAGGGGCAGTTTGGCGAGGTGGGGGAGTACCCCCAGGCGGTCCCGGACATGTAGCCCTTGTCGTAGCCCGACGGGTCCTGATAGCCGGGGTCCGTCGGCGTTCGCGCCGCACCGGAAGAAAGCACGAGGAACCGGCTGCCCTCCCGCACGTTCACGTTGGGCCCGAACTGACTCAGGATGCCGTGCCCGATGTGGAAGTTCGGCGTCGAGGACGGGTCCGTGCCGTCCGCCAGGATCCACCGCGCCTCCAGCACCCCCCACGTCGCCCGGAACCCTTCGCTGCCGTCGTCGTAGTACGCCCGCTTGCACAGCCCGATGGCCGCCGCGGCGTCGAAGGGGTCGGTGGAGTCCATGGCCAGCCCCGAGGCGTCGCAGGGCTCGATCATCTCGTCATCCGCGACGCCGTTGCAGTCTTCGTCGATCTCGTTGCCCGGCACGTCGATGGCCCCGGGGTTCATGTTGCGATCGTGGTCGTTGCAGTCGCCCTGCCGCTCCGTGTAACCATCCCCATCATCGTCATAGGTCGGCAGGTGGTTGTCGATGATGCCGTCGCAGTCGTTGTCAATGCCGTCCGGCTCGTGCACCCCGGGCGCGCCGCCCTCGGGCGCGAAGGGATACACCGACGGATCCGTGTCGTCGCAGTCGCCGTCCTCTTCCGTGAACCGATCCCCGTCAAAGTCCGCGTCGATGTACCCATCGCAGTTGTCATCGATATAGTTGTACGGAAACTCCACCTGGCCCGGATGGACGTTGGGGTTCGTGTCGTCACAGTCCCCCTCGCCAATGGTCCACCCGTCCCCATCGTTGTCCACGTCCACCGCCGCGTCCACGTTCGACAGGTTGCTCCCCACCTGACCGCATCCCACCACCGCCGCACATCCCAGCACCAGCGCTGCACGGGCACAAACGAGCTTTCCGCACACTTTCATCGATCACCTCGAAACGCCTGGGCAATCACGGCGCCTTACCGGAGTATCCCGCGTACCACCGGCCTACGTCAACTCCGTCTGACAGTGCGTCTGACAGTCCGTCTGACACGCCGTCCTCGCGCCGTCCTCACTCCGTCCCTGCGTGATCCCGCATAGAAATTCGCTCTGCACTCATTTCCAGCCGCAGAGAACGGCTCCCATCAGAGTCAAAGTGACAGTCCAATAGCCGGCGCTGATGAGGATGTACTTCCATCCCCTGCGCTCCAGCAACGCATTGGTGGCGACCATGGGGGCCGCGAAGAACAGCCCGGCGATGGCTCCGTGGAGCGCACCGTGCTTGAACGTGCGGAACTTGTCCCCGTGCTCCGACATGAAGCTCTGGAGCCACAGGGTGACCTTCGCGCCCTCTTTTCCGTAGGCCGGGTCGCCCTGCATCGAGGAGAACACGTGGATTTGGTGGATGACCATCGGCAGCAGCGCCGCGGCCATCAAGACCCCGAACACCAAGGTCAAACCACCGACCCACAAGGTCCTCGCCCGTGTCGGCTTCTCCTGGGTCACGCCGGCGGCATTCATCCAGACCCTGCCGAGCACTCTTGGATGGTACCAAATAAGCCGAATGACCACAGGGATGAACGCTGCGACGAGTACGCCTTTCCAATTCAGAGGCATCGTGATCCCTCCTGTCTCGATTCTAGCGAGCGGGCGGCCCGGGTTCGCGCGTCCGGCTCGTTACCGCACGCCCAGGGCCCGGGCGGCGGCGCCCACGGTGATCTGGACCACCTGGGTGGCGAAAAATGGGGTGAGGTTGGCGACCACGTCGTCGCCGTCGTAGCAGTGGTACTGGGGATAGCGGAACTCGGAGGTGTCGCTGATCATGATGCCGGGGAGATCCAGCTCCCAGAAGGAGGCGTGGTCCGAGCGGCGCAGGTCCGAGGTGTAGCTGGAGCCCTTGAGCGTGTCGTCGAGGCCCAGGGCCACGGTGCGCAGGCCGATCAGCGCGGCCATGGCGACCAGGTCGTCCACGGCCTGCTGGCTGCGGTCGCTGTCGTGGATGAGGGCGATGAAGTCGCCGCGGTATTCGTTGTCCGCAAGCTCCTCCACCTCGTCCCAGAACAGGAGCTCGAGGCCCGAGGGCAAGGTCTGGGTGTTGGGGGCGTCCTTGTACACGCCGATCATCTCGAAGACGTAGTTGGCCACGAGCTGCTGGCCCTCGCTCAGGGCGCGTTCGGCATAGTAGCTCGAGCCGATGAGCCCCCGCTCCTCCTCGTCCCAGCACGCCGCCACCAGGGTGCGGTCGAAGCTCGCCGTGGTGAGCACCCGGACCGCCTCGAACAAGCCGGCCACGCCGGAGGCGTTGTCATCGGCACCCGGGCAGTCGGAGATGTGATCGTAGTGGGCCGAGAGCAGCACCCGCTCCGCGGGGAGGGTGGCGCCGGTCAGGGTGCCGATCACGTTGACGCCCGTGCCGTAGTCGTGGAGCTCGACGGTGAATCCGAGCCCCTCGAGCTCGGTGACGCAGCGGTCCTGCACCGCCTGCCAGTGGGCGGTGCCGGGGTAGCGATCCGCGGCGACGAACTGCAGATCCGCGAGCCACCGATCCTGCTCTACGCAGGCCATGAGCGCCTCGGCGCTGTCTGTCCCGCACACGCCGCTCCACCCGGCGTCCGGTCCGACGCCGCCGTCCGATCCGCCGCCGCCGTCCTGTGACGTGTCGTCGTCGCCACAGCCGGCCCCGGCCGCAAGCAGAAGCGCTACGAATGTTACAATGGTGCGAGCTTTGAGCATGATGACAGGTCCTCCCAGGCCGGAACTATACCGCAGTCGCGCCGCTTCGTCCGTCGATTCTGCCCCGAGGGTCAGTCCACGCAGACCGCGCTGGTGGCGCACGCGTGACGACCAAAAGTGCAAAAGCGTCGATATATCATGATGTTGTGTTCGTGCGCGGTCAACGTACTGGGTTCGGCAAATCCAGGCCGACGCACAAGACCTTGAGGGAGGTGAAACCAATGAGCAGCTCGCACGTTTACTAGGCAACGGCAAAACCAACGGAGAGGCTTCATGCGGTTTCAACACCGGACAGTCCCAACGCGAGCGGCATTTTTCGGGCTCTGTCTGTTGGCCCAGGGCTGCTGCCCCATGCACGCACCAGAGATTCCCTTCAGCCGCACTGGATACGGCCGGGCGATCCTGGCCCGTGGAGTGGACGCCACCTGTGCCCGCAACATCCTGGCTGCGGCGACCGCCCGCGAGCAGAGGCAGCTCCGGGAGCTGATGTTCATCGCCAACCTCCAGATGGCGGCCGGCAATGAGCACAGCCCGGTCAGGCTGTACTGGCGGACCCAGCGCGAGCTGGCAGCGCCGGTGACGGTCTCCCCCCACCTGGCAAGGCGCATCCTCGACTCCATGGCGCGGATGGTGCAAGCCCTTCCCCGGGACGAACGCGGCCTGCCGCTGCCGATCTCCCAGACCCGGGGCTGGGAGCTGGTGAAGACCATGCTGGCCCCGGCCCAGGGAGCGCTTCCGAGCACCGAAGAGTGCCTGCGCAGGATCATGGCCCTCCGGACCGAAGTGGCGGTGGCGTACCTGTACCAGGAGTACTCCGTGGGCACGCACTACCACCGTTACAACATGCGCCGCCTGATCCTCGAAGCACTGGCCGCGGGAGGGGCCGGAGCGGCGGCGCTGCCCACCTACGCCTACGCCATCCAGAACGGCTGGCGCTCTAAATACTCGAGCAGCTACATGGCCGCGGTGAAGGGCGCACGGCAGGTGCTCGGGCCCGCCTTTCTGCACTGGTACTGGGAGATCCGCGGCAAGTCTTATTGCAGCGACGCGGGCTGACCCCCCTGTGAAACCCACCATCTGATACAATGGAGCCTCCACAGGGAGGTGCAGTATGAGTATACGTATTGGACTGTGTCGCAGTTTCGGAATCCTGGCGCTGGCGACGTTGCTCGCCGCGTGCGGCGGCAGGACCCTGACCGGCGGGGGGGACGCCGGGATCAACAGCAACGGCAACCACAACGGCAATGGCAACAGCTACAGCGACGCAGGCGTCGGCCTGGACGGCGGAACCAGCGCCTGTATCGAGGACGACCAGTGCGTCATTGCCATCCGCACGGACAACTGCTGCGAGGCGGCCCAAGCGGCCAGTCTCATCGAGGTGGAGAGTGACAACTGCCTCGAGCTGTGGCCGCCGATGTGGGATCACGTGCCCCAGAACTGCCTCGATGCCTGGGATCCCCAGTGCGCATACATTGACTGCATGCCCGGCCCGCCGCGCTGGCGGATCGCCGGCTGCAACGCTTCCGGCACGGCCTGCGTAGAGCAGCCGGAGTGCCAAACCGCGTCGGACTGCACCCTGGCCATCGACACCCGGAAGTGCTGCCCCTGCCCCGAGGGCGTGCCGCCCGCGCTCGTGGACCGCGACCCATGCTTCATCCCACACCCCCAGGGCGGCAACGCGCCCCAGTACTGCTACCCCACCATGTGTCCCGAGATGCCCTGCTCCCAGTGCACAAACAACCCCCCGCGGTGCATCGACGACAACGTCTGCTGGAACGACAACCCCGGCTGGTGACCGGCTGCTGAAATGCGAATCGTGGGGTCAGACCCCAAGCATTCGCATTTCTCAAGGCGCGCCTCTTATCGATGCGCTTGGCTCCGGAAACGACCACCTCGAGCGCGCGCTGACAGAGGGGCAACGACCGTCCTTGGCCCGACCTCCGGCCACGAAAAACCTTTGCGATGCGCCACGACGGAGGGTACGCTTCGGGTGCTAATCTCACGGCAGAGGTGATTCGAAATGAAGCTTGCTGAGGCGCTGATGTTGCGCGCCGACATCCAGAAGAAGCTGGCGTCCCTACGCAGCCGGATCGGACAGAACGCGGTGGTCCAGGACGGTGACGAACCCCACGAGGATCCCCAAAAGCTCCTCGACGAGGCGGTGTCCGTGCTGAGCGAGCTCGAGTCCCTGGTGATCCGGGTCAACCAGGCCAACCAGCAGCACAAGCTCCCCGACGGGCGCACGCTCACCGAGGCCATCGCCCGGCGAGGCACGCTGACGGCCCGTCACTCGCTGCTGCAGCACGCCATCGAAAACTCGAGCAAGGAGCCTGATCGCTACTCTATGAAGGAAATCAAGTGGGTGGCCACTCTCAAAGTGGAACGCTTGCAGAAGCAGTCAGAGGACCTGGCGAAGCAGATCCGTGAATTGAACGCGGCCATCCAGGAGACCAACTGGAAGGTCGAGCTGGAGGAGTAACCACCGGAATCACAGAATGCACACTTATGGGTCCGGGCGAGCGTCAGACCCCAGCTTCGAGGCCGGGGGGTTGAAAATATACTGGGCTCGATCAACTGCGTGGAGGGCAACGCAACCCTTTGACAATTTCGCCCAACACCGCTGAGAACTGAAACCCGGCCTAACGCCCGGTTACGCGGTACCAATCACCACCAGGCGCTGACGGACCCACTTTTCTCATGCACCACAGTTGGGGACTGATCAACGCGCTGCTCTTTGCGGCCTGCGCGCTGCTGCTCGAGCTGAGGAACAAAGCGGCGCACATCCCGTGCCGGATCGGCCTGTTCACGGTCAGCTTCGCGCTGCCAGCAGTGGGTGTAGGAGATTCGCCCCGGAGGCACACTCCCCCGCCGTACGATTCGGGTTCGAGGTTCGGTGCGATGACGTATAATAGAAGTGCCGTCCAAGAGAGGTAATCATGAAGAGAGCATATTGTTTAGGACTCACCGTGTTTGTCTGTCTGTCCGCTGCCGGGCTGGTCGCGGGGTGTTCGGTCACCGAGTCGACCAACGTCGAGACCTCGGGGATCTGGGCCCGGTACGTCGTGGAGCACGACGCTCAGGACAGGGTTACCGCCTGGGGGACGCTGCGGGTAGGTGGCCCACTGGGCACCATCGTCGACCTGGTCGCGGGGGAACACCTCGAGGTCAATGGGACCGAAATGACGGAGTGGTACGAACCCATCACCGACTACCACTGGTCCCGAGCCATCGTCGCGCCGACCGCCGACGGCCGTTACGACATCGACTTCGTGCGCACCGACAGCGTCGTGCCGAGCACGGTGGTGATGCCCGAGCGTCCCACCATCACCGACGCCACGCCCTTCGACCTGGTCGAGACGCACGACACCCTCACCGTCTACTGGGACAACTCTGCCCCGGGGGACGCCATCGAGATCACCGTGGAGGGGGACTGCATCGAGCGTCAGGAGCACGACCAGGTGCCCGAAACGGGCGAATTCACCACCGACCCCATCAACGACCGGACCCTCGCCCAGACCGAGGACTGCCTGATCACCGTCACGGTTCTGCGCTGGGTGTACGGCTTCGTCAGCAGCTCCTTCAACGCCGGGCTCACCGAGGCCTACATCATGGACGAGCACAACCTCATTTTCGAGACAATCTATTAACGCCCGTCACGGGGCCTGAAATGCCAATGTTAGGGGTCTGACGCCACCAATCGCATTTCAGGCTGTCATCCGCTCGGCCATCCGGGCGAAGATCCGCTCCACGTCCGTGCGCGCCAGGAAGCTCTCGCAGAAGCCGGCGCTCAGCGTGATGGACTCGCCGAAGCCGGTGGCGGCCACGGCCAGGATGGGTGGATAGATCACTGTGGCCGTGGTGAACGCGTCCGTGACCCGGACCCCGTCGAATCGCAGCTGCGCCGGATCGATCCGGCCGATGTTCGTGAGGCACGGGGCGCGCAGATCCGAGGGCACGCCACGGGCGACGCCGCGCTCGAACCGGGACAGCAGGAAGGATGCGGGCACGTAGGTCGCGAGGGGGCCGATCAGCGCGGTGTCGCCCAGTCCGATGGGGCCGGCCTTCTGCCGCTTCATCTCATCGCGCACGCGGCCGAGCAGCTCGACAAACGTGCGCGGCACGCCTTTCCCCAGATCCAGATACACGAACCCCGACAGGTTGCACAGCGCCTCGGCCCGACCCGTGGGCAAGTAGCGGCGCAGATCCGCGGTGATTCGCAGCCGCAGGGGGTCGGTCTCCCGCGCCGGCTCCAGCTCCAGGCAGGCCTGGCAGAAAGCGGCAACCAGGAGATCGTTCAACGTGGCCCCGTGACGCCCGGCCAGCTCCTTGCCCTTCCGAAACCCCTCCGGTCCGATGTGATGAAACACGTAGCTCTGACCGGGCGCGCGCGCTCCGACGCCCTTGGGCTCACGGTTCGGAACGCGCCAGGACACCGGCGGCACGAACCGCGCCACCGTGTGTCGGATCCCTTCGCCGAAAAAACGCAGCTTGTCGAGGGTGCCGAACCGCTCGCTGAGCTGGCTCAAGCTGCGCCGTCCGCTGAGGTTGGGCCGGGGCTGATACTCGGGATCCTTCTCCAGCGCGCCGAACAGTGAGCCCAGGAGGTACGCCGCCTCCTTGCTCCCACCGCCGTCCACGGCGAAGTGGTTGATCTTCAGCACCAGCGTGTCGGTTTTCCCCCGATAGATCCGCACGAGCACCATGGGATCCCGCTCGGCCACGCACGGCATGATCATGAACGGCACGCAGTCCACCAGGGGCTGCGTCGACTCCACCATGGTCACCAGCGGCAGCCGGTCGAGATCCTCACGGCGCTCCCAGCGTGGGTGGAACCGGGTTTCCACGAAGCGGCAGCCGAGCACCGGCTCGGCGTCCAGCAGCAGCCGCACGGCCCGGGCGAGCCGCGCCTCGTCGATCCGGCTGTCCAGGGAGATCACGCAGTGTAGCTGCATGTCGCAGCCGAGCCGGATCATGCGCGCGACGCGGTCGAAGGTCACCGAGGGGATCCGGGACGGAATCGGAGGAAAGGGCGTAGTCGGCGTGCTCGGACGCGGCTTGACGGTGGTTGGTGTCATGTTCTCGGAATCAGATGCAGCTCGAGACATCGTAACGGCAGGCGCCGTCGCAGCCAAGAGCGCCGCTGGTGTAGCCCACCGTGGTGCAGTCGGCGCCGCCCAGGTTGGCGGTGTCGCACTGCTCGGTGCCGACGATCACGCCGTCGCCGCAGAGGCCGTCGCACTGGCTGGGCTGGTAGGAGCAGCTCCAGTAGGGCTCCACCTGGCAGCCGGAGCAACCGTCTCCGGCGTTGAGGTTGCCGTCGTCGCACATCTCTCCCACGGCGACGTCCACGTAGCCGTTGCCGCACTGCTCGTCGGACTGGCAGTCCGAGGAGCAGCCGTCCCCACTCACGCGGTTGCCGTCGTCGCACTGCTCGCCGCGGCCGGGCTCCACCACGAGGTTGCCGCAGAAGGGCAGCACGCAGTTGGGGTTGCACTCGTCCCCCGGGAAGGGGTTGCCGTCATCGCACTGCTCTCCCGCGGCGGGGTCGAAGATGCCGTTCCCGCAGATCTCGGCCGAGCTGCAGCGATCGTTGCACCCGTCTCCGCTGATGTTGTTCCCGTCGTCACACACCTCGCCGTCGTCCAGCACGCCGTCGCCGCAGGTGGGCAGGGTGCAGTTGTTGGTGCAGTCGTCCGTGTCGTCGGAGTTGCCGTCGTCGCACAGCTCCCCGGCCAAAGGATCCACGTGGCCGTTGCCGCAGGTTTCGTCCGACCGACAGTCGGCGGAGCAACCGTCCCCGCTGACGGTGTTGCCGTCATCGCACACCTCCCCGTCCGGGGCCTCCACCAGCCCGTTGCCGCAGTACTTGGTCCGGCAGCTCGCGCTGCAGGCCCCGCCCGGATCGCCGTTGGGCGCCCGGCAACCCGGCGGGAGGTTCGCCGGGTCGGTCCCGCAGTCGCAGGTTTCGCCCACCTGGAAGTCCGGACGGCCGTTGCCACAGGTTTCGTCCGACAGGCAGTCCGAGGAGCAGCCGTCCCCGGGCACGGTGTTCCCGTCGTCGCACACCTCGTTGCCGTCCAGGACGCTGTTCCCGCAGTAGATGCTCTGGCAGTCGATGTCGCAGGGGGAGCCCCCCACGCCGTTGGGCTCGCTGCAGCCGATGGGCAGGTTCGCCCCGTCGGTGCCGCAGTCACAGGTTTCCCCGACCGCATAGTCCAGCACGCCGTTGCCGCACTCCTCGGCCGACCGGCAGTCCGGCGTGCAGCCGTCTCCCACGACCACGTTGGCGTCGTCGCACAGCTCCCACGCCTCCACCACGCCGTTGCCGCAGTACTCGGCGATGCACACCGACGAACAGCCGTCTCCGTCGATGGTGTTGCCGTCGTCACAGCTCTCCCCGCTACGGACGTCCACGACGCCGTCCCCGCACGCCGGCGGGTTGCAGCCCGGTCGGCACACGTCGGGGATGAGGTCGCTGTTGTATCGGCCGTCGTCGCACTGCTCCCCGGTGTCGGTGACCATGTCCCCGCAGCGGGCGGGCAGGCAGTCGGTCCGACAGGCGTCGGGCAGGAGATCGCTGTTCGCGATCCCGTTGTCGCACTCCTCCAGCCCCTGGAGCAGCCCATCCCCACAGGTCCGGGGAGGCTTGTTGTTGTTGTTCGAGGTGTCGTCGTCGTCGTCGCCGAACAGGCAGCCGCTCGCCAGGGGGAGCAGCAGGGACAGACTCAGAACGACGCCTATTCTATCAATGGATTTCATCATCGCACTTCTCCGCTCGGGTTCACCCACCCTATGGATCCAGGACCTCCCAGGGAACCGTTCGATCAGTGGTGTCCCCGGTCCCGAGCTGCCCCGCCCCGGCGTCCCCCCAACAGTAGGCACGGCCTGCGGTCGTGATGGCGCAGGTATGGTAGTCCCCCGCCGAAACAGCCGCGACATTGCCGGGAAACCACGCGACCTGCAGCGGGGCGTTCTGGTTGTTGTAGCTGTTGATGCCGAGCTGGCCGTTGTCGTTGAGCCCCCAGCACCAGAGATTTCCTGAGTCGATGGCGCAGGCGTGGCCGCCGCCGGCGGAGATGTAGGAGACGTTGTTCAGCGTCGCCACCGGCACCGGAACGAGTGAGCTTTGGCCGGTGCCCTGGCCGAGACGGCCGTCGAGCCCATAGCCCCAGCAGTGGGCAACGCCCGAGTTGGTGGCCGCGCAGGCGTGGGCCAGCCCGACGTCGACGTTCGTGGCGCCGCCGCCAATCAACTGCACCATGGTTCCAACGTTCGCATCCAAGGTGGAGTTGTTCCCCACCTGCCCGTAGTCGTTCGCGCCCCAGCAGTACGCGTTTCCGGACCCAGCGGGCGAGCAGGCGAAGTCCTGCCCCACGCTCACCGCCGTCGGGGTAATGACACCGAGCGTAGTGACCCAGACGTTGCTCGCGTTGTTGGTCATGTCGCCGAGCTGTCCCCGGGTGTTGTCGCCGGCGCAGATCACGGAGCCGTTGGTCTGCATGATGCACGTGGAGGTCGCGCCTGTACTGAAGCTCGACACCATGCCCGACTGGACCATCGTCGGCGTGGCGGTGCTGGTCGTAGGGCCGTTGCCGAACTGCCCGAAGGTGTTCTGGCCCCAGCACCACAGCTCCCAGGTGTTGGCCTGGGCACAGCTGTGCTGGCTCCCCACATCCACCGAGATGGCGTTGGTGAGCCCCGACGCCTTCACCGGAGAGACACGGTCAGCAAGGTTTCCATCTCCGAGCCGCCCGTCGGTGCCCTGACCAAAGCACCACACCGAACCGTCCACCCGCACACCGCAGGTGTGAGTGCCCCCGGCGGCGATCTGCGTCCAGGCGCAGTCCCCTGGACATCCGACCGTGGTTTCACCCGCCTCGCACACGCCGTTCCCGCAACCTCCGCAGTCCTGGGGACAGTTGGTGGGGTCCTCCCCCGCATCACAGGTACCGTCACCGCAGAAGGAGCTCGTGCAGCCGGAGGTGTCAAAGGCGGTGCAGAGGCCGTTGCAGGCCAGCGTGCCTGCGACGTAGCCGAGGCTCTGGCAGCTCTGGCCGCCGAGGTTCGCGCCGTCGCAGGGCTCCACCGTGGGGTGACGGTTGCCGTCGCCGCAGAGCGCGCACTGGCTGGGCTGGTAGAGGCAACGCCAGCCCGGGTCCACGGTGCAGCTCGTGCAGCCGTCACCGCCCACCGTATTACCGTCGTCGCAGTGCTCTCCGGCCATGATGTCCACGTAGCCGTTCCCGCAGGTTTCATCGGACAAGCAGTCCGCGGAGCAGCCGTCCCCGCCGACGGCGTTGCCGTCATCGCACACCTCGCCGAACTCCACGACCCCGTTCGAGCAGTAGGGCAGCATGCACAGACTGCTGCAGCCGTCGCCGTCCGCGGTGTTCCCGTCGTCGCACAGCTCCCCGGCCTCCACATCGATGATGCCGTCGCCGCAGGCCTCCAGCGAGCTGCACAGCGCGTTGCAGCCGTCCCCGGAGAGGCGGTTCCCGTCGTCGCACACCTCCCCCTCGTCGAGCCAGTCGTCGCCGCAGGTGGGCAGGGTGCAGTCCGCGGTGCAGTCGTCGCCCTCTTCGTTGTTGCCGTCGTCGCAGAGCTCGCCCGTGGCGGTGTCTACATAGCCGTTGCCGCAGCTCTCGTCGGAGAGGCAGTCCGCCGAGCAGCCGTCCCCGCTGTGGTTGTTGCCGTCGTCGCACACCTCGCTCGCATCCACCGTCCCGTTGCCGCAGTAGCGAATCTGGCACGTGGCGCTGCACTGGCCATTCGGATCGCCGTTCACGGCAACGCACCCGAGGGGCAGGTTGCCGGCGTCTGTGCCGCAGTCACAGGTCTCCCCAGTCGCGAAGTCGGGACGCCCGTTGCCGCAGCTCTCGTCGGAGAGGCAGTCCGGCGAGCAGCCGTCCCCGGCGTTCAGGTTGCCGTCGTCGCACACCTCCCCCGCGGCGGTGTCGATCACCATGTTGCCGCAGAACCGGCTCTGGCAGGCGGCGTCACAGGGGCTGTCCCCCACGCCGTTCGGCGCCACGCAGCCCGGGGGCAGGTTCCCGGCGTCGTCCCCGCAGTCGCAGGTTTCCCCGGCGGCGAAGTCCGGCCGGCCGTTGGGGCACGCTTCGGCGGACAGGCAGTCAGGCGAGCAGCCGTCCCCGGCCACGGCGTTGCCGTCGTCGCACACCTCGTTGGGATCCACCACGCCGTTGCCGCAGTACTCGAGCACGCACACCGCGGAGCAGCCGTCCCCGGATTCGGTGCCGCCGTCGTCGCAGGTCTCCCCGCTGGCGAGATCCACCACGCCGTCCCCACAGCGGTGCTCGGTGCAGTCGAGCCGGCAGCCGTCGGGAACGGCGTTGGAGTTGCGGTCCCCGTTGTCGCACTCCTCATCGGTGTCGATGACTCCGTCCCCGCAGTGGGCAATCACGCAGTTCGCGCGGCACGCGTCCGGCTCGAGGTCGCTGTTCGCCGTGCCCTCGTCGCACTCCTCGCTCCCCTCCACGACCTCGTTGCCGCAGACCGAGGTTTCACCGTCCCCGACCGCGGCGTCCCCGCCGCCGTCGTCGTCGCCACACGCCAGCATCGCCGCCCCGACAAGGGTGGGGAGGCCCCAGCACAGGATTCGAAGATATCGAGCCACGATTCGATCCTCCTGTCGCAACCTCGCCGGTCCGGCAGGGCGAGCGGCATTCCCTCACCGCCCGACTCGACTCGGCCCAGCGTTTCAATGAAGCTCTGTTCCTGGCCCACCATCTTACGATATTCACGCAGCGAGGGGGTTGGACTTTGTCGACACCTAAGGAACGACTGTAATTCGGGTGGGTTTGGGCCGCGCGGACGGCCTGCATCAGAGCTGGGTGGGAAGAGCCGCCTCCCTCGGGCAGGCTCAGGTTCAACAGAATCCTACCGGGCCGCCCGGCAGGCACCGGCCGGCAGCCGCCAGCGGCGATCGAAGTACCCGGCGGCGAGGAACTTCCGGTGGGGGCCGAGGACCCGGTGGCCCTGGGTTCGGCTGATCGTCCGATCATACACCACGTAGTCGGGCAGGTAGCGGGGAACCAGGTGCTGCCGAAGCACGCCCAAGGCCGTGGTGCCGGCGACGACGAGCAGGTAGCGCCCCGCTGCGTCGGGGTTGGGATGGATGAACCGCACGCCCACGTCCGCGCCGGCGAATCGACACCGCCCGAGCTCCACGGCCAAGCGCGAAACGCGAATGGGGAGCCGCTTGGCGTAGCGCGCGGTCTCCCGGTTCGCGTGCGGTCCCCCCACCAGGATGAGATGGTACCGCTTGCGATCCGCCGCCGTGACCAGATGATCCGCCTTCACCGGATACCGCACCGACGCCCCCCCATGCCCGCGCAACCGCAGGGCGACCCGGCGCAGCGCCGGTTCCTGGGCCTTGTCCAAGGTGCCGTAGACCACCAGTGCGGCGCCGTGATGCAGGTCGTCCATGGGCCCGGCCAGCCCCGGAGTCTTTCGAAGACCGCTCGGCCGCGACGGGCGGGGGCCCGGGCGCCAGGCGCTCCTCCACCGATGCACCGTGAGCGACCCGCGCCAGGGAACCGTGAGCCGCTGCTTGTCCAGCACCAGCGTGACGGGGCGCTGCCGCTTCAGCGGCGACCGGTCCAGCAGGAGGGTCAGCTGGTCCACATTGATGGTTTCGAGCAGCACGCGGTTGCCCTGCCTGACCCGGGCGCTCACCCGGGACCACGCGCCGGACTGGGGGCGATCGTCCAGCTGGATCCAGAAGGACCGGTTCCAGCGCAGCGACGTGGTCTGGAACTGCACCCGCTTCGGGCGAGCGGGCGTGATCCACGCCGCCGTGTCCTGGTACACCTGGCCTTTGTCCAGATACAGCCGCCACACCGAGTGGCCGAGCTCGAACAGCTTCAGCGCGGCGCGCTGGCGGTGCCGCTTGTAGGTCTGGACGAGGCCCTGCGACTTGTGCGGCCCGTCCTGGGTGCCGTGCACCGCGATCAGCGGGAGCGTCCGACCGTTGGCGACCCAGAACTGGGGTGAGTAGCGCTGCGCCTGAATCCGTTCCCAGGCCTGCAGCGGACCGCGCCGGATCTCGTCGTGAATCCACCGGGACGGATACCCGGCCAGGGACACCATGCCGGCGAAGCGATGGGGCGCGCGCAACCCGAGGTCCAGCACCCCCGTGCCCCCCATGGAGTGGCCCACGAGAATCACCCGGCGCGGATCCACCCGGTAGTGCTTAACAACCTCGGCGATGGCGCGGTGCACGCCGACCTCTCCCGCGTGACGGTAGAAGGAATTGCCAAATGCCTCGGGCGCGAGCACCAGGGCTCGCGGCCGGACCCGGGCTGAGGGCGGACGTCTCAGATAGCGCCACCACGGGGTCTTGGCCTCGTCCGCCTCCGCCATCCAGGTGCCGAGCATCTGGGACAGGCCCTGGCGGTGACTGCAGCTCATCCCGTGGAGCATCACATACAGCGGCCAGCTCCGCCGCCGGGAGTAGCCGGCCGGCACGTACAAGGAGTAGGGCTGATAGGAGCCGTCCAGCGGCGATAGATAGGCCTTGACGATCCGGCCCCGCAGCGCTGGAAACGGATCCGTTCCCTGGGACAGCGCGCGCGCCCAGCGGGCCACGGTGCGGAGCCGCCGGGACAGATACCCTGCGTCGAGATCCCCCGCCTCGAGCAGCCGACGCAGGTCCTGTAGCTGATAGGCCACCGAGGAGAGACTGGACTCCGGGACCGACGCGCCGGGCTTCACGCCGCGCAGTAGCGCCTCCGCGGCCGCCAGTCCCTTGCAGAGTCGCGGCGCGCGCCAGACCTGGAGCCGTCGGGTCTCCACGTTCCCGAGCCGCAGCGAGAGCCACCGCGCCTCGCCCCGCCCGCGCCGGAGCAGCGCCGCAGACAGCGCGAGCGTCCAGCCCCGCGCCGCCAGTCGCCGCACGTCCAGCACGTGGCGCCCCGTCGGTGCGCCGCTCCCGCGTCCGGGAATCAGCTGCAACCCGACACGCCCCCCCGGAGGGAGGAGGGCGCCGGCGGGCGCATCCGCGTACAGGGCGAGCTCCAGCCCCATGGCCCGCACCCGACGACGGAGCCCGATCCGGAGGGGCGCCGCCACCCGCCGGATCCCGGCCGCGGCCGCCCCCGGAAGCAGCAGGCGGAGCCGGGCGCGGGAGCGCACCAGGGGAAGGTGGTTCGGTCCGGTGAGCCGGGTCTGGATGCGCCAGCGGCCGAGGCCGTGGGTCAGCTGCAGCACCAGCCGGTTGCGGCCCTTCACCAGCGGCAACGGCACGAGGCGCTGGTCGAACCGGTAGGAGCGCTGGGTCAGATCCGCAAACACCTGCCGCCCGTTCAGCCAGACCGCCAGTCCGTCGTCATGTCCCACGGTGAGGTGCGCCGTCACGTTCCCCGGCGCTTCGATCACCAGGCCGAGGAAGGCCGCCCGATACCGATGAAACGGTTTCATGGACAGCAGCGCGCGCAGATCCACCTGCCCTTGCGCCTGCGGCACCAGGCGCCACGGCAGGGCGCGCTCGCGCCCCTGCGCTCGGACGCGCACGGGCCGCCCCGGACGAATCGAGCTCACGCCGCCGACGATCCCTGTGAGCGGCTGCCTCAGCCGCTCGATCGGCACGCGGTGTCGGGGAAGCCGAATCGGTCCGACGGCCAGCCACTGGGCCAAAACGCCGGAGCGCCCGGTGACCACCTCCACGTCCCCGGGTGTAGGGACCGGCGCCGCGTGAGTCACGCTCGGCACCAGGCAGCCCACGAGCATCCCGAGCGCCCAGCGCCGGGGGATCGTCAATCGGTTCCGCATGGGCCAGGAGCATAGCGCATCAATTCGGTCTGCGGTATATATCGGCCAACCATCTCAGAGACCTGGAGGAGTCATCATGGAAATCAAAGACAAAGTCGTCGTCGTGACCGGTGGGGCGCAGGGGATCGGGTTCTCCATCGCCGAGCACTTTGCCGGGCTGGGTGCGAAGCTCGTGCTGGGCGACATCAAGCAGGACGTGCTGGACGAGGCCGTGGCCAAGCTCAAGGGGTCTGGCACCGAGGCCACGGGCGTGGTGTGCAACGTCGCCGACGAGGCTGACGCCGAGCGCCTCATGCAGACCGCCACCGACACCTACGGGCGGCTCGACGTGGCGGTGCTCAATGCCGGCGTGCTGCGGGACGGCCTCTTGGTCAAGGTCGACAAGCAAACCAAGAAGGTCAATGCCAAGATGAGCCTGGAGCAGTGGCAGCTCGTGATCGACGTCAACCTGACCGGCGTGTTCCTCACGGGTCGCGAGGCCGCGACGCAGATGGTCAACGCCGGCAACGGCGGCGTCCTCATCCTCATGTCCAGCATCGCGGCCGACGGAAACTTCGGCCAGACCAACTACGCCGCCACCAAGGCGGGCGTGCGCGCCATGACCGTCTGCTGGGCGCGGGAGCTGGCGCGCTACGGCATCCGGGCCATGGCCGTGGCGCCGGGCTTCATCGGCACGCCGATGGTGAAGCAGGACATGAAGCAGGAGGCCCTCGAGCGGCTGCTCAAGCTCGTCCCCGTCGGCCGCCTCGGCGAGCCGGAAGAGGTGGGCAAGATGTGCCAGTACATCGTCGAGAACGACTTTGCGTCCGGCGAGACCTGGTCCATCTCCGGCGGCATGCGGCTGTAGCGCCGCTGCCGTTCACTTTTCCTCCGACCGGCGGGTCGCGAACTCGGGGTAGTGCTGCTCGACGCAGGTCGGGCAGAGCCCGTGGCTGAACTCCACGTCGGCGCGCTCCCGCAGGTACAGCTCCACCTGCGTCCAGTAGCCCTGGTCGTCCCGCACGCTCTTACAATGCCCGCAAATGGGGATAATGCCCTGGAGCGTCTTGATCTCCGAGAGGGCGCGCTGCAGGTCCTCGATGAGACGCTCGCGCTCCTGCTCGGCCAGCTTGCGCTCGGTGACGTCGACCACCGCGGCCATGATCGCCGGCTCGCCCTGGAGCTGAATCCGCGTCACATACTCCTCGATCCAGATGAGGTCGCCGCTCCGGTGGTGCGCCCGAAACACGAGACGAGCCGGGGCGGCCTCGCCCTCCATCCGCCGCTGGTAGTTCCCGAAGGCGATCTCCCGGTCTTCGGGATGCACGATCTGCATCGCCTCCTCCGCCGACATCGTCTGGAGCTGCGCCAGGCTGTAGCCGATGATCCGCTCGAAGGTGTGATTGGCGAACACCACAGAGGGCGGCCACCCCTGGCTGATGAACAGCCCCAGCAATGAGTTGTCTACGAGGGCGCGGTAGGTTTCGTCGCTCTCCTGGAGCGCCGCTCGCATATGCCGCCTTCCACTGTCTTCGTTCCGATCCGACATGAGCTCTCTCTGCCTTCACCCGGTCCGCACCCTCAAGATAGCAGACTCACGCCATGGTCATAGGGGGTTTTTTACTGAAAGGAGCAGGTGCCGCCGCAGGTGTTGACCGCCTCGCCGGTCATCAGGAATCCCCAGACCATCTCAAACACCTCTGGCGTGGTGGCGGCGTTCACGTGACCGCCGTCGTCGACTTCGGGAGAGAGGTTCCCCGCTGGTGGATCCCGATCGCCGATGTCCACGGTCACGTAGGCAGACCCGGCATAGGGCGACGCCACCTGGTCCACCCCCCAGGGGACCCAGACCGAGCCCTCCAGCGCGGGCAGGCCGGCGTCCCGGGCGGCGAGGTCGGAGCACAGGTTGGGCACCTGGGCGTCGTTCTTGGTGACGATATAGAGCAGCTCCTTGGCGCCGATGCCGGGCAGCCCCTCCAGGATGTGCGGAAGGTACCCCGCAGACTCTGCCCAGTCCCAGACGTGCTGGGAGATGGCCATCAGGTACCCCTGGTCGATGCGCTCCGGGCAGCTCAGATCAAGCACGGAGGTGAAGGTGTTGAAATGGATGGAGCGCTCGATCATGAACGAAAAAGTGGAGCCCCCCACCAAGAGCGCGCCCCGGGTGATGTCCGGGGACAGGGTGAGCAGGGTGCCCCCCAGGATCGATCCCTGGGAGCCGCCCACGAAGTACAGACGGTCGGGATCGATGATGGGCGTGCCGTCGGCGGTCATTTCCGGCAGCAGCCGGCACGCCCCGGCGAGGCTGCGGGTGAGGGTCATCTGGTTGACCATGGCCTGCTGCACGTGCTCGCCGAGCTTGTAGAAGTCGGTCACGTTTGCCAGCGCCCCGGCCAGGGCGCCCAAGTCGTCCGAGCTCATGCCGGCCCAGTTCGTGGCGCCGAAGACGAAGCCGCGATCCTCGGCGAGCTGCAGCATGTTCTCGCCCAGGATGTGGTCGCCGGCGCTGCCGAAGAGCCCATGGCCCCAGGTGACCAGCGGGCCGGTCTGCCCGGAGCTCGCCAGAGACGACGGCAGCACGGCGAGGAACTCCACCTCTTCGGTGCCGGTGAAGGTCGGCACACCGTCGGCGTCCCGGACCATGGCGGCCGGCGAATCCGGATGATCGAGGTACCACGGCGTGGTGACCGTCCCCCGCACCAGCCGGTAGGAGATGGACTTGAAATCGTCCTCCACGGACGTGATGGTGCAGCCGATGCCGTTCGGGCCCAGTCGCTCGAGCGCATCCTCGCGAATGGTGAGCATGTCTCCGTGCGTGGACTCGAACGAAGCGGTGTGCCACCACCAGGCCGCCTGCAGCTCCTCCCGGACAATGCCGAGGCTCGGCTCCTCGAACGCCGTGAACATGGCCTCGTAGTCCGGTCGCCGCGCCTCCAGCGCATCCGAATCACTGGGAAGCCCGTCCCGCAGCGCGCGGAAGGCCTCCGAGGGCGCGAGGAGCTCGCCGTCAATGCCGCGCAGCCCGCGGATCGCCACGGCGTAGCTGCGGTCGTTCGCCAGCCGGAAGGCCGGCCGAATGTACACCAGCGTCTGACCCGGAGACGTCGCCCGCGCGTCCAGCTCTGCCCAGTGCGGCACCGCACCGCCGGTCACGAGATCCACCAGCACGATGGGGGAGTCCGACTCCAGGGATCGATCGATGTCGTCGTGATCCGCCGCGTCGGTCAGGTCCGGCGGGCTGGCAAACAGCGTCACGATCTGCGAGCCCGGGCTGAACCCATCGAGCCGATTGAAGGGCTCCAGATTGAACGGGCGCGTGGAGCAGCCGTCGGGGATGACCTCCTGGGTGTAGGCGATCCGGAAGCCGGTCACCGTGGTCTCGTCTCGCTCCAGGTAGCGATCCGACGGCCACGGGGCGGGGCAGTACAGCGGGTTGAGATCGTCACACCCCGTCTGGGTCTCCACGTGCACCACCTCCACCGGATCTGCCTTCTCCCCACAGCCCACGGTGAACATGCCCAGCCACAAGGCCACGAGCACGGCCTTGCGCCGATAGCCGATTCGCATCGGTTTGCCCGTGACCTGAAAGGGAATCTGCATCGGTTTGCTCATGACCTGCAAGGGTAGTGGAACGGCGCCGCCGTCTGCAAGCACATTGTCGGCCTCGAGCCTCTGGCCCCGACGCGTCTTCCCGCGGCCTACGGATGGTGTAGCTGGCGGCAGCCGGTGCGTTTACCCTGGGCGAGATCCCACCAGCACAGCCGGCCGTCGGCGTCCACGCTCGCGCCGCGGGCGTCACTCGGGTGGTGCGCCACGCCCACGACCTGGACCTTGCCGTGGCGCTTTGACCACTTCAGCGCGCAGCCGTCGAAGAGGCTCACCCCGCCGTCCAGGTGGCCCGTGAGCACCGTGGCGCCGTACCGCTTGGCGCCCAGGCTGATGATCCGCTTGCCCACACCGGTGCGCTCGCAGCTGAATCGGCCGCGAAAGTACTGCCGCAGGAAGCCGCCGCTCACGAGCTTGGGGAAACGCTTGAAAAACGACGCGTGCCCGCGATGCCCACCGCGATGCCCACGGCCGCCCAAGGGGCGGTGCACGATGTGGCGCTCGGTCAGGGAGCGGCTATAGGTCGTCCCGCCGGCCACCAGCAGCGACCGCCCGGCGTTCCGGAGCACCATCACCACGGGGTAGCCGAAGGAGCGCTCCTCGGCGATCCAGACCTTCTGGTATCCCTTGGGAGACCACTGCTGCACCACGAACTTCGATTTCGTCCCAGTGTGCCGGCTCACCCGGAAGCGGCCCTGGTTCGACTCGCAGCTCCAGGCGTCGGCGTAGTAGCCGGCGCACACGGCGATGCCCGCGGCCTTCTTCGTCATCCTCGTTTTGGCGTGCCAGAAATAGGAGTTGTTCTCGTTGCTGCCGATGGACACGAGCTGGTTGTCGGGCCAGAACGTGACCCGGTTTTTCCCGCGACCGGCAGGCAGGCTCAGCGCGGTGTGCGGGCGGCTCCCCGACAGGATCAGCACCCGGCCGTAGCCGCCCACGGCAACCCAGCGGCCGTCGGGGGACCACGCCAGGGAGGAGGCACGGAAGGGCAGGCCGGCGGCGGGCGGCTGGACGCTCCGGCGTCGCGCCGGGGCCATGACCGGGCGCAAGGCTTTGCGCCCGGTGCTCTTGTTCACCGTCGACTGCTGCTCGGTCTGGGTCCGGGTCCCGGAAGGAGTCGGGCGGCTCGAGCAGCAGGGCGCCGCCAGCAGCAGGGCCAAAGAGATCGGCCACCGGAAGAGGCCACGCCCGAAACCTCGACAGCTCATGATGCTCGGAGTATAGCGCCATCCAAGCGCGGTGTCCGTGCCCGGCTCACGCGCCTTGACCCGAAGCGCAGCACGCACCTGTAGACCACACGCGGAACGCCTCGCGCTTTCGATAGCATCAGGAGCGGCAGGGTGCGCCCGAAGCGGGCCAACGAGCCCCCGCGACGCTGCGGATTATGCTAGAGTCGGGGCATGTACAACCGATATGGGGACGCTGCAGTCGTCGTCCTGTGTCGGCTGCGCGGACCGTCACGAGGGACTCTCTGGTTGCCGGTGCTGTTGATGGGAGTAAGCCCGTGGCTCGTCCGCACCGCTGACGCACGAAGTGTCCTTCGACCGCCCGCACGCGCCCTTGCGCCGCGCCCCCCTGCCTCGCGCCCGGCCGCGTCCCGTGCTCCCGGTGCTTCCGCCGAAGCGCGCCGGCAAGCGGCGGCTCAGCAGCTCTTCAAACAGGGCATCGCGCACTTCGTGCGGAGCCGCTACCTCCCGGCCGTGGCCGCGCTGGAGAAGGCCCTTGCCCTGTGGGACCACCCGGCCATCCGGTTCAACCTGGCGGTGTGCTTCATCCAGCTCGATCGGAACAAGGAGGCGTACCTGCACCTGACCGAGGCCCTGAAGGGCGACAAGGAGATCCTCGGGGAGAAGTGGGCAGAGGCCCGCTCCTACTACAGGCTCCTGCGACAACGCGTGGCGCGGGTGCGCATCAGTTGCGACGACCCTGGGGCGGAGGTCTCCCTGGACGGACGGAGGCTGTTCACTGCACCCGGTGCTGCAGAGCTCGTGATTCGACCCGGGCGGCACCAATTGTTGGCGACCCGCACGGGGTACGTGACCGTCTCCCGCACATTACACGCCCTGGCGGGCCGGCGCACCGCCTTCCGCATCAAGCTGCTCAAGGGCGAGCGCGCCTTCTGTTTTCGGTCCTTTTACCGCTACCATTGGGCCGTGCCGTCCTCCGTCTCCGTCGCCGCGGCAGCAGCCATCGCTACCGGCCTGGCGTTGGTCTTGAAGGGTCGGTCCGTGATCGACGAAACGAGCAGCGACGTACGCGCCGCCTTCGCGCCCGTTCCCGGCACCACCGGGCTGCCGATCAGTGAGGTCGAGGATCGACAGCGACAAGGGCAGCAGTACCAGGGAGCCGGCTACTCCATGCTGGTGATCTCCGGCGCGCTGATCGTCACGTCCGTCATGCTGTGGATGTACTGGAAAAAACGCGTGGACACGAAGAAGAGCGAGAGCCTGCTCAGAATCCCGTTCTAAGGACCACGGTCATGCGACGAACACTTTCGACGCCCCCCCCCGGCTTCGCGCCGCGAAAGGCTCCGCGAGTCGGCCTCGTAGCGATGGTCGTGCTGGGATCGCTCGTCGCGGCGGCCGGCTGCACGCGCGTAGCGGGCGTGCCCTGTGGCGAGATCTACTGCCCGACCGGCTATACCTGCGACGAGTCCACCAGCCCACCGTTCTGCAGGATGAGCTCCTGCGGTGACGGCCTACGGGACCCCGGAGAGGGGTGCGACGACGGCGCCGGAAACTCCGACACCGAGCCCAACGCCTGCCGCACCGACTGCCAGCGGGCGCACTGCGGCGACGGTGTGCAGGACCTCGACGAGCAGTGCGACGACGGCGAAGACGGCAACTCCGACACGGCGGTGGACGCCTGCCGGCCCGACTGCCGGTCCGCCCATTGCGGAGACAACGTCCTCGACACCGGCGAGGAATGCGATGACGCCTCGGCCAACTCCAACATCGTCCCCAACGCCTGCCGCGCCTCGGGCTGCCTGCTTCCCTCCTGCGGGGACGGTGTCATCGACGGGCTCTCCGGCGAAGAGTGTGACAGCGGCGTGGCCAACGCCGACGCCCCGAACCAGTGCCGGACCGACTGCCGGGGCCCCTTCTGCGGTGACGGCATTTGGGACAACGGTTACGGTGAGGAGTGCGACGACGGCAACAACGTCGACGGCGACGGCTGCAGCACCACGTGCAAGAACGAGCTCTGCGGAAACGGCACCATCGACGTGGCCATGGGGGAGACCTGCGACGACGGCCCTCTCAACTCGGACATCCTGCCCGACGCCTGCCGCTGGAACTGCCAGCCGGCCCGGTGCGGCGACAACGTCGTCGACTCGAACGAGGAGTGCGACGACAACAACCTGGACAGTGACGACGGGTGTGACACCTCGTGTACCGTGGAATTCGGTTGGGACTGTCTCGGCTCGCCGAGCAACTGCGATACCATTTGTAGCGATGGGCTCATTCGCGGCACCGAGGAGTGCGACGACGGAAACCTCTTGAATTCCGACGCGTGCACGAACGAATGCAAGGACGCCACGTGCGGTGACGGGTACACCTGGACCGGCGTGGAGGAATGTGATTGGGCGAATCCGCCGCCGCTCGGCACCTGCAGCCTGACCTGCCAGCTCGTGGACTGCGGGAACGGAATCCTTCAGGATGGCGAGCAGTGCGACGACGGGAACACCGACAACCACGACGGCTGTCCGGACGACCGGGTGAACGGCGGCATGTGCCAGCTCGCCCGCTGTGGTGATGGGTTCCTGCGCACTGACGGCGTGGGGTTCGATGAGCAGTGCGACGACGGCAACGCCTTTGACGGCGACGGCTGCAGCTCGGGCTGTACCGAGGAGGTCGGCTGGTACTGCATCCCCGGTACGGTTCCATCCCAGTGTACGCCGATCTGCGGCGATGGCCTCCGGGTCGGATGGGAGACGTGCGACGATGGGAACACCGTGGGCGGCGACGGGTGTAGCTCCTTCTGCCAGGTGGAGCCGGGCTATGAGTGCAACCTGGACCAGCCGAACGTCTGCAGCGCCAGCGCTGTTTGCGGAGACGGCGTCCAGTACGGCTCGGAGGTGTGCGACGGCGCGGATTTCGGCGCCCTGAGCTGCACGGCGCTAGGTTTCACGGGCGGCAACCTCGCGTGCAACGCGACCTGCGACGTCATCGACTTCTCAGGCTGTTTCTGAGCCTCCTTCCACGACCCACCCGTCTGGCCCAGCCACGGAGCGGAACGTCTCGGAGCCGCTCGATCGCGCCGCCCTGCGTTCGATGTGGAGGGAGGCGCGGCCGAGGTGGACAGATCGCACGTTCAGCGGTGCGAAGTGACCCAGCTCCTGGGCCGTTTTCAGTTGTTCGCGTATACTCTCGGGTACCGATGCCTTCCAGAGACGACAGCGACCCCAAGCGTGGCTCTTCCGAGGCGCTGGGCATCCAGCGCGAGCGTCTCAAGACCTATCGGGAGCGTGCCCTCAGGCTTTTCCCCTGGATCTGCGGCCACTGTGGTCGCGAGTTCAGCGGCAAACGTCTGCGAGAGCTGACCGTGCACCACAAAGATCACAACCATGACCACAACCCGCCGGACGGCAGCTACTGGGAGCTGCTGGGCCTGTACTGCCACGACAACGAACACTCCCGTTACAAGGTTGCCGAGGCCAGTGGTGATGGACCGCCCGACCAGCCCTCGAAACCGGATCTCGTCCACAGCCCTTTTGCCGGGCTCGGGGATTTGCTGAAAGGCAAGCTGCCCGAATAGACGCTGCCGAATGCAGGGCGCGCAGCGCAGCGATCGCGGGCACGCAAGGCGCATCCCGTGGGGCCCCTTGCCAGAGCGAATCGGCGAATCAGCGCTTCCTGGCTCTGGCCTGGATGGTTTGAATCGCCCGCTGGGCGGCGTCGGCGACGATGGCCCTCGTGTCCTTCAGGCGTGCGCGGAGGTCCTCGATGGCCGTCAGGTCACCGACCTGAGCGAGCGCGTCCACCACCCTCAGGCGCACCTTCCACGACGGGTGGGTGAGGCTGCGACGGAGCGACAACACGGCCAGAGGTCCCAGCCGGATCAAAGCTTGCTTCAGCTCGATGTTGAACACCGAGTCAGCGGAGGTTTTCGGCTGAAGCCACAGCTCGGCGAGCCGGACGGCCGACCGCGTGTGGCGGATGAAACCGAGTGCTTCGACGGCGCGGCGGCGGACGTGGAAGTTGGCGTCGCGCCGAGCGGCCTCGGCCAACGCGTCGATGGCCTCCACCCGGCCCGTTTTGCCCAGGGCGACCACCGCCGATTCGCGCAGGTCCGCGCTCGGGTCAACCTTCGCCGCCCGCGCCAAGCCCTTCACCGCCTCGCTTCCGCCGGTCTTCGCCAAGTGGTGGATCGACCGGCTGCGCCGAGCCTTGCTCGCCTTTGAGTCATACTCCCCCGGCTGAGCGCTGCGCTCAGTCGAGCGCTTCGCGCCGTCGCGGCAGCGTGACGTCAGCGTGCCCACGAGCACGACCGCCGAGACGATCGCAAGCAGCCGGGGGGCGACGCATGGAGCGGCGCGAAGAGAACGGGGCGGAGCCACGCCGGAATACTACTGGAGCCGCCTCGCTATGCGCAAGGGTATTCCCACGGCGCATTCCCAAGCAGGACCCCGCGGCCGGCCCCGGCCTGCCGGGCCTCCAGCAGCGATGGATCTCCACGTCCGATGGCCGCGCGGTATTCACGGATTTCGTCGGTGTATTGGTCCCTGTTTCGTTGTACGAGTCGCCATCAGTGGTCCACTGGGGTTTGTCTTTTTGGCGTCGACACTCGGCCGCAACCCACTGGTATCAGTCGGAAATGCCATGTGACCTGTTCGCCCTCGCTGTTCACCCGGCCTGATCCGGGTCAAACAAGAAGGGGTTGATTTAAGACATAATGTTTAGGTAATATATGCAACGATATATTGTCACAAAGTAGCGTAGCAAAGCCACGTTGCCGGTTCACGGCGAGAGCGCCGACATTGCGTGGAGCATGTGGTCGGAATCCAACGGAGGAGGAGAGATGAAGAAGCTGCTTTGGTTGGTTCTCATTGGCGTCGCGTTGCTGATTCCCATGGAGGACGCATCGGCCCGCGGACGTCGATGTTTCGGGGGGCAGGTGTATCGGGGTGGCCGATGCCAATCCTGTCCGCCCGGGACGGTGAAGAGGTCCGGCGCAAACGTCTGCCAACACTGTCCGGCCGGCACCTCCCCGAATTCAAGCCAGACGGGCTGCAAGAGGCAGAGCGTGGCGAGGCCGCCGGCCTCGCAGCGCTGCCCTGCCGGCACCTACCGCCAAGGTGGGCGCTGCATTCGGTCCGGTGGCTCAGCAGGCACGCAGCGCTGTCCCGCCGGATACGTCCGCCGGGGTGGGCGCTGCATTCGGTCAGGTGGCTCAGCAGGCACGCGGCGTTGCCCTGCCGGTACCTACCTCCGGGGTGGGCGCTGTGTGCGTCGAGCCGGTCCTCACCCCATGCGCTGTCGCGGCGGCGCGGTGCTCCGCGGAGGCCGCTGCTACTGCCCAACCGGCACACATTGGAGCAGGCGGCTGAACCGCTGTGCGCGCCGCGTCGCCGTCCGGCGCTGCCTGGGCGGAGCGATCCAGCAGGGCAATCGCTGCGTCTGTCCGCGGACGTTCTACTGGATCCGCGGACGTTGCCAACGCTTCGCGCGCTGTCGGGGTGGCGCGATGCTGATGGGAAATCGCTGCGTCTGTCCGGCGGGCACGATCTGGAACGGCGCGCGATGCGTGATGCCCGAGCCGTCGGTACCTCCGGTGGGTGCCCCCCCCGGCCCGGAGGAGCCTCCTGCGGGAGAGCCACCGGCACCTACAGAGGATTCTACTCCCGACGACGGTGGAGCTCCACCGCCCGCCGAGGGAGGTGGGGGCGGAGAGGGGGGTGAGGGCGGCGCGGGGGGTGAGGGCGGCGCGGGGGGCGTGCCACCCGGAGGAACGCCGGTGGCGCACAAGGCGCGCACCCCCTCCAGGCTCTTCCTCAAGGTAACGCTCGGTTTGATCGACGAGAATGCCATTGCGATGAGCAACGACTTCCAGGTGGCCATGGGCCGTGCCGTCGGCGGCGAGATCGCCTACTCAGGCCGGCTTGGCAGACACGTGTCCCTGGGCACAGGCATGGGCCTCCGCAGCCTGAGCTACATCGATCTGTCTCGCCAAAAAAGGGGCACTGTCCTGTTCGACTGGACCCTTTCGCTCCACATCATCTTCCCGATCCGCGTCGGCGGTAGGGACTGGTTTGAAATCTACATCAATGGGGCGGCCGGGCTGGCGATGGCCAAGCTGCGCGTACTGGACCTTGGCGTCGGCTTCGTCGCCCAGGGTACGGCAGGTCTGCAGATCAACTTCGCACGGAGCTTCGGGTTGTTCTTCGACGTGGGCTACCGGTACACCGGGCTGTGGTTCGGTGACTCCGAGAATTACCCGAACTACGAAGGGAAAAAGCTCTGGGGGCAGCTCGCCGTGAACGCGGGCCTCGTCTTCACCTTCTGAGCCTTCGTCTGAGCTCCGCGGAAAAAACCTCGAGATCGCTGATCCCTCCCGGGAGAGATTGTGCAACGATGCCGGCATGGGCGTCGGCCGTCGCAGCAACGCTGGCACGGGAGACACCGCTGCCAAACCGCCGGGCGGGCGTTGGAAACGACGCGCGTGGAGGGGCGCGGCGTGGGTGGCGGCGGCCTACGCGATGTGGCTGCTGCTGGCGTTTTTCCTCCAGCGGCGGCTGGTGTTCCCCCGCCACATCCCCAGGCAGGACCCCGCGGCCGGCGCCGGCCTGCCGGGCCTCCAGAAGCGCTGGATCTCCACGTCCGAGGGCCGGGTGGAAACCTGGTTCGTACCCGCGGCGAACGCCACCACGGCGCGCCCGGCGCCGGCGGTGATCATCGCCCACGGCAACGCCGAGCTCATCGACGGCCAGGGCGCCGCGGTCCACGGCTACCACCGGCTGGGGATCAGCGCCCTGCTGTGCGAGTTCCGGGGCTACGGCCGCAGCGCCGGCTCCCCATCCCAGGGACACATTGTCGCCGACCACGTGCGGTGCTACGACTGGCTAGCGAAACGGGGCGACGTGGACCGCCGTCGGATCGTCTTCCACGGACGCTCCCTGGGCACGGGGGTGGTCACTGCGTTGGCAGTGAAGCGCAAGCCCGCTGCGCTGGTGCTGGTGTCGCCCTTCACCTCCCTCGCGGACGTGATGGCCTGGTATCTGATCCCGCGGTTTCTCGTACGGGATCCCTTTGACAACGAGGCCGCGCTCGAGCGCCTCGACCGCCCCGTGCTGCTCGTCCACGGCACCAACGACCGCGTGGTGCCCTACCGACACAGCCGGTCGCTGCATCGCATCGCCAAGCGGTCCACACTGAGCACCTACAGCTGCGGCCACAACGACGTCCCCATCCACTCCAAACGCTTCTGGCAGGATATCGCCACCCACCTCCACCGGGCCGGGGTGATTCGCTAGACCGCGCCCAAGACGATCCACCACTGCTCGGCGTTATTGCTCAGAGGTAGGGATCAAGGCCCGGATCCGTCCGCGCCGCGCCCATTCTCCAGGTTCGTTTGGGGCGCGCTATGGGCAGGTCAGACTCAGCTGGTAGGTGTCCGAGGCGCCGGCCTGGCCATCCACCACGATGAAATAGGTTTCGTTGGCCTGGGTGGAGAAGGTGATGTTCTCGTTGCCGGTGGTCTGGCTGGCGTCGATGCACCGATTGTCCGGGTCGCAGCCGCCGTTGGCGCCGAGCACGAACAGGTCCAGGTTCTGGGTCATGCCGGTGAGGGACACGGTGGCCGTGCCGGTAGTGGGCGCGGTGAACTGGTAGGCGATCTCGGGCCCGCTGGCGGGCTGCGCGCCGCAGGCATAGTCGGTGAGCTTGTTGGCACCGGTGGAGGTGTCTCCGGCGAGGGTGTCTGAGCAGTTGATGTAGGACGCCGGCAGGCAGCGCGCGGTGGGCAGCTCTCCCCGGAAGTGGAAGATCGCGCCGCTGTTGCCCACGGCGAACAGCTCCCGGGCAGAGGGCGCCCAGACGTCCGCGAACCCAGACCCGGTGCTGGTCTTCATGGGCGCCCAGTCCAGGCCGTCGTAGTACAGGATCAGGCCGCTCTGGCCAACGGCAAAGACGTGGTAGGGGTCGAAGCCGCCGACGCCATAGAGCATGTCGTCGGTGCCCGAGTCCATGAGGGTCCACTGGGTTCCGTCATAGTGACCGATTTTGCCACTCTGGCTGACCACGAACACATTGGAGGAGGAGGTGCCCCAGATCGCATTGAGGAAGTTGTAGTTGGGGTGCGTCATCGTGGCCCAGCCGCTGCCGTCGTAGCGCCAGATCTCACCGCATTGGCCAACCATGAAGGCGTCGCTCGGCCCGGCGACCCAGACGTCGTAGAGGGGACAAGATGGCGTCACCGGATCCAGGGACCAGGAGCTGCCGTCCCAGTGCATCGCTCCGCCATCTCCCACGGCCCACACGTCGTCGTCCGCCGAGCCGTAGACGCCGTAGATCGCCCCGCTGGCAATGGGGATAGCGGCGTTCGACCAGGTGGCGCCGTCCCAGTGTCTGGCAAAGGTAGACCCTACCGCCCAGACGTCGCTCATGGACGCCCCCCAAAGGTCGGCCACCTGCGTCGGACCGCCCGTCCCGAGCTCGGACCAGGCCACGCCATCGTAGTGGAGCACCGGCCCGGAGTTGCCGCCCAGGAGCATGTCGTCGCCGGCGGTGCCCCACACCGCCCGGAGGAACCGCGTCCCACCGCCCGGCTCCTCGGACATGCCGCTGCCCTGGGCGTGGATGACGGTTCCGTCGCGCCCCACGGCCCACACGTCGAAGGCCGAGCTCCCCCAGACGTACTGGAGGTCATCGAGGGTGGGCACGGTCATCTCACGCCAATACGCGCCGTCGTAGTGCAGCATCAGCCCACCGGAACCGACCACGTAGATGTCCGAGGGCGAGCTGCCCCAGACCCCCTCAAGGCCGCCCGAAACAACGGTCGGCACCACGGTCCAGGCCACCCCGTCGTAGTGCAGGATCGTGCCGTTGGAACCCACTGCGTACACGTTGTCGGACGCCGTTCCCCAGACTTCAGAGAGCCATTCCGTGGTGGGTGAGGTCATCGCGGACC
>JBDRSE010000115.1:0-2614 GCA_043825095.1 bacterium
GCGGCAGGTTCAGTGCTTCGTCCCCACCCCGGGCACCGTGGCCACCGCCATGTTCCACGCCGGTCGCGATCCACAGGGTCGCCCGATCCCGGTGGCGCGCACCGACGCTGAACGCCTGCGCCAGCACCGGATCCTCACCGGTGAGCTGGACTGAGCATCCTGTCGGGGAATCACCACATGTGTCTACTGCTTCACAGCTCCGCCGTGAACATGGCACCGCCGAGGCGGATCGAGCGTGCTGATCAATGTACTGGAGCGCACGATCGCGGCAAGTCGTGCTGATCGAATCCACCGAGATCCACGTGCTTGCACACGCAAGCTCGGGCCGCCAGTTGTCGTGGCCCCCCGCTTGCTTTGCGCCCCCAGCAAACAAGGAGCAGACGAATGCGTCGAGTCAAGGGTGCCATCACCATGTCCATCATCGTGCTGTCGACAACCACCGCCGGCGCGCAGCCAGCCCCGATCCACGAGGCGGGCGAGGCGCCCGCCCTCCAGCCGGCGCCGCCGCCCGCGCCGCCGCCGCTGATGGTCGCCCGGCTGCCCGAGCCGCCGAAGAACGGCCTCCACGTCAACCCCCTCGGCATGCTGTTCGGCGTGTTCGGCCTGGGCTCTGAGCGCGTGCTGCACGACAGGGTCGCGATCCAGCTCAGCGGTCAGTACACGAAGATGTGGTACTGTGACGACGACGTCTGGGCCATCGGCGCCCAGCTGCGGCCCTACTTCTTCTTCTTCCGTCCAGCGCCCGGCGGGATGTACATCTCGCCCCTGGCCAGCATCGCCTACTCCTCGGTGACGGTGGGCAGCGCCACCGGCAGCGGCGTGGGCTACTCGGTGGGGGCCACCATCGGCTACTCGTGGGTCATCGGACGTCATTTCAACATACGCGCCGGCGGCGGCGTGCAGTACATGTCGATCCGTGCCGAGGCCGAGGGCGACGGGGTGACCGCGACCGCGGGCTACAGCGGGGTCCTGCCGGCGCTGGACCTCAGCATGGGATTCGTCTTCTGACCCACGGGCATGGCTGACCCCGGCGACCTCGTGCGTGGGATGCTCCGCGACGCGGTGGACGCCTTCGTCGATCACGACGCCGACAAGGCGCAGTCGGTCATCGACCGCGACGATCTTGTCGACCGGCTCTACGTCCACACCTTCCGCGAGATCCTGGCGCTGATGCAGCGCAGCACCCACGGCGTGGAGCGCGGCATCCACACCCAGGCCGTCGCCAAGCTCCTCGAGCGCATGGCGGACCACACGACGAACCTGGCCGAGCAGGTGATCTTCATGGTCAAGGGCCAGGACATCCGCCACGGCGGCAAGCTGGACGTGCGCTGACCGGCCGGGACGCCACCGTTACCAGCTGGCCGAACCGGTGCAGAGGATCGGCTGATCGATGTGGCTCCGCACCCCCAGACCAGACGGCACGTTTTGGCACAATCCACCGTCGGCCGAGGTGAACCACCGAGAAACACGGTGCCCCGGCCCTGGCACGCCCGGTGCACAGTTGATCGCGGCAGAGGAGGAGAAACCATGCAACGATTGTTTCCAGCTGTGACCATGGCCGTGTTCGGGTTGGCCTGCGGGGGCGAGCTTTCTGGCGGCGGCGGGGATGCGGTGCGCAGCACGTCGGTCAACGACGGGACAAACAAGCCCAACCAGGGGTGTGTGGTCTCGCCAAGCATTCCCAACCGCATCGCCTGTTCTCTTTCCACCGGCACGCACGTGTTCAAGGACTACGAGCAGAAGTACCTCTACCTCGTGAACGAGACGGCGAGCTGGCTCCAGATCGACGAGGTCCAGGTCTCGGCCAGGGGGAGCGAGCAGGGCAAGTGGGGCGAGTTCGCGGTCTACCGCGACCTGTTCGCCATCCGCCAGGACGCGCCGGGGATCGGCGAGGTCGGTGCCCTGCACAAGAACGCGAACGAGGCCGCCTATCCTGTCCTGCGCTGGGGCGATCCCTCCACGTTCCCCACCGCCCTCTCCGTACCACCGGGCTCGACGATCTACATCTCGCACAACTGGAACACCATCGACGCCCCACACTACTACTCGCTGCAGGTCTCGGAGCACACGCACAGCCTCAACGCGATCCGGCAGCCCAAGCAGGATCCCATCGCCGTGGAGTGCTCCCAGACCCACTCTGAATGGTCACCCTGGGTCAACGACACGGCCCACAACTGGAAGGTCTCGGGCGCCACGGTCTTCGCCGTCGAGGTGCCCGTGGCGGCCTCGGCGCCCCCACCCCCGCTCGGGCCGGGCGCGAGGGTCCATGTGGCCTGCGTCTACATCTTCGACGTCAAGGGCGAGATCCGCTGGCAGCACTGCGACGGCTTGAACGCGAGGGGAACCGTGGTCCTCCCCGTCGTCCAGACGGTCTATCCCGGCGAGAAGCTCGCGGGTCAGGCACAACACCACTGCAGCAGCCCGCAAGGCAAATGGAACTGGGCGGCCTACATCCACAGCTGGCCCGAGGATCCCGAGTAGGCGCGCCTCATAGGTGATCACTTAAGCACGCCCACGACGGCCAGGCCAGCCCCGAGGCGGCCAATATCCCGGTCGCGTTTGGGATGGGCTCGACGGGCGTTGGCGAGAAGGTATCGTAGGGCGTCCTCCAACA
>JBDRSE010000116.1:0-5643 GCA_043825095.1 bacterium
CCGTGGTTTGTGCTATCTAAGTAGCTGATGTGGGGCCGACCGGCAGCGTCCAGCGCCAGCGAGGTGAACTCGCCTACGATCCCGGCGGTGTCGACAGCCTCAATCTGCCAGCCCGTCCCGTCGAAGTGGGCATACTTCAGGTCCCGGTTTGTGATGCCGTGGTAGCTGATGTGGGGCCGACCGGCAGCGTCCAGCGTCAGCGAGGTGTTCGCGCCCACACTCTCGGCGGTGTCGGCAGCCTCGATCTGCCAGCTCGTCCCGTCGTGGTAGGCATACTTCAGGTCGTTGTTTGTGTCATCGAAATAACTGGCGTGAGGCCGACCGGCCGCGTCCAGTGCCAGCGAATTAAACTCGCCCACACTCCCGGCGGTATCGACGGACTGGAGGTCCCACGCCGGGGCGGCGCAGCAGAGCGAGGGGTCCGACTGGCAGCCGGTACAGGACACCGTGCCCGGCTGGGAAACTCCAAGTGCCGTGCAAGTCATCACGGTTCCATCACAAGCCTCTCCTGTATCGACTACCCCGTCTCCGCAAGACGCCGGTTGGCAATTCAGGCGGCAGGCATCGGGAAGCACGTCCGAGTTCTGGGCTCCGTCGTCACAGCCCTCGTTTGTGTCGACGTATCCGTTTCCGCAGGTCTCGTCTGACAGGCAGTCTGCGGAGCAACCGTCAGCGCTGGCGACATTGCCGTCGTCGCAGACTTCGCCCGGATCGAGGATTCCGTTGCCGCAGCTCTCGATGTAACAGCCGGAAAAGTCGAACGTGCAGTCGTTCTGGCAACCCAGCGTGCCGTCGCTGTAACCTAGCGTTTCACAGGTATTCCCACCGAGGTCGGCGCCGTCACACTGCTCGGAGTCCTCCTGTTGACCATTTCCACAGGGATCAATGTTGGAGTTGTTGACGTTGTTGTGAATGGCTCCAATGCTCTGGCCGGAGCAGCCCGCGACCACAGCGAGGCAGCCCATGGCTACGAATCCGATTACCAGGAGTCTGGGAGTCATGTACCACCCGCCCTTTTCCGGTCGATGGGAATATTGTCGCACAGGGGGCTAGGAGTTGGAAGGCGATGCATTCCTGGGAACAGCAGTCCGTCAGCCCCCGTCCACCTCACCCAGGGTGAGCAGGACCCGCGCAGCCGCGGACAGCGGCGCCTCAGGCTCCATCTCGGGCAAGGGGTGCTCGCGCTCGAGGATGCGCTGCACGGCCTTGGCGTCGAAGCGACGGTAGGTCTGGGCGCGCGCGGCTGCCTCGGCGAAGGCGGCGTCGCCATACTGGTCGGCCAGGCGCCACAGGGCGCGCAGGTGCACGTGGCTAAGGGCCTTCATGCGCCGCCGGATGCCGGCGATGAGCTCATCGAGACCTGTGAAGCGGGTGAGCAGGGCCTCCTCGAGCTGGGCCACGGAGCCTCCGGGCAGCGCCGAGCGGCGGCGCACGCCCTCGTAGTGCGCGGGGTCGATGACGAGCTTGCCGTGCTCGACCGCGGAAGCGTAGCGACGAGAGAAGGCGACCTCGCCCCGCTGGTCGCAGACCTCGAAGTGGTCGGAGTAGAGGCGGACGCTGACGGTGCCGTGGGCGAGGTGGGCGGGCACGGTGTAGGCAGTGCCGCGCACGTGGACGACGGCGTCCGGGCCGACGTCGCGGAGCTCCTCATCATAGGCAGGGAAGCGGGACTCGGGGAGCGCGATGAGGTAGGGGCGTTCCTCCTCCCAGGCCTCCATGGGGACCCGACGCGTCGTGCCGTGCACGCGCCGGTTGGCGACCTCGTCGAGCCACAGACGCGCCTTGGCGTTGAGATCGTCGAAAGACTCGAATTCGGCGCCGCGCAGGAAATCGCGCTCGAGGTAGAGAAAGAAGCGCTCGTCCTTGCCCTTACGATCAGGGTCTCCGACCTGGCAGAGAAACGGCGTGTAGCCGTAGTGGACGGTGAAGTCGCGGAAGCGGGGATTCCACAGGGGCTGGCGGTCCTTGCCGATGGTGCCGAGCACGACGGTGGCCATCCGGTCGTACACGCCGCGGCGCGTGAAGCCGCGGAAGTCCTCGAAGGCGCGCACGTGGGCCTCGAGCAGCAGGGCCTCGCGCTCATGGGGGTAGAAGTGCACGTGGCTGCGCCGCGAGAAGCCGAGGGTGGCGGCAAAGGCGTGCACGACCTTGATCGCGCCGCCGATGGGGACGCGATAGGGCGACCAGTCAAACTGGGTCTCCTCGCCCGGCGCGGTCTCGAAGCGCCGCCAGACCTTCTTCTGCGTGGGCGGCGGCTGCACCCGCAGGGTGCGGGTGTAGTCGGCCAGGATGCTGATCCCGCCCTCGTAGCCCTGGGCCCGGATTTCCCGCAGGATGCGGGCGTTGGTGAGCTGCTTCTGGACCTTCTCCTTGATCAGGTCGCGGAAGGGGTCGAGCTTGCTCGCGGCCGACCCCGAGGCCCCCGGCGGGGTCGGTGACGCCAGGCGGCCCAGCCTGCTGAGCAGGCGCCGCACGGTCTTGCGGCCCACGCCGATCTTCTTGGTGATGCGGCGCGTGCCGAAGCCCATCTCGTGGAGCCGGATGATCTCCTTCATCTGGCTCGGGGCGAGCCCGGAGACCTGCAGGTCTTGATCCTCGGTCTCCACTGGCGGCGGTGCCTCCAGGCTCGCCGGCATCGGGTCGGGCGCTCGTGGCGGTGTGCTCGAAACAGTCTTCATCATCGTCCTCCTGTTGTGGCATGGTGCCCAGGTGCTCAGTGGCGAGCGCCCGGGCGGTATGGAAGAGCTGCAAGAGGGCGCCCCGGTGGCCGGCTTCAAGACGACGCCGCTCAGCCGGAGTCAGGCCCTCCTCAGGGAGCTGGAAGTCGGCGAGGACCTGGATTGCCTCGCGGGCCCGGGCGAGCTTTGCTTCGAGTCGCTCGGCTAGGGCGCAAAGCGGCGAGGCGCTGCGGCTGGACGGCCGCACGACGCCGAGCGGTGCATCGAGGAGCTGGCGCCGCTCGGCCGGGCTCGCGGCCAGGCGGTACGCGCCGACGAGGGCCTGTGCCTCGTGTCCCTTGAGCCGGTGTCGTTCCACCGCGGCGGCCACGGCCTGCTGGTCGTCTGGGCCGAGCGCGCAGAGCGCGTTGGCCAGCGTCACGCCGAGCGCGCCCTCGTCGACCTGGCGCTGCAGCGGAGCGCAGAGCCGCTCGGCCAGGGTGAGTCGCACGAAGACCCATCGGCGCTTCCTGTCGCAGGCCTTGGCGATGGTGGCCGGGCCGAGCTTCTCCTCGTACCGAAGGGAGAAGACCACGCGGGCTTCGTCCATTGGCGAGAGCGTGCGCGGCGGCCGGTTGGCCTCGAGCAGCGCGATGCGCTGCTCCGACGCACTGCGGGCCTGCTCGACGAGGACGGGTACGCGCTCCAGGCCCATCTGACGCCAGCTCGCAAGGCGCTTGAAGCCGTCGATGACCTCGAAGGCGCCGTCCTCGGTGGGCACCACGCGGAGCGGTAACGCAGAGAGCGACGGCGGCGGCGCGCCCTCGCGCCGCCGGCCGCGGCGCAGACCCTGCAGCCGCGTGTGCACTTGGGTGATTGCGACCCACTCCAGCTTTGGGCTGCCCGGTGTCGTGAAAAGGGACGTCGACCTCGGCGCCGGTGCGGCGCACGCCACCCTCACAGCACGTCTCCCTGCCAGCGGACGTCCGCTGGTGGTCCCCCGACCGGGACCGACAGCACCTGCCAGAAGCCCTCGCTCGCGTGTGCGTGAAACGGCCGGTAGGCCACCAGGTCCAGCGCCTCGAGCCGGCCGAGGCTCTGCCACACCGCCTGCTCGGTCAGCCCGAGCGCGGCGCGGATGCGATCGCGCCGGTACCAGCTCACCCCCTGGCGGTCAGCCACCAGGCAGAGAAACGCGTAGACCGTCACGTCCTCCGCGCTCAACAGGCCCAGCCAGCCGTCGCGCAAAAGCCGCGCGTCGAGCCAACCGAAGCCGACCGTCGCGCCGAGCGCGCGCAGCCGCTCGGGACAGGGGACCACCACGGTGCGAACGGCACCTCGACATCGCTCGGACATGGGCCCGCTCCCTTCTCCTCGGCCTGCCGGGCCTGATCCCGCCATCCAGCGGCGAGGCCGGCCGGCGACCACTGACCACCCTATGGAGCGGGCCCCCCGGAGACGATGGCGTCTCGCCGGATCAAATTTGTTGTTTCGCTACTTTTGCTTGTGATTACAGCGCGTTCCGCATTCACTGCGTCTCGCACGTACTGGACCAGTACTTTCGCAGTTTCCTCAACGACTACAGATACTTCCAGCCCCACTGCGTCTCGTGTCTCAACCCAGGCGATCTGACGGAGAGGATCGACTCCGAGTGGTCCAGCGGGCCCCGTCACCATCGGCGCCGCGGCCCGCAGCCGCTCCCGAAGGCGCTGATCGCGGTCGTAGCCGGGATTCTCCGCGTGCCAGTCCGCGCAGGCGCGTCGGTGACGCTCCCGCTGGCACTCACGGTGGCTGCAGACATGCTGCCTGTCACCGGCCCGTGGGTGAGGAAGGAACCACCGACCACAAACGCGACAGCGACGACGAGCACGCATGCTGGCCTCCGTGAGAGGTCAGCATCCGGCCATCTTTGCCCCCACGTCCCAACCTTTTTTGAGGTACTGCACCTGCTGCGGAAAGCTCTGATGCGAGCCCCCCTCAGCTCGCAGCCATCAAGCCTTCAGCGGGGCCCATCGGCGATGAGTGGCGGGCCCACCAGCGGGGGCCCGGGGCCCACCGATCACCGTCGCCAGGGGCCCACCGGCGGTGAAGAGGGACCCCAGTGGAGCGGATAGTCGTCCGCGAGAGCCTGTCCCGGCTGGGACAACCGCGCCGGCCTCGGCTGAGGCACCCAGAGAGGACGGATGAATAACGAATCCCGACTAGATGAACGATGCGACCGAATGATGTCCGCCAAAGAAGCCGGAGCGCTAGCCGATTCAGCAGACGCGGGAAGCCATGGATGCCCGGATAGCCGAGGCCCCGGGGTTGGCGAGACAGGATGCCGCGATCATATGGGTCGGCGGGGCCACTTGCCGGCTAGCAGTACGGTTTGGTATTAGGCAGGAGCGAAGAACTCGTATTTCTCCAGGAAGGGCAAACAGTCTTTGGATTCGTTGTCTATCGTCACGGATACTTCGTAACCCTCAGCATCAAAAGCCAACTTTCTCAATCTACTTTGAACCGCGCTCGCTTGTCTGTTTGATAGCTCTACGGCAGTCCCGTATATCTTTGTCCCACGTGCAAAGCCTCCTGGCGCCACGTCTGGTCCCATCAGCCGTTCGATGTTGGTTTGGTCGTATCCAAAGCCGAGAAAAATAACTCTCTTGGCCGAGTAGATAATCTCTTGGGCCTTTTCGAGTTCGCTATCCCGTTCTTTAATATCGCCTATTGCACGTATACCACTTGCGGCGGCATTTAATTCTGCCGGCGACTTTACAGGTCTATAGGAGCGTTTAGACCCTGCTTCATCGTGATTGCCAAACTCCAACTCACCGCGTGAATTTCTACTCGCTTGCACATAGGGATACTCACCAATCGGGAGTGGATCCCATCCTGAGCAATTCTGGCACCCCCTCCCGGGCGTGTTGACGGGGCAAAGAACTTGAACACGGGGCAGAGCCCATGCCATTGAAGAAAGTGACGAAACAATACTTCGATGGAGGAT
>JBDRSE010000117.1:0-38710 GCA_043825095.1 bacterium
ATCGACTTCCTGCTCACGATCGATCTGGACCTGGCTGAGTTCACGGTCCTCACGCCCTTCCCCCGGACCCGCGCCTTCGACGATCTGGAGGCCGAGGGGCGGATCCTCAGCCGGGACTGGGGCCGCTACAACGCGGGCGAGGTGGTGGTGCGGCCCAAGCTCATCGAGCCCCATCGGCTGCAGGAGCTCTTCCACGACGCGTGGAGCGCCTTTTATCGGGCCGAATCCCAGGAGCTGCGCATGAGTAAGCTCCTCCTCCAGCTGTTGCGATCCCGCCGCGCTCGCGAGCGGGCCCAGAACGCAGAGCAACCCCTTTTATGAGACTGCCATGAACGACTTGATTGAAGAGCTGAAGACGATCCTCATCGACTCCCTCGACCTGGACGTGAAACCCGACGACATCACAGGCGAGACGACCTTTTTCCACGACGGCCTCGGGCTCGACTCCATCGACGTGCTCGAGCTGGTCGTCGCCATCGAGCAGCGCTGGAACGTGCGCATCGACAGCCGCGAGCTGGGGGAGCAGGTTTTTGTGTCGGTGGGCGCCCTGGCCGACTACATCAAAGCGAACCGGGCGGCCGAATGAACCCACGCCGAGCGTTCGTCACCGGCGTCGGTGTCGTCGGCCCGGCGGGCGTCGGGCTCGAGGTCCTGCGCGACGCGGTGGCGGCCGGTCAGCGGCACCTGGCCCCGCTCACGCTCTTTCCCACCCCCTCCACCGCTGCCCATCCCGTCGGTGAAATCGCGACGATCGACACGACCCACGGCTCGCTCCCCCGGACACATCGGCTCGCACTTGCCGCACTCGAGCAACTGAACCTCGCTCACGCCGTGCCGGACTGGATCCTCCTGGGAACCACCACCGGGGGCATGTTGACCACCGAGGAGCTCTTCCGGCAGGAGGTGCGCGATCCGACCCCGTACCGGTACCACGGCCTGTCCACCGTGGCCGACGAGCTGCGACGCGCTCTGGGGCTCTCCATCCCGACGCTGACCCTGTCCACGGCCTGCTCCAGCGGCGCCGTAGCCCTGATCCTGGGCTTGGCGCTGATCCGATCCGGCCGCGCCCGCTGCGTGATCGCCGGGGGCGTGGACTCCCTCTGCCGGCTGACCTATCACGGGTTCTCGCTGCTTCAGATCGTCGACCCACAGGGGGCACGTCCCCTGGATGTAAACCGGAAGGGCATGACCGTTGCCGAGGCGGCGGCGCTGTTTTTGCTCGAGGGCGCAGACACCCCCCCGGCCGCGGCCAGGGCTGAGCTGCTCGGCGGGGGGCTCTCCTGCGACGCTTACCACGCCACGGCCCCCCGGGCCGACGGGACCGGCGCGGCACGCGCCATGAAGCTGGCGCTCCGGGACGCCGGAGTGCGCGCCCGTGAGGTCGACTATCTCAACCTGCACGGCACGGGCACGCCGGACAACGACGCCGCGGAGGCGAAGGCCGTGCACGAGATCTTCGGCGACGCGCACCCGGCCCTGTCCTCCACCAAGGGAGCCTTTGGGCACAGCCTCGCCGCGTCCGGCGCCTTCGAGGCCGCCATCGCCACGATCTGCATCGAGGACGGCCTGCGCCCGGCCAACGTGGGCCTCGAAACCCTCGATCCGGACCTCCGACTAGACCCGGTCCGGCAGCCGTCGTCCGGCGCCGTGCGCGTGGTGCAGTCCAACTCCCTCGGCTTCGGCGGAAACAACGCATCGTTGGTGCTGGGCCATCCCGACGCCGGCCTCCGGACCCCTCCCCTCCCCTCGGCATCACGCACACTGTCGGTGCTCGGGTCCGGCTGCTTCACATCGGCTGGGGACACGGCCGCGACCCTGGAGCGGCTCGGTGCGGGTGAGGCCTGCACGGGGAGGCTCGGGGAGGAGGTGCTGGCCGCGAGGCTGCCCGGACGAACGTTCCGGCGCATGAAACGCCTCCCCCGCCTCGCCTTGGCCGCTGCCCGCGAGGCCCTCGCCGGCATCGGGGAGGACCTCACACCCGCCGCCGTCGTCTGGGCCACCGGCTGGGGCTCCCTGTCCGAGTCCCACGACTTCCTGACCAAGCTGTTCGCATCCAACGAGGCCTTCAGCAGCCCCATCGACTTCACCTCGTCGGTGCACAACGCGACCGCAGGGCAGCTCGCGATCCACTGGAGCGCCACGGGTCCGAACGTGACGACGTCCGGAACCACCGACTCGTTCTGGCAGGCGGTGGTCGCCGCGGAGCTGCTGGCCGATGGCGAGCCGCAGCTCCTGATCGGGGGCGACGAGTACCACGAGGTCTTCACACCCCTTGTCGACCCTACGGCGTCGGGCACACCCTCCGACGGCGCGGCCGCGGTCCTGGTCCGTCGGGCGGCGGACACCGACTCCGGAGCGTATCTCTCGACCGCAGTGTCGGCGGCGTCCGGCGACAGAGACGCGGTGGAGGAGCTCGTCGACCGACTGGGAGGTGCCTCGGACCTCCGACGTCGGCTGGGTGCGCTGTGGCTCGGCCTGCCGCTGCGGGACCCGGCCCTCGTCGCTGCGCAACGGAAGACACTGGAGCGACTATTGGGACCTGACCTGCCGACGATCGACTACCGGCGGTGGCTGGGTCACTATCCAACGGTTTCGGCGGTGGCGGTGGTGCTCGCGCTGCACGCCCTGAACGGAGAGCTGCCCCTCTCCGGCCTGGCCGACGGGAAGAGCAGCGGCGCCCCCTCCGGACCGGTGCACCTCGTGCTCGAGCTCGGATCGCCCCTCTCGGCGCTGGAAGTGGGTCGCCGTTGAGAGTCCTGTTGATCTCGGCAAATCGGCTGAACACGCCGTACCCGGTCTATCCCATCGGGCTCGACTACGTCCGGGGCGCCCTGCCGGCGCACCACGAGGTCAAGGTCCTCGACCTCGCGGTGGAGGATTCGAACACGGCGCTCTCTGACGCGGTGCGCTCCTTCGAGCCGGAGCTCGTGGGGATCGCCCTCCGGAACATCGACAACACCGACGCGGCCGACTCCCAGGCCTTTGTGCAGGACTATCGGTCCCTCGTGCGGGCGCTGCGAGCGCTGACCCAGGCCCCCGTCGTCCTCGGGGGAGCCGCCTTCACGATCGCCCCGCGAGCGCTGCTGGACACGCTGGGGGCGGACTACGGCATCCTCGGCGAAGGGGAGCGCCTGGCAGACCTGATCGCAGCGCTCGAGGCGGGCGGCCCGGTGGTCGGCCCCGGCGTCGTCGAGGGTGCGAATACGCCCGCGGGAGTCGAGCCGCTGCCAGCGCCTCCCCGGCGCGCGCTGCCGGAAACCGGGCCGCAGCTGGAGCACTATCTGCGGAACGGAGCCATGCTCAACCTGCAGACGAAGCGCGGCTGCCCCTACGCCTGTATCTACTGCACCTACCCGCACGTGGAGGGGAAGCAGCTGCGGCTGTTCGACCCGGCCGAGGTCGCTCGAACGGCCCGCGGGCTGCAGGCGCTCGGCGCCAAGTTCCTGTTCGTGACCGACGCGGTGTTCAACGCGGACGAGGAGCACAGCCTGGCGGTCGCCCGGGCGCTGGAGGCCGCAGGCGTGACGATTCCCTGGGGAGCCTACTTCTCACCGAGAACCACGCCGGACGCCTACTGGCGATCACTGGCCCAATCGGGTCTGTCACACGTTGAGTTCGGCACGGACTCCCTGTCGGACGAGGTGCTGCGCCGGTACCGGAAACCCTTTGACGCGCAGACCGTGCTCACGGCGCACCGCGCGGCCCTGGGCGCGGGCCTGCACATCGCGCATTTTTTCGTCCTCGGGGGCCCCGGGGAGACAGCCGACACCGTCCGGCGCACGTTCGAGGTCGCCGAGCAGCTCGAGCGGTGCGTCTGCTTCTTCTTCTCCGGGATGCGGATCTTCCCCGGGACCCGACTGTTCGAGCTCGTCCATGAAGGCAACGCAGAAGACTTTACCGACGTCCTGACCCCGACCTTCTACCAATCCGACGAGCTGACCTCGGAGGATCTCAACGTGCTCGCCGTCAAACACGCCGCGGGGCGATCGAGCTGGATCATCGGCTCCGGTGGGGAGCGGATCTCCAAAATCCTCTCGCGAATGTATGCGCTCGGTTACACTGGACCACTATGGGAAAAGCTGATCCAGTAGCCGACCGGCGGTGGTACACCACTGTCCGGCTCGCGCCCTCGGATCTTGTAGGACTCGGCGCGCTCCAGGGAGCCTTGCTGCTCGCGCTGGTCGATTGGCGCTGGGCGGCCTTCCCACTCATCGCCTACATCGCGTTCACGCTGGCGGCACCGTTCTTTCCGCGCTGCGGATACTTCCTGCCCATCATCTCCCGCGGTCCCCGCACCGGTCGCCAGGTGGCGCTCACCTTTGACGACGGCCCCCATCCCCAGACGACGACGACACTCCTAGAGCTGCTCGATCGTCACGGGGTCCAGGCCACCTTCTTCGTGGTGGGACGCCAGGCAGAGGCCCACCCGGAGCTGATCCGCGAGATCCTCGCGCGGGGCCATGAGCTCGGCAACCACAGCCAATCCCACGACCCACTGCTCATGCTCCGGGGAAACAAGACACTCCACGACGAGCTCCAGCGCTGCCAGGCCGCCCTCCTGGCCCTCGGCGTCCGCACCTTCGCGTTCCGGCCCCCCGCGGGCATCACCAACCCCCGGCTCCGGCGTTCCCTCCAAGCCCTGGGCCTTTTCTGCGTCAACTTCAGCTGCCGGGCGCGGGACCGCGGCAATCGCGCCGTCGACCACCTGGCTGCGCGTGTCCTAGGGCGCGTGACGCCCGGGGACATCGTGCTCCTGCACGACTGCCCCCCCCGGGTTGGAGTCGCCCCCTGGCTGACTCAGCTGGATCAGCTCTTGCGCGGCCTGCAGGACCGGCAGCTCGAGGCGACCGGCCTGGGGACGCTGATCGGGCGGCCCGTGTGCACGCAAACCGACGTCGGATCGACAGACTCCCCATACCCGGTCCGGATCTTCTACGACGGCCTCGCCCGGTGCTACGACGCCGAACAGGAGCTCCGGGCCATGTCGCTGGTGCGCCGCGCCGAACAGCGCTGCGTGCTGGAGCGAATCTCCCGCTGGAAGCCCACCCAGGCCCTGGAGATTGGGACGGGCAGCGGCCGGTTCACCCTGCCTCTGGCGCAGGTCGCCGAGCAAGTCACGGCCGTAGACGTCTCCCCGGAAATGCTGAAACAGCTGACAGAGAAAGCCGCGCGCGAACGGGTCGACAACATCGAAACGGTCCTCGGCGACGTCAGCGCGCTGGCGCTGGACCGGCGGTACTCCCACATCTGCTCGTTCTCCGCCTTCGAGTACATCGCCGAGCTGCGGCCGCTGATCCGCGGCCTGGCTGATCGGCTGGAGCCCGGAGGAGAGCTCTACTTCACCACCGCGCGCCGGTCGGTGCTCCGGTTCGTCGGCCAGCTCGGCAACGGCCTCCGGCAGGGGCTGTGGCTCCACGCCCGGGGCAGGCGCGAAGTGAAAAGCGCCCTGGCCGCGGCCGGCCTGGAGCTCCAGGAGCTCAACTCCCACGCCCTCGGCCTGCTGCTTGAGGTTCGGGCGACAAAGCGGGAAGCCGGATTAGACTCCGAGGAACAGACGATTGCCGAAGTTGCGCTCGAGGTTGGCATCGAAGATCCTGCGGGCTGAGGCCTCGATGTCGTACGCGACCCGGAGGTATTCGAAGGTCCTGCTCTCCGTGTCGAAGATGGTGTAGCTGGCCCGGTTGTCATAGTCCCGGGGCTGCCCGACGCTGCCGACGCCGATGATGTACTTGTGGTCAGGCCGTACCTGGAAGCGGGTCGCGACCACCGCGTGCACCTCGGTGCGGCTCAGGGCGAAGGCCTTGCACAGGTGGGAGTGGCCGATGAAGGTCACGGCCGCCAGATCGTCGTAGTACGGCAGACACCCCTGGGCCTGTTCGATCGAGAAGATGTAGTCGAACTCCTCCAGGTTGAGCGGGGATCCGTGACAGTAGCAGCGGTCCTGCTCGCGGTGCTCGTAGGGGAGCTTCGACAGCCACTGCCGGTTCGGATCGGTGAGCGCCGAGGCGTGGTTGTCCAGGACGTGACGACACGCCTCGTAGTAGAAAGCGTAGTCCATCCTCCCGACCACCGCCGCGTCGTGGTTGCCCAGTACACCGATGTCGGCCGCATCCCGCACGATGTCGCAACAGGGGTTGGGGCTGGCGCCGTATCCGACCGTGTCGCCAAGACACACGAGCTGGTCGACCCCATGCTCCTTGTACTTGGCCATCGTCGCTGTCAGCGCTTCGACGTTGGCGTGGATGTCGCTAAAAATGCCGATTCTCATTCCGGGCCTGCAGCACCTCCTCCACGGGGAGGATATTTCTTCACGGCGTTTACGGTACCCCAACGGCCGATGTCACGCAAGTTCACTGCGCTGTGACACGACCGCCGGATGCTCGTAGCGCTATACCACCCATCGCCGTGAAATGAAACAGCCAATCACCCGGATGCCGTGCCTCGGGTGGCGTGACGCGGCCCGCGTCGCCGGGGGGAGACACGCTACGGTTCCGGTTCGACCGCCGGGTCGACCGCGTCGGCCGGCAGCGGCTCCTCCGTCATGACGTCTCGCTCGTCGACGATATCCTCTTCGTCCAGGATATCGTCCTCGCCGAGCTCGCGCTCATCGTTGGCCAGGGCATCGAAGAACCGCCTGGAGAAGAACAGGGTCGTCAGCTCCCGAGAGGGCAGCTCGCCGTCGGCCTCATCCTCCTCCAGCCGCCGCTCGCTCTCGATTTCCAGGGCGCGACGCGCGACCTGGGCGGCGCCTTCGTCCCGACTGGCGGTGAGATCCACCACCTTCTCTCGGTGCGCTCCTTCGAGGAGGATTGCCGCGACGGCCACGGCGAGGCGCTCCCGCTGCTCCGCGTCCGCGTGACGAACTCGCGCGGCCAAGCTCATCAAGGCGCTCCCGCCGAGGTCACCGAGGGCCTGAGCCACCTCACGCCAGATCTCCGTCGGCTCGTCGAGCAAGAGATCCAACAAAGCATCCACAGCCCGTTCGCAGCGGAGCGCACCGAGGGCCAGGGCGCTGCCCTGCCGAATGAGCGTCGACCCCGAACGAAGGCTCTCCAGCAGCGACTGCTCCACGTCCTCGCCGAGCCCCACGAGGTGGGGGAACAGACGGATCACTTCCCGCCGACTCATCTGTTCGAGCGTGATGAAGAGCTCCGGCACCGCCTTCAGCTCCCCGCGCCGGGTGAGCTCCAGCCCCGCGTCGAGGCGCATGGATTCGTGGTTCAGCATCAGCACCAGCTCGGCCGGTGACATCTCTGTGACGTCCACGGCACTGTCACCCCTGTCGGGGTCCGCAAGCTCAGGCTCCCCACGGATCCGGCCCTCCTCACCGCCGGCCGTGCCTCCGGCCCCCTCCTCGAGGATCATGTCGTCTTCACCGACCTCCTCCACGTCCTCGTCGTCCACCTCCTGCGCCTCCTCACCTCCGCCGTCGGAAGGTTCGTCCTCGGGCTCACCGGCCGCCGGCTCCGAGACCGCGTCCTGCTCCTCCTCCTCCGACTCCGCAAACTCACGGCGCTTCGACGCCGCTTCGGAGAGCTGCTCCCAGGTCGGGTCCACCGGCACGCCGAGCCGCTCGGCCTCCTCGAGCAAGGCGGACCAGTTCTCGTGCTCGGCGACGGGCGAGAGCCCACCGGGGAGCTCCCCGAGGCACACGCGTTCGAAGCCTGCGAGGCAGCCTCGCAGCAGGTCCTTCCGGGACGTCGCGTAACCGGATTCCAACGCCAGCCGACGGAGATCCTTGTCCATCCAGAGGCCGAACTCGATGGCCTTCCGGAGCACGCCGAGGCGCATTCGCCGCCAGCTCGACGCAGGGAACGACCGGCGGAGGATCAGCTCGTCTTCCCGTTCGGGTGCCGACCATTCGGCGATGAGTGGCAGCGCCCGGGCCACGTCCACCGCCTTTTCGAGCTCGGCGAAATCGTCCGGCGCAAAGGGGAGCTCGGTTTCCGGGAGCCACTGGTAGTCGGGGTCTTCGAAGGCCCGACGTGCCGCCTCGGGATCGGGCGTTTCGGACAGCTCCTGCACCACGAGGAGCGCCCGTTCACGAACGATCTTCACGTTCTCCTCGAGCGGGAAGTGCACCTCGGCCGTCAGGACCTCGGTCAAGGTGTCGTCGTAGAGCTGCAGGACGAACCGGAAGTCCTCCATGAGATGGTCCATCAGCTGCTGATCCGCCTCCTCCAGCACGTCGAGGGTCCAAAACACGGCCGGTGGAGCCTCCTGTTCGGAATGGACTCCGGCCTCGGCAACGAGCCCCAGCGCAATCAATGGGTACCCGGGGAGCAGATGCAGCTGAAACAGAGCGGCCGGATCGACGCCGACGAAGAGCTCCGCGTCCTCGGACAGCAGCACGGCCGCCACGTGGAGCACCCCGTCCCGGTGATAGGTGACCGGTCCCGGCGCCTCCTCCTCCAGCCAGTGGCTGAGCTCCGGCGGCAGCTCGGGCCTCGCCCGCTCCCCGTGCTCCGCCTCGGAGTCCGCTTCCGGCGCCGACGCGTGTTCCGGCCCTCTGTCGTCCTCTTCCTCGGCCACCGCGAGCACCGCCTCCGCCAGGCTCGTCGTCGCCGTATCGCGGTGCCGACGTCGACGGCGCGACGGCACTCGCGAGGCGTCCCCCTCCGCATCCAACAGCTCGTCCGACATCTCTGAGAGGTCCGTCTCCTCAGGCTCGGCATCGCCCGGTTCCCCGACGCTGTCATCGTCCGCCGGCAACACGTCGCCCTCCTCCCCCTCCACGGGGCCGAGGTCGGCCCCCATCCGAGCACGCAAGCCGCGGCGCGGCGGGGAATCGAGGATCAGGCCCGACGTATCCGCTCCGGCGATGCCCGCGGACTGCCGAGCCGCAGCCTCCATGGAGGCTCGATCCGCAACGCGCGTCGGTGAGTCAGTGGTATCCGTCTCCGGCGCACTCGCCACCCCTCGCTTCTCCTGCCGATCCAGCTCCCGCTCGCGGTGGACCAGCAGCTCTTCCAGGCGCTCCACCTCCACGCGCTGCTCCACCAGGTGCTGCTCCACCTCCCGAAGCTCCTTCTCCCGGCGCGTTAGCTCCAGCTCCCGGTGCCTAATTTCGCCCTGCACACGATCGGTGCCTCCTCGGTCCAGGATCTCGCGTTGCTTGAGATCCAGCTCCAGCTCCTGCTGCTGCGCCAGGAGCCGCTCCTCCCACTCGGCGAGTTTTGCTTCCCGGGAGACGATTGCCTCCTCGCGCTCCGCCAGCTCGAAGTCGTCCAAGGGCGGTCCCTGGAAGCCTCCGGCCGACCGATCTAGGAGCAGGGCTAGCCCATCGTCACCGTAGACGACGGAAAAGTTCAGGACATACCGAGGGACCGGATGGCTTTTGTCCTCGGAGAGGGCCCGCAGCAGCGCCGCCCGTTCGGCCAGCTCCCGGCCCCGAAATGCCTCCGGGAGGATCAACACGAACAGGCGCGCCTCCTCGTCGTGGTACAGGACGGGCACCGACACCGGCTGCAGCTCGTCACTGCCCCCCGGCTGAACCCAGTTCAGATTCCCGGTCACGAGCCGATCCGCCAAGGCCGGATCCTTGGTCACGTTGACCGCGGTGTGCACGCGCACCGACACCACGCTGCCGTCAGGGAGCGTCCAGTGCACCGCCTCCATCCGGGTGCTCCCGAGGGGGCCGCCATAGGGTTCTTCAAGAGCCGTTGGCAGAGCGACAAGGTCTTCAAACGAGTGCGCATCACCAGACATTGCATTCACCCTTGCGATCAGCGACTTTTTCGCACAGATTATCCGGGGATAGCATATCTGGGATACGCAGTAAATACCGCAGCATCAAGGAGCGAATCAGTGACACCAGTCGACACCTCCCCCCATGCCCAACCCCCACCTCCCGTCGTGCGCATGGTCGATGAGGCGCGGAGCTATATCCGCAAGGCGCTCGACTTCGACGTCGACGGAACGCACGATACGCTCCCGGCGGTCGATCACTACCTGTCCGAGGTGCCGCAGAACAAACCCGCCGTCTGCGCCCTCGTCGCCAGCGCCGTGGGCTGCTACTTCGGCGAGCTCGTGCGGGAGAGATTCGGGGGGCGGTGGATCGCAGACGGAGACGACCCAGCCCAATGGCGTCTCCAGCTGACCTGCTGCAGCCTCCATTTCCGGCCGGTGGGCATGGCGTACCAGGCGATCACCCGGGGGGAGCTCGAAGAGCTCTTCGACGACGGCGTGTACGTGGACGGCGAGGACAAGCCGGGGCTCACCCAGGCCCTGGACAGCGCCGCACCGGTGACCCTCGAGGTCTACTACACCCTCTGCAACCGGTTCGACACCCTCGAGTACATCGTCGAGCTATTAATGGCTCGCCGCGCCGCCGCCGAGGAGCAGGACGACGCAATTCGGTAGCGCGTCGGGCCTACCTGACCGAGACGTTCCCGTAGACACTACGGAGGTCCACCAGCCCTCCCCCATGACGGAACTTGCCGCGCTGGCGAAGCGGACTCGGCCCCGAGGTCCGGGCGCCGCGCGGGAGCTGCAACCGGCCGTGCCTCGTCTCGAGCCTCATCCCGAACCCCACCCGGGGCTGCAGCCGCACGTCGATGTTCCCACGAAACGTACGAACCTCGAGCTTCCCGGCGGCGGAGAGGGTAGCGGTCACCGTGACCGCGCCGTGGGTCGTGGTGAGTCGCACCAGCGGCGCGTCCAGGCCGACGGCCACGATCTGCCCCCGGATGAGCGTGGCCATGATGCGTGAGCCCCGGACGGATCGCATGCGCAGATCCCCGTCGTAGGCGTTGACCTGAACAGGGCCGCGAATCGAAGAGATGAACTGGTTGCCCTTGTCGGTACGAGTCTCCACGGCTCCGGTGACGTTCCGGGCGTAGATCCGGCCGTGCTGGGAGGACAGCTTGACCGGGCCCCTGAGCTTCGCGGCGTCGATGTCCCCTTTCAGGGTCTTCCCCTCCAGGGGAGTGCCGTAGGGCACGAACACCGAGAGCTCCAGGGAGGCGCCCTTGAGCGGCACCGCGCGCAACGCGGTCACCGGTGTGATTCGCTGCACCACGGCGCGGGCGATGGCGTTCCGCTGCTTGATGAGCCGCTGCATGCGGCTGCGCGTCGAGGCACTCCACGGCTTGGCGCTCCGCTGCAGCTCCTGCAGGCCGGCCTCGATCTTCAGCAGCCGTTTCGACATCGCCGCATCCATGGGCTGCTGCCCCTCCATCAAGACGCGTGTTTTGATGTCGATCCGTCCATCCTTGAGCTCGGCGTGGACCCGGAGGCGGGCCGCCGTCTCAACCGAAGACGCGATCTTCACCGCCGTGATCCGCACGCTCCGTTGATCCCAGCCCCGAATGGTCAGCTTTCCGAGGGGGTGGTCGATGGTGACCTTCTTCACCTGGAAGCTCTTGGTCACGACGTCCGCGGTCTTGGTGATCCGCACCGTCTTGGCAGCGGCACCCGACCCGCCGAGCACGAGTACCGACGCGACGACGAGGCCGACGACACCCGGTGCGTTAGATCGAGTCATCGCCCCTCGGTGTCAAGACGTCCCGCAGGTAGTCGATCTGCGAGCGATAGGAGGCGAAGAGCATGTTCTGGAGCGCCGCGTCGGTCGGAACCCGGCGGGCGAGTTTGCCCGCATCTTCGATGGTCCGATCGAGCATCCGGATGTCGGCCTCATAGGCCCGACGGCGCTCGGCCGGCCACAGCGTCTTCTCGGCGTCGGCCAACCGCCGGAGCATCCCGATGGCGTTCCGGTAGTGGGTTTCGGCCTTGCGGAGCTCCACCTCCGCGCGGTCCCGGAGCGACACCGGCACCCCGACCTCCGGTGCCAAGGTCGGCGGCGGCTCCCGGCTGAAACCGACCGCCAGCGCCAGCGCGACCAGGCCCACGGCCGCCACGGCCGCGGTGGCACCGATCACACTCCGCCGATAACGGCGCCCCGCAGCGCTCTCCACCGCGTCGAAGAGCTCCACGGGGGGCTCGACCGGCCCCAACGCGCTCAGGGCGCGGGTGAGGTCCCGTAGCTCCTGAAGCGCCCGGCGACAGCCCTCACAGGACGCGACGTGAAGCTCCACGCCCTGCCGCTCGTCCGGTGCCAGCTCGCCCTCCAGGAACATGCTGAGCTGCTCCTCTCGCTCCGGACAGGGTCTGCGCTCCCGTGCGCCGCTCACCGTTTCTCCCCCTCCCCGACGAGCAGCCGGCGCATCCGGGCTCGGGCCTTGTGGAGCTGCGACTTCGACGTGCCCCGGTGCCATCCCATGATGCTTGCGATCTCTTCGTGGGAGAGCCCTTCCACGTCGTGCAGCACGAGCACCGCTCGATAGCCCGACGGGAGCTGCGCAATCGCTCGCTCGAGGTGGATCCGATCCAACGCCCCCCCGCTGACCGGAGGGGTATCCGCGACGTCCTGGAGCTGCCCCGCAGCCCTCATCCGGTCCGAATGGCGCTTGCGACGGGAAAGAAAGGTCAGGCTGGAGTTCACGGCGAGACGATAGATCCAGGTGCTCGCGCTGGAGTCACCACGGAACCTGCTGATCCCCTTGAATATCTTAATAAACGCCTCCTGCACCACCTCTTCTGCGTCCTGGTAGCCGACCATTCGACAGACCACGGAGTAAACCCGACCGATATGCTGCTGATACAGCCTCCCCATGGCCGCGCGGTCGCCCTGGCGGCACGCCTCAACCAGTGGATCCTCGGCGCACCGAGTCCTCGAAGGCGCAATCATTGATATTTTACGAGTAGCGTCACTCAGGGCGCACCTCCTTGGGCTACATAGAACGTCGACGGTCGCCGTTCTTGAGCTCGGTGAGGACAGAAACCAGGCAGTACCCTATTGACTAGCACCCACGGGCGAGGGTTGCCAGCCTGGTTTCCACCAGTACTTCCTGGCGTTGCGGACGACGCTCCAGACCGAGGCCCTCGTGAACCCGAGCTGAGGCGCAACCTCCGCCACCAGGGCCTCTTCCAGCGCGGTCGACCGACGCAGCCAGTAGGCCTTGCGATTCTCGTTCTTGGGATCGGTGAGCAGGATCCGTCGCCGGCTCTCCAACGCGAGCAGGATCTCGACGTCCAGCATCGACGGGCGCCTCAGGCCTTTGCCATGCCCGGAGATCACCTGCACCCCCCGAAACGTATTCCCCTGCCCGTCCCAGCCACGGCCATCCTGGGCCAGGTGCGCCGTCCCGTAGATGCCGCCGAAGGCGATCAGGCCTTGGGGCCACGCCTGCACCCGAACCACGCCGAGGGCGGTCGCCGCTTTGGCCGTGCGGGCGGCTTCCTTGAGCATCTTTCGAAGCTCGGCGTTGGAGAGATCGTTCGGAATGGCGATATCCACGTCGAGGGTCGGCCGCTTTGGATTGTCGCGATTCTCCCGCACTGCCCAGACGTAGCCGGGCAGCTTCTTCCGCTGCCAAACCGTGTGCTTCCGCTTGTACTCGAGGCTGTAGTCCACGACCTCTTCGTAGGCCTCCCGCACCTTCTGGGCCTCCGGGGACTTGCAGCCCGTCACCGGCGTCCCGCCGAGGATCAGGAGCGCTCCCACCAATGCCAGGCAGTCGCCGCGCCGCATCAGCGCCTCCTCCGAAGCCACGGCAGCACCGCGAGGACCAGAATCAACACGGGCAGCTCGGAGCCTCCCCCGGCGGCGTCGCAGCCCGAGCAGCCTTTGCGCGGCTCCTCGATGATTGTCGCGTCAGCGTCTCCCGCCGGGCCGGCGTCGAGCACTCCGGCGTCGATGCCTTCCGCGCCGGGCTGCACCTCCAGCCGCCGCCGCCAGACCGCCGCCGCGCCCGTGGCGCTTCGGGCGATCACCGTCACCTCGTAGGTGCCGTACCGCTCGTAGGAGTGGGTCGCCGTGGGCTCCGAAGACTCCACGAGCGCCGACCCGTCGCCGAAATCATATTCGAAGTCCGTCACCGACGTCGACGCCACGGCGCTTGCGTCCAGCGTGGTCTCCAGGTCCTGACGCATCACGCGCACAGAGAGCTCGGCGCGATCGGCGACCCAGTTGAACGCACGCCACATCAGCTCCAAGCGGCTGCCGGGAGCCATGCTCGTGGCGTCCGGGGGCTCGTTGATCAGCTCCAGTCCGAACCCGAGCACCACCGCCCGGTGCTGGTGCGCCTCGGCGAGCTGGTCCGTGCCGTACCACGGGAAGGGGTCGTACACCATTCCTACGTAGCCGTAGCCCTGGAAATTGCCCTGGGACAGCTGCAGCACCGGGTGGGACCAGAGCTCGTACTCGAGATCGTAGCCGACCGCGAAAAAGAGCTCGCCGAGCTGAACGAGCTGTCCGACGCCGTGCCCCGGCGCCAGGTCGATGTCCCCCGTGACGAGCTGCGGGTGGTCGATGGCAGCGACCCGATACTCCCCTTGCTGGAGCAGCCCTTCCGTGGCTTCATCATACAGGGGGCGGGACTCCAGCGAGCCACAGCCGGTCAAGGCCAACGTCCTCACGTGGCCTGTCCTCCGGAAAGGCCCCTGGCCGGCGATGATCACCCGCCCACCGCGCAGCAGGTACGAGGAAATCCGGTCCAGGGTCCATCGACCCACGGTGGAGAAGTGATTCCACTCGTCGTCGCCGGTCACCACGAGCACGGCCCGATAGCGGAGCATCTCCGGCACCGTGGGCGCGGCGTAGTAGGTCGTGACCGTCGCAAGATCATAGGTCATGCCGAGGGACGCGGCGACGCTCTCGTACAGCGGGACGTAGTCCGGTCGCTCGTTTTCCGTGGCGAAGGAGAGATCCACGATGAGCAGATCGCGCTCGCCGCGCGGGGGCAGCACGCGGAAGTGATAGGGCACCGTCGTGACGCTCCCGCCGTCATCCTCGAAATCGATCCAGCCGGTATACTCCCCGGCGTCCGCGTCGTCGGGAATCGACAGCGCCACGAGCACCGTGGCCGAGCCGCTGCTCACGCTGACCTGCTCGCCGTGCAGCGGCGCAACGGACATGCCGGACAGCGGCGTGAGCATGTCCCACATCACGGTGGCGGAGTCGAGCTCGTCGGCCACGCGCTCCAGTCGCACCGAACCCCGGATCTCGTCCCCCGGCTCGCCCTCCCCGAGGCTGAGCACCGCGGGCTCCGCGAGGAGCCGGATATCCAGCAGGCGATCCACGGCCAGCCGCCCGCCCCCGACCTCCCAGGGGCGCGCCTGCGAACCTTCGATCCAGGACGTGATGCCCGCGCGCGTCGCCCGACCCACGAGCGCCGACTTGATCTCGCGATGGGTCCAGGAGGGGTGGGTCTGCTTGAGCAGGGCCGCCGCGCCGGACACGTGCGGAGTCGCCATGGACGTGCCGCTCTTCCACCCCCAGATCTGGGTCGACGACGAGTCGACCCGGTGCGCGTCCGCCGAGAGGATCAGCTGTCCGGGGGCTGCAATGTCCGGCTTCAGCACCGCGCCGGCGGTGGGCCCCCGGGAGCTGGAGTGGACCACCTCGTCCACCACCTCTGGATTGTGCCGTGGGATGTACCCGGTGCGGATCACGCCTTCGGCGTCGCCGTGCAGCTCGATCCAGTCCCGGAGCAGGTTGCCGTCGTCATAGGACACCATGACGGCCGGCACGAGCACGTCGTCCCCGTTCATTCGAAACGGCGCCTCGGCGGGGTCGTCATTGTGCACGATGACCGCCAGGGCGCTCGCGTCGACGGCGCTGTTGATCTTCTCGGTGAAGGAGCAATCTCCGCGATACACCAGCGCGATGGCGCCGTCGAAGACCCCCGGGGAAAACGGCAGACACCCGTCGAGGTTGGCGCCCCCGTCCACCAGGTGGGAGGAACGCAGGGGGGCCGGACCCACGTCGGAGGAGAAGCTCGCGCTGAGGCGGCCCACCGACATCAGGATCCCCGTGAGCTCAGGATCCACCGGCGTCGGCGCCGTCACCTCGAAATAGCGGATGAAGTCGCGACCCGTATTGACCGAGCCGACCGTGATGAAGGGCCCGTAGGATCCGGGGGAGCCCATGCTGGTTTCTCCCGGGCCGTCGTTTCCGGCGGCGAACACCACGACGCAACCCGCCTCGATGGCATTGGCGTAGCTCTCGAAGGCCGGATCCGCGTCCCCGAAGATGTCGGGCCCGCCCCAAGAGTTGGACAGTATGTCCGCGCCGTCCAGGACGGCGTCCTCGAAGGCCGCCATCAGCTCCGGCTCGTGCGCCCCCTCGGTGCCGCTCTCCGCGCGGTAGAAGACCTTGTAGTTCATCAGCTGGGCTCGGGGGGCCACGCCGCTGACCGGCGCCAGATACCCGCCGAGATCGAACACGGTGCCCGCCACGCCCGCGATGGTCCCGGCCACGTGGGAGCCGTGGCCCAGATGGTCCATGGGGTTGGGTTCGTCGCGAACGGTGTTGACCGGATCGTCCGGACGAAAATACGCGCGGGCGGCGATGACCTTGGGCGTGGTGTACGCGGTCGCGCCCTTGGGGAAGCCCGCCGGGTAGGACTGGCTGCCCGGATCGAAGAACGGATTGTTGATATCGATGCCGGTGTCGATCACCGCCACCTTGACCCCGGAGCCCGCGATGCCGATACCGCCGTGGCCGTCCCAGAACTGCGGCGCGCCGATCAACGGCAGGGAGACATCCATGACCGGCGTGTACAGCCGGCGGTCCGTCGAGCGAACCCGTCGAACGCCCGGAAGTCGAGCCAGGGTGGCGGCCGCGGCCCTGGGCGCCCGGACGGTGACGCCGTTGAAGAGCACGCGGTACGACCACTGCACCGCGGCACGGGGAAGCACGCGCGCCAGGGCGGCGCGGAAGGCCTGTTGCTCACGATCGAGCACTGACAAGTACGCTCTCGCCTGCCAGCTGTCCAGCTCGAGCTTGCCGCGTACGTCCCGCGTCAGCCGTGGAATCCACGGCAGCTCCCCGCCATACCGAACCAGCGGCGGCCGCTCCAGCTGCACGACAAAGCGCGCAGTGGACGACGGCCTGGGCTCCTCGACACGCGGCTCCGTCCGGCCGCGCCCCAACGCCGTAACCAGCGCCCCGAGGAGCACCGCTGCGCACAAAGCAGCCGCCCCGCGCGCGGATCCCGGACTCCTCTCAGGGCTCTTCATTTTCATCGCTCACAAAACCCAATGTCAAAGACGGTCAGTATAGTTCGATTCAGCACCCCAGGTCGACGCCAAAGGGGGGGATCCCGCAGGACGTCACCGCACGGCGCGCCAACCGGTGCCGTCGCCGTAGGAGAGGCTATCGACGATGACGTCGACCTTCCGAACTTCTTCGGGAGGGCCGGAGTGTCCGATCAGGTCAGTCGTCTCCGACACGGTTTCGCCCGGCGCGATGCGCCGCACCACGTTGAGGGGAAAGCTGCCGAGGGAGGCACCGGCGGCCGAACGGTATCGCAGGACGAGCCGAACCGACACGATCGCCTTGCGCGAGGTGTTCTGCAGCGTGTAGCGCACGGTCCGCTGCTTGGCGTCCTGGGTCTGCCCAAATCCTGCGAACCCGACCTGAATCCTGCCACCGGCGCTGGAAGCGCCCTTCGGATCCGCTGCCTTGAGGCCGGCAGCTCCGCTCATGCCATCCTTCGGCTGTTGATCACTTGCGCCCCTGCGCGATTTTCCTCGGCAGCCGCTCGCAGCGACAATCACGAACAGTAGGAACCCAATCCGGCCTGCTCTCAGGTAGATCATCCAGAAAAACGTACTGTTTCTTTGGGATTCTTCAAGTACAATTCTCTTCCCCTGCGAGAGTTGCGGTAACCGATGCTCGCCACTCCTGGCAACCGGGCAGTTGCGGACGCGCCCGGATAAAGAACGATTGTTCCGCTGAGAATGTGGAATTCCCGGATAGAGTTTTTTCCGTTGTGGTTAAAATAGTACAAAAAAAGCGAGATTTTTGGTGAGTTCTGTGGCAAGTTCTGTGTTGCGGGTTACGAGATCGCTGTGCTATGCTGAGATCGTCCGATCATGAAGGTGCTGAAAACAATCATCGGTGACCCAGCGGAGCTCGCTGAGCGGTTGCTGCCGGACATGAACAATTCCGGCATTTTCATACCTCGCTCGACAGAGCTCAAGGTTGGTGAAGACGTCTGCGTGTGGTGCGTCGTGCGCAGTCACTCCGCTGAGCTGCATCTGATGGGAGTCGTCTACTGGTTGCGGCACAAATCGGGCCAGGCAATTCAGCGCCTGACACCCGGCGCCGGCATCGGCTTCAAGCAGGGTTACGAGGAGCAGATCGCCTTCCTGGAGCGCGTTGTTGCCGGCGACGCCCAGCCCTATCCGCGTAGACGCTCGCCCCGAACCCCACTGCTGTCACCCTGGCGCTGCAGCCTGGGAACCCCGGAGACCACCGACGCGCGCCCGGCCATGTTGGTGGACATCAGCAAGGGCGGCGCGCTGGTGGTGCTCGGACAGAAGATGCTGGAGCTCGGTCGGGCGATCCATCTCGCCCTCCCCTGGCATTCCCACACCCGCCACGAGATGAAGGTGGCGTGGATCCGCGGCGCTGACACCCGGTGGCGCATGGGGTTGACTCGCGTCCGAAGCGGTCCGTCCGCGGATCGGGAATGGGCCGGCCTGGTATCCGAGGCCCGCAAGACCTTTACCTCCAGCGTCTGGGGCCGCAGCTCCACGGATCTCACGCTGCACGTACAGAGACGTTAGGGCTACATTCGACACAACACGACGAGTGAGCGCGCACAGGCCGCGTAGCTGGTAAACAGCTCCGCGGCTTGTGCGTCCCCGCGCTCCAGGGCGACTTCCCCGGACTCGTCCGCAGTGTCCACGAGCCTGCGCCACGCGCCGCCCGACAGCGCGGGGAGCTCGAATTCCATCGCGGACTCCGAGGCGTTGAAGATCAGATACAGATCCGGCGTTGCGTTGAGCCAGCACGCCAGGCTGCGGCTCTGCTCGGACCAGTCCACCGCGCCCAGGCGGGGCCCGTGCCAGGAGATGTCGGGCCGGCCCTGGGAGGTGATGTCTCCGGTAAAGAACGTGGACCGGCGAAGCTCCGGAAAACGCTTCCGCAGCGCGATGAGCCCGGAGACGAATCGCAGGAGCCAGGGGTGATCACTGTCTGGTCCCCAGCTCAGCCAGGACACTTCGTTGTCCTGGCAGTAGGCGTTGTTGTTGCCGCGCTGGGTGCGCCTTCGCTCGTCTCCGGCCAGGAGCATGGGCACCCCCTGGGACAGCAGGAGGGTCGCCAGGAAGTTTCGGAGCTGTCGATCCCGCAGCCGAAGGATCCCGGCGTCGGCGGTCGGACCTTCCACGCCGCAGTTCCACGACAGGTTCTCCTCGGTGCCGTCGCGATTCTGCTCGCCGTTCGCCCAGTTGCGTTTGCGCGAATAGGTCACGAGGTCTGCCAATGTGAAGCCGTCGTGGCAGGTGACGAAGTTGATGCTGTGCAGCGGTGTTCGGCCGCTTCCCTGGTACAAATCCGCGCTCCCCGCCAGCCGGGTGGCCAGCGAGGAGACCATGCCCGGATCCCCACGCCAGAACTGTCGAATGTCGTCCCGGTAGCGGCCGTTCCACTCCGCCCACCGTTCCCCCGGGAAGCTCCCCACCTGGTAGGCGCCGGCGGCGTCCCAGGCCTCGGCGATGATCTTGCAGTCGCGCAACACCGGATCCTCGGCGATACGCTCCACGAGCGGAGGGTTCGCCATGATCCGACCGTCCTGAGAACGACCGAGAACAGACGCCAAATCGAAGCGGAAGCCGTCCACGTGCATCTCCAACACCCAGTACCGGAGACAGTCCAGAATGAAGTCGCGCACCAACGGATGGTTGCAGTTCAGCGTGTTGCCGCAGCCGGTGTAGTTCCGATACCGGCGCCGGTCCTCCTCGAGCATGTAGTAGATGGAGTTGTCCAGCCCGCGAAAGCACAGCGTGGGGCCGGTTTCGTCCCCCTCGGACGTGTGATTGAACACCACGTCGAGGATCACCTCGATGCCGCCGCGGTGCAGCGCTTTGACCAGCTCCTTGAACTCGCGGACTTGCTCGCCCCGCTGGCCGGCGCCAGAGTACCGAGACTCCGGCGCGAAGAAGCACACCGTACTGTAACCCCAGTAGTTGCCGAGGAGCTCCCCCGTCTCCGGATTCGGCCGCGGGTTCTCGCGCTCGTCGAACTCCTGGATGGGAAGCAGCTCTACCGCCGTAATCCCCAGCTGCTGGAGGTACGGGATCTTCTCCGCAAGCCCTCGGAACGTCCCCGGATGCGCCACTTCGGAGGAGGGGTCCAGGGTGAACCCGCGCACGTGGAGCTCGTAGATCACCGTGTCGTGCATTCTCACTCGGGGCGGCCGATCGCCCTCCCAGTCGAAGTCGTCCTCCAGGACGATGCACTTGGGACAGCCGCCGCCGCTGTCCACGGTGCTGGCCGTCAGATCACCGTTCGGGGAGCTGGGCTCGAAGCCGCGGGCGTCGGAGAGGTCCCAGTCGAAGGTGCCTGTCACCGCACGGGTGTACGGATCGAGCAGCAGCTTGTGCGCGTTGAAGCGGTGACCCGCGGACGGATCGTACGGCCCCTCGACGCGGTAGGCGTACAGCTGCCCCGCGCCGATTCCCTCCACGACGACGCTCCAGATATCTCCCCTGCGATGTCGCTCCGAATCGAGCATAATTCGCGCCGTGGGCTCGGCGTCCCGATCGCTGTCGAAAAGCTCCAACCAGACCCTGGTGGCATGGCGAGAGAAGATCGCGAACCGCACGCCGCCGGGGACGAGCGTCGCGCCCAGCGGCGTGGGGCGCGTGGGACGACTGTGATACGGGCCAAACGGTCGGAGCTCCATGACGACGCTGACTATGCCACCGACCGCGACGCGCAGCGACGAAAATGTCTGTCCGGCCGCGGGCCGCCACGACGGCCGCTTTACAGCCATTGCCCAAGCAAGTAACGTGCGGGCAGTCGACCTCAGCAACGCACAAGTCGCGCCATGAGCAACGAGCATATCGCCGAAACGCTCCTGTCCCCCGGCGAGGTCGTCGGGGGACGGTACCGCATCATCCAGCACGTCGCCGAGGGGCCGCTGGATCAACTGTACGAAGCTCAGGACGTCGATCTGCACCAGCGGGTGATCCTCCGGATGATCCGTGGGGGGCTCGCGACGCAGACCACCCGCGTCCGCCCGTTCGAGGAGCAGGCGCGCAGGCTGCGACCGACGGGTCCGAAGAATTCGGTTCGGATCCTGGAGCTCGGCCGCGACCCTGAGCATGGGCACTTCGCAGCGATCTCCAACCCGGACAGCAAGACGGCAGGAGAGATGCTGGCCATGCTCGACGGCGTGGACGGCGCCCAGTCACCACCCCCCGCGCGTACACTGCCCAAGGACGAGCCGGACGACCCACCGTGGCGCTTCCCGTCCACCCAGAGCCAGGTGGAGCTCGACACCTTGGCCCCGCCGCCCCAACCCTCCGTGCCCCCTCGTGAGCCCCCCCGCTACGCCGAGCCGCGCAGGCCGAAGCGGCTTGAAACCCTCGAGCTCGAGCCCACCGCGAAACCTGTTCGTCGTCCCGGCGCGCCGAGCTTCCCCCGAGAAACCAGGGGCGGCCGATTCGTCCGCCGCGTCCCGCTCCTCCTGGTGGTGGCGCTGCTGGTCGGCGGAGTCGCCACCGGACTGCTCTACTTCCGCTCGAACCGATCCAAGGCGAAGGAGGAGCCGCCGGAGACCGAGGTGTCAGGGCCGGTCGTCAGCGCTCCCGCGCGGGAAGTCCAGATCATCTTCCGGGTCCGCCCCCAGAACGCCCGGATGCTCATCAACGGAAAAGCTGCCTTGGGGCACTCGTTCCTGGCGCCCGAATCCCAAAAACCGGTGATGGTTCGCTTCGTGGCCCGCGGCTACCGGGCCGAGGAGCTCGCGGTCGTGCCGGAGCGGAGCCGGACCATACTCGTCATCCTGAAGAAGAAGAAGAAGTAGAGGCTCGCCCATGAAGACCCTCCCGCTGCTACCCCTTGCATTGTGCGTGGCCGTTACTTTGTCCGCTTGCGGCAATCCTTGTGGAAACATTTGGAAAAAACTAGATAAATGCGCCACGACCGAGGCGGATGGGAAGCTGTACCGCTCGGCCGAGTCGCGGAAGGCGTTCGTCTCCCAGTGCAAGAAGGCCGACAAGTCCCACATCAAGAAATGCCTCATTCTGAAAGACTGCGACAAGATCCGGCTCTGTGCTTCGCGAATTCAAAAGAAATAGCAATAGTTCCAAATATATATCGTCCAGCAGTGGATCGTCATCCTTCCCACGGCCGTCTCGTCAGCCCCAAGCTCCCCTAAAATCCGGTATTTCACCTCAGTCCTCGATCCAGCACTTTGGGGCACTTTTTTTGCTTGACACATCGCGTCGCCTCCATATCCTTTGTTAATTGTTCCTCACTAACTAAACTGCTCCACCGAGTAGTGATTCGAATCAGCGAATGACGACCAAAAGAAAACGCCTTTCCGCAGCAGAACGTAAACCCCAGATCCTCCGGTCGGCCATACGGGCGATGGCGCGCTCGAACTACCGCACGACCAGCATTGCAGAAATCGCCGCCGAGGCGGGCATCACCGAGCCGGCCGTGTACCGGTACTTCCCCACGAAGAAAGCGCTCTTTATCTCGATCATCGAGGACGTGGGTCGAAGGGTGCTGAGCATCTGGGAGACGATCATCGAAAACTCGCCCGGTCCCCTGGAGGCGCTGCGTCAGATCTCCTTGGACTACTACGAGCGGGCGATGACCCGCCGAGGCGATCTCAAAGTGCTGTTCCAGTCCTTGGCCGAGGCGGACGACGAGGACATCCGCAGTGCGCTGCACGCCGAGTTCGACGCGTATGTGCAGCTGCTGCGGAAGCTCATCGATCGATGCGTGGAAGAGCGGAAGATTCATCGGTACATCGACAGCGAGGCCGCCGCTTGGAGCTGGCTCAGCGTCGGGTTTACCCTCAACCTCGTCGGCCTCCTCGGCTTCGACAAGGAGTTGGACAAGACGCGCCTGATGACAATCCAGGAGCTCTTCCTGGCCAGCCTCTCCACGGACCCGGAGTCGATCAACGGCACGCCCGAGGAGCAGAAATGGTAACCGTTCACGTGGCAGGCGGCACAGCGCCCTCCGCGCCGCGCGGGCTTCCCCTTGAGGGGACGGGAGGGGAGTCTTCCGCCTCGGAGCGGCGGATCTGTCGGGCTGGTTTCGGCGCGGTGCGAAGTCTGGCACCTGCCGGAGATCGATCCGCCGCGTCGCGGCTCAGCTCTCCCCCTCCGCCCCGTCCGGGGGAACCTCGCTGCGATCGGGAGGTGCTGCAAATAGCCCCCCCCCGTGAACACATACCTGAAATGAACCCGGGGCCGCGCCGGCCCTCGAGGTCGGCGGTGCGGCTGAGATACGACACCTGAGCCAGAGATTCACCGGAGGAAACCCAACATGAGCTTTGAAATCAAAAAGGCCGCCGTCCTGGGGTCGGGCGTGATGGGGAGCGCCATTGCGGCGCACCTGGCCGGATGCGGCATCAAGGTCCTGATGCTCGACATCGTGCCCTTCGACAGCATGCTGTCGGACGAGGAGAAAGCGCGCAAGGACTCTGACCCGCAGGTCCGGAACAAGCTGGCCGAGCAGTCCCTCGCCACCGCGCTGAAGGTAAAGAAACCGACACCGGTCTTCTACTCGGCCAAGGACGCCAGGCTAATCACCCTCGGCAACTTCGACGACGACATGGAGAAGATCGGCGACTGCGACTGGATCATCGAGGTCGTTGTCGAACGTATGGACATCAAGAAGACCATCCTCGGCAAGGTGGCCAAGCACCGGAAGAAGGGGTCCATCGTCACGACCAACACCTCGGGCCTGAGCGTGAAGGAGATGGTCGCGGACCTGGACGCCGAGTTCAAGAAGCACTGGATGGGCACGCACTTCTTCAACCCGGTCCGGCACATGAAGCTGCTCGAGCTCATCCCGCACCCCGACACCGACAAAGCGGTGCTCGACTTCATGGGTCGGTTCTGCGCCGAGGATCTCGGCAAAGGTGTCATCTGGGCCAAGGACACGCCGAACTTCATCGCCAACCGCATCGGCGTGCACGGCATCATGATGACCATCAAGCTCATGCAGGACCTCGACTATCGCGTCGATGAGGTGGACGCCATCGTCGGGCCGCCCATGGGCCGCCCCAAAACCGCCGCGTTCAAGACCGCCGACCTGGTGGGCTTGGACACGCTGCACCACGTCGCCATGACCTGCTACGACACCTGCCCCGACGACCCGGAGCGGGAGGTATTCAAGCCGCCGAAGTTCTTCGACGAGGCGGTGGAGAAGAAGTGGCTCGGCATGAAGACCCAGGGCGGCTTCTACAAGCGGGACGGCAAGAACCGGCTGGTGCTCGACTGGAAGACCATGGAGTACGTGCCCGTGGAGAGTCCGACCTTCGACTCCACCAGCGAAACCCGCGGGCTGGACGGCGCCGGGCCGCGCATCAAGCACATGTGTGAGCACTCAGACCGCGGCGGCAAGCTCGCGTGGCCGCTCATGGCCAGCTCCCTGTGCTACACCGCGGGTCTGATCCCCGAGATCTCGGACACGATCCTCGAGGTGGACCGCGGCATGATGTGGGGCTTCAACTTCAAGATGGGCCCCTTCGAGGCCTGGGACGCCATCGGCCTGCGCGCCAGCGTGGAGCGCATGGACAAGGACGGATTCAAGGTCCCGGCCAACGTCAAGGAGATGCTCAAGAAGGGCAACGAGACCTTCTACAAGGAGAACGACGACGGCCGGTTCCAGTACGACCTGGTGAGCCACAAGTACCTTCCCATCGGCGAGGACAAGCGGATCTTCATCATTTCGAAGGCCGACGAGGACCTCGAGGTGGAGGGCAACTCCAACGCCACCCTGTGGGACGTGGGCGACGGCGTGGCCATGCTCGAGTTCCACACCAAGATGAACGCCCTCGACGACGAGATCATCGAGATGATGAACACCGCCATGGAGATCGTGGACGAGGAGTTCGAGGGGCTGATCATCGCCAACCAAGCGGCCAACTTCTGCGTCGGCGCCAATATCTTCGTCGTGATGCTCGGCGCCCAGGCCAAGGCCTGGGACAAGCTCGAGGCCACGGAGAAGCACTGGCAGGAAACCTTCATGAAGCTGAAGTATTTCCACAAGCCGGTGGTGGCGGCGCCCGCGGGCATGGCGCTCGGCGGCGGCTGCGAGGTGGTCATGCACGCCCAGCGCGTGCAGGCCTTCGTGGAGTCCTACATCGGCCTCGTGGAGGTCGGCGTGGGGCTCATCCCCGGCAGCGGCGGTTGCAAGGAGCTGGCGCTGCGGATGACCGAGGGCATCCGCGCCGGCGCCAAGCCGGCGATCCTGCCCTTCGCCATGAAGGCCTTCGAGCTGGCCGGCACCGCCAAGGTGGCCCTCGGCGCCAAGGAAGCCCAGGACATGGGCTTTTTGCGGGACAGCGACCGGATCACGTACAACCGCGACTACCACATCCACGACGCCAAGCAGCTCGTGCTCGGCATGGCCAAGGAGGGCTTCGATCCCGGCCGGGAGAAGACCAACATCCTGGCGGCCGGCGAGAGCGCCAAGGCGGCGTTCCTGGTGGGCATCGACCAGATGTACCAGGCCGGATGGGCCACCGACTACGACCGCGTGGTGGGCGGCAAGCTGTCCCACGTGCTGGCGGGCGGCAACGTGGCCGAGGGCACCGAGCTCTCCGAGTGGCACTATCTCGACCTCGAGCGCGAGGCGTTCCTGAGCCTGCTCGGCGAGCAACGGACCATGGACCGGATCCAGCACATGCTGAACACCGGCAAGCCCCTGCGGAACTAGGAAAACGGAGGAACTCAACATGCGTGAAGCAGTGATCGTAGCGGCCTGTCGGACAGCGGTCGGGAAAGCCAACCGCGGCTCCCTGATCCACACCCGTCCCGACGACATGGCGGCCGTCGTGCTGGCGGACGTCGTCAAACGGGCGGGGATCGATCCCAAGGAGGTCGAGGACGTGGTGCTCGGTTGCGCCATGCCCGAGGCCGAGCAGGGCATGAACGTCACCCGCCTCGCGGTGCACCTGGCGGGGTTCCCGGACGAGGTGCCGGCCATGACCATCAACCGGTTCTGCTCCTCCGGACTGCAGGCCATCTGGAACGTGGCCACGGACATCATGGCCGGCATGATCGACGTCGGCATCGCCGGCGGCACCGAGACCATGACCATGATCCCCATGGGCGGCAACAAAATCGTGCCGAACATCAAGCTGGCCGAGGAGCGCCCGGGGGCCTACTCCAGCATGGGGCAGACCGCCGAGAACGTCGCCATCAAGTACGGAATCAGCCGTGAGGACCAGGATGCCTTTGGCGTCGCCTCGAACTTGAAGGCCGCCAAGGCGAACGCCGAGGGCACCTTCAAGGAGCAGATCGTCCCGCTGTCGACGTTCAAGTACGACGGCAACGGGGGCAAGGGAGAGTTCACCTACGAGGTGGACGAAGGCCCCCGCGGAGACTCGACCCCCGAAGTCCTGTCCAAGCTCCGCGCCGCCTTCGCCAATCCGGCGGCCGGCAAGGCTGGCGCCGGCACCGTGACCGCGGCCAACTCCTCGCAGATGTCCGACGGCGCGGCCGCCGTGCTCCTCATGACGCCCGAGAAGGCCAAGGCGCTCGGATGCACCCCTCTGGCCAAGCTACACGGCTTCAAGGTCGTTGGCCTCGAGCCCGAGTACATGGGAATGGGCCCCGCCTACGCCATCCCGGCCCTCATGGAGAAGGTCGGCAAGCCTCTGGGCATCACCCTCGACGACATCGGGGCGTTCGAGATCAACGAGGCCTTCGCGGCCCAGGCCATCGCCTGCTGCCGTGAGCTCGGCATCGACAAGGACGACCGCGTCAACCCCAACGGCGGAGCCATCGCCCTGGGCCACCCGCTCGGCTGCACCGGCGCCAAGCTCACGACCCAGCTCCTGTACCACCTGCGGGACAAGAACCTGAAGTGGGGCATCGTCTCCATGTGCATCGGCGGCGGCATGGGCGCCGCCGGCCTGTTCGAGAACCTGCAGTACAAGGGCTAGGTCGTGGGTCCGCGGCGCGTGACGCAGGTGGCTGTGAGGCCTTCGAACTGGCCGAGCCGGAACACCGGGTGGGTGTGGACGGTCGCGGGGAAGTGCGAGGGATCGAACCTCTGGAAGCGCTGCCGGGAGGGCTCCCAGATGTAGAACGTCACGACGAGCTCTCCGGAGTGGAGCACGTCGACCCAGGTAAAGGCCTTGCGCTTGCGATAGGGGGAATCATCCCAACCGCGGACGTATTCCATGGACCGTTCGCCGAGGGCGCCGGTGTTCACGAACCGAATGGAGTCACACACGCCCTCGTAGAAGGCGTGGGTATGGCCGGAGAAGAGGGCCTTGATGCGTCGCTTCTTCAAGAGGCGCGGCAGCAGCCCGGGGGTGGGATGCCACTGATGACCGATGGCAGAGCCGCAAACGCCTGGGACCAGGCAGGAGATCCCCCAGGGATTGGTGTGGCGGAGCACCACGTCACCGGGCTTGAGGTTCCGGCGGAGCCACTCCAGCTCGAGCGCGTGGAGGCCGGTGGTGCCGTAGGCGCTGACCGCCGCGAAGCTGACGCCCCGGTAGGTGAACCGAAAGCTGCGGGACATGTCGAACGGCCGGATCGACGGCAGCAGAAAGTGCGCCCGGCTCTCCCAGAACTCCGACCAGACGCGCCGGGGCCTGGTTCGGTCACCGGTGTGCGCCGGCGACAAGTCATGGTTCCCGGAGACCGGCACGAAGGGCACGGGGAGCCGCTTGAGCAGCACGCGCTCGAGCTCGAGGAGCTGCGCAGGGGCTTGGTCCCACAGGCCGTGACCCATGCCGCCGCAGTCACCGCCTCCGGAGATGAGATCCCCGAGACCGACCACGAAGTCCGGGCGCAGCTTGGCCAGGGTGCGCAGCGCCGAGGTGACCCACCGGCCTTGGGCCACCTTGCAGCGGTAGTCGTTGTGGGTGTCGGAAACAACGGCGAAGCTGAACCGCACGGCGCGCGGGTTCGGCCCGCTCGGAACCGGTCTTGGATTCGGATCCAGGCACATCTTCCAACCGGTGCTCGGTCGTGATCCCTCGCCAATGCGCGGAGCGCTCGAGGCGGAGAGTGAGGACGTCGCACCGGACGTGGGATGGGAGCTGTTGGCCGGCGGACGGCCGTCGAGACAGGCGGCGCAGAAGGTGCACATCAAGGCGAACAAGCCCTTTGATTTCAAAACACTGCTATGTCGTTTACGGTTCGGCATCACAGCTTCCCGGGCGTGTTCGGGCAACGAACGGCGGAGCAGACGCACGCAGCTCCTCGACGCCACCCTGGGTAGTCGAGAATCGCCCTGGCTTTCCGTCTGCAATATCGTTGCGTTCGAACCTAATATTTATATTTTACCCGAAATGCCGTCGAACACAAATAACCTACCGGGCGCATCGGCGCACCTGTAGGTACCGCTAGACATCCCGCAAGAAAAATTGCACTATCGGGGCCACGGATTGTAGAGTGATTCTCAGTGAGGTAGCGCAATGTGTCGGAGGGCAATCTGGACCATAACAGCCCTTCTCCTGGTCACCCAGGGGGCGTGCGTCGACACCTTCTCGGATACGCGCATCCAGGCGAACATCTGGATGGGCGCCGACCTGGATCGAGACTTCCTGGTCCTGCCGACGCCGGGACTGAAGCCCCATGACCCGAGCTACTTTTCTCACTATGAGATCCACGCGAACATCGCTGATTCGGGCTACGTCCGGCTCCTGAGCTTCCTGATCCAGCCCGCCCTGCACACGAACAACCCCTGCCTGCAGTTCTTTGAAGACGATCTGTGCGTGGACGCCGAGTATCCCTGCGACCAGTACATCAATATGAAGCGCTACTCGTACCTCGAGTCCATCTATGCGTTGGTAACGCCTGCCGAAACCCAGCCCTCCGAGGACGCCAGCAACCTCTACGGCTGGGAGCACTACCCGGGGTACGACTTCTTCGACTGGCCCTGGTTCCTGTTCAACGACCCCACCATCACCGACGAGGCGACCAAGCTCGCGCTGCCGAACCTGAACCAGGACGAGCTCGACCAATTCTGTCAGTGGTGCCTGCCGCGGGGGTTCTACCTCGGCAACCCCCTGCTGCTCACCAAGCCGCTGCAAGGCGAGCAGTACGGCGTGGTGGACGGACCGGACCCGCGCAGCGGCGCCATGGTCGGCGGCATCACCCTGTTCCTACCGGGCAAGGTGAGCGGTATGACAGAGTTCATGATCCTCCGCGAGAAAGACCCCGGCCGTCTCTCTGCGGAGAACATCAACCGCGCCGATCTGCTGCCGAGCGCGGACAGCCAGGTGTTCCTGATCGCCCTGAGTGACGAATCCTTCGGCTACATCGATCGAGCCGAGTACCGGGGGGTGACCTCGGTATTTTTGGAGAGCCCGTACCAGCTGCCCATCTGGATGCACGCGGTGATCTACGAGGACATCGACGACGATCCGATTGGAATATGAGCGCCGGAGACGCCGGCGACCGCGCCGGCGCTTTGAACGGCGGAGGAACGGCATGGGAATGAAACAAAACAGCGCAATCAGCACGGTGATCGGCCTGGGGCTGTCGGGGGCCCTGGCCGGATTGCTGCTCCTGTCCTCCGGCTGCGACCCTGTGAAGTGCGGGGAGGGAACGCGCGAGGCCGACGGCCTGTGCGTGCCTCTCAACCCCGTGGCGGACGGCGGCCCGCACTGCGGATGGGGCACTCTCGAGGTGAGCAATACGTGCGTGCCCGACCCGGAGATCTGCGGAGCATTCACCGAGGTCGTGCCCGAGCTGGACGCCAACGGCGATCCCACGGGCATTTTCGTCTGCGAGGGCCATGCCGACGCTACTGACATAGAACCCCCGCCGTCGTGCGAGGATGAGCCGTTCGGCCAAGCCGGAGAGATCTGCATCAACGGCTGGGTGCACTGGCTGATGGACGAATCCGAGGGCGTCTTCATGACGAACATCATGTTGGACGCGACGGCACCGGAGGACGCAACCTCGGCGGTGGTGAAGGTGTACGACCCGCTGCTCTACGCCCAGGACCCGGTCAATACGGTGCCGCTCGGGATCGGGGAGGTCAACCCTCGAAACGGAACGTTCCGAGTGCTGAACATCCCCATCCCGGGCACGGGATTCCTCGCGCTCGTGCACGACGACCTGAACGGGGAGGTGAACGACGACTTCGTCTTGGTGGGCGTGCCGTACCTCGCCACGCCGAGCCAGCACCTGACAGAGGTCGTCGCCTTTGCCGTGACCACCGACCAGATGCTCCAGTGGACAGACGCCGTGGGCGGCGACGCGATGCTGCAGTCCATCAACTGCCCCGAACCCGAGGGAGGCGGCGAGCGGACCCTGTCGAGCTGCGGCACCTGGATCGGCGTCTTCATGCAGAAGCGACCCGATGAGGGAATCACCCATGTGGAAGGAGTGACTCCCTTGTACCCGGGAGGCCTCATCCCGGAGGACAGGACCTTCTACCCCGGCATCGACAGTGACGGATCGTTCGTCTTCGACGACCCGACTCCGGGAGTGGTATGGACAGACGATCAGGGTCCCCATGAGTGGACCGGTCGCCTGGGCGCGGCTTTCTACCCCACGGCCAGCCTGGGCAACATGAGCGGACAGTGCAGCCAGGGAACGCCGTGTTCCGACCAGGCCTGCCTCTATGCGGAGGTGCTGGGAGGGGCCATCAACAGCGCGTTGTTTGTCCAGTGGATGATCCCGGTGATTAGCTGTGAACCATTAGTAGCTGAATGACGCGAACGAGGATGAGACGACGTTGGCTGCTGCTGGCCCTGGCCTTGGTGGCGGTGATCCGCCTGCCCTCGGCACGAGCCGATGAGAAGAACCGCGCCGCCGAGTCCCAGCTGTTCAAGCCGGCCTTCGATCACTTCGGCGTGTTCACCGTGGAGTCGGGGCGGCTGGCCAAGCAGTGGCAGTGGGGGTTCAAGCTGAACCTCCAGTCCTCTGCCGAGCCCATGTCCCTGAACCTGCTGAGCGCCACCGCGGGCGGCTCCGTCCCCGTTGTGCAGCAGAGCCTCACCACGACCCTGCAGGCCTACGTCGCGCTCTTCCGCTTCCTTCAGGTGAATCTGGAGGTGGCCCTGGTGCGGCACTGGCTCGGGAACGCCTTCGACCTCGACGAGCCGACCGGGTTCACGGCGAACGACCCCATCTCCAACACGAGGCGCTCGCCGTCCGAGGTGGTTGCCGGAGACGCCCGGCTGGCGCTGAAGTGGGGCCTGCTGGGGATCAAGGGGTTCCACCTGGCCCTGTTGACGACGCTCACGATCCCCATCGGGGACGAGACGGTGATGGCGGGCGAGAAGGGCTGGGCGGGAGAGGCGCGGGTGGCGTTCTCCCTGGCGCGTGGGCCCGTGGTCCTCGCGGCCAATATCGGCTACCTCCTGCGCGAAAAGTCCGAGATCCTGGAGCCCGTGGCGTACCGGGAGGACGGCACCCGGAACGTGCTCCTCGAGCTGAACGACGAGCTCCTGTGGGGGGCGGGAGCCAAGTTCCGCTTCTTCAAGTATCTCGCGCTGGGCGTGGAGCTGTACGGAAGCGTGCCGCTGCTGGCCAAGGGACCGAAGGACCTGCCGATACAGGTCTTGGCGGGCCTGCTGATCCACCCGACGCCGGATGTCGTCCTCGCCCTGGGCGGAGGCGCCGGGATCGGTCGGTACCTCGAGCGCGACGGCGTGAAACCGCTGGGTCGGAGCCCGCTGTGGACCGCGTTCGCCACGGTCAGCTTCGCCCCGATCAAACGAAAGAAGAAGATCGTCATCCGCGACCGGGACGGGGACGGGATCCCGGACCACCTGGACAGGTGTCCCGACCAGCCGGAAGACAAGGACGGCTTCGAGGACGAGGACGGCTGTCCCGATCCGGACAACGATCAGGACGGGATCCCGGACCACCTGGACAAGTGTCCCAACGAGGCCGAGGACCGCGACGGTTTCCAAGACTCCGACGGCTGTCCCGATCTGGACAACGACAGGGACGGCATCCCCGACGCCGTCGACAAGTGCCCCAACGTGCCCGAGGACATGAACGGCGTCGAGGACGACGACGGCTGCCCGGAGGGCGGACGGGCCCGAACGATCGCGGGCGACAAGATCGATCTGAAAGGGGAACGCGTCGAGTTCTACCGGAAGACGGCGGTCCTGAAGCCACCGTCCAAGAAGGTCCTGGATCGCGTCGCCAACCTGATCCGGAGCGCCACGGCGGTCCGGTTGATCCGGATCGAAGCTCATACGGACGGGAAGAAGAGCGCCCGCTACAACCTGCGACTGAGTCGACTGCGGGCCGTGACGGTCCGCAACTACCTCGTGTCGCGGGGCGCTCCGGCGGGCAAGCTGGCCACGGCGGGGTACGGCAAGTCGCGACCCATCGCCACGAACCGGACGAAGAAGGGGCGCGAGAAGAACCGTCGCGTGGAGTTCATCATCGTCCTGCGGTGACGAGACGAGTGCCGATGACGTGCAAGCGCACCATAGTCCTGTGGATCCTGGCCCTGCTGCTGGCCGGCGGGCCGGCGTACGCGCGGAAACCCGACAAACGAGCCAAGCCCGGCGACAAGGCCCGCGCCGCGGAGTCGAAAGAGGACGAAGACGAAGACGACCCCGAAGACCGCAAGCTGCTCCTCAAGAGCATCGTCAAGAGCGCCACCAAGACGGAGACCACCATCGAGGAGGCCCCGGCGGTCATCCACGTGCTCACGGCCGAGGACCTCTCGGCCTTTGGCTACCGCCACATCATCCAGCCCCTGCTCTTCGTGCCCGGCTTCCTGGAGGTCAACAGTCAGTACGATCAAGTCCCGGGGTTCATGGCCCTCGGGGTCGTGCAAGGCGTGCTGTACCTCCGCGACGGCATCTCCATGTTCGACCCCATGTACAACGCGCCGGCCACCATGCGACGGGTCCCCCTGGAGAACGTCAAGCGGATCGAGGCCATGACGAGCCCGGGCGGGGTGCTCTGGGGCGCCAACTCGTTCCTCGGAATCGTCAACGTGATGACCAAGGATCCCGAGGACGTCAACGGCTTCGAGATGGGGCTCGGGGGCGGCACCGGGCGCGGCGACGAGCAGGTGATCCGGCCCTACGGCATGTACGGCAAGACCTTCTTCAAGGGGCGCCTCGGCGTCTTCGTGCACTGGAGCCTGGAGTGGTTCAAGGGGCCCCAGTACTCCGTGCCGGAGCCGTGGGTCGTCAGCTCCGCCTCGGAGCTCATGGGGCCGACGTCCTACCGGTACCCCGGCGGGCTGAGCAGCCAGATGCCGACGAGCTTCTACTCGCAGTTCGACGGCAAGATCCGGTACCAGAACCTCAAGGCGACCCAGCGGATCACGCTCGGCTGGCAGGTCGCCTTCCACAAGATGCCCAACCTCATCGAGAGCGCCCGAAAAAAGAAATGGGTCTTCTGGGACGGCATCCATCGCCCCATCGGCTTCTGGGGCGTGCCGCTGCGCACCGACAGTCCGAATCCGGCCATCCAATCCAGCAGCCTGAACTGGCACGACACCTATGTCTGGCTGCACTACGCCGGCAAGTATCTCAAGAACCGGCTCGGTCTGGACGCCAAGGCGTACTACACCCAATTCGAACGGAAGATGGACCCCTTCGTCTACCTGCCCTACACCAACGACCTGATTCCGGGCGTCGCCGCCAACAACTCGGCCACTGCCCATCGCTCAGGCATCACCCTGGACTTCAATGCCGCGCTCCACCGGAAGTTCCAGCTCCTGTTCGGCGGGGAGGTCTTCTACGAGTGGGTCAAGGACGCCACGTCGGAGTTCGTCGCGCCCATCGATGGCTCGGGGCAGATCAACTTCTCCCTGCTGCGAATCGTCGGCTGCCGCTACTGGAACCGCCACGGCGACAACATCCCGGTCTACGATTCGAACAACCCGGCCAACACCACCTACCTGCCGGGCTGTCAGACGGCCTTTGTCTTCGACGCCGACCGCCTGGTGTACGCCGGGTATCTCGCCGCCCAGTACAAGCCGCACAAGACCCTGGGCCTCAGCGGCGGCGTGCGCATCCAGCACAGCCCGGCCGGGAACGTGCCCTACGATCCGTGGCCGCTCTACTCGGCGGCGGCGGTCTGGAACTTCTACAAGGACCTCTACCTGAAGGTGAACTTCGCCACGGGCTTCCGTCCGCCCGTGTTCAACGCAACCTCCGCGAACGTCAAGGGCGGCAACTACGCCGGAGATCCGAACCTGAAGCCCGAGGAGAGCCGCTCGATCAAGGCCGAGATCAACGCCAAGCTGATCAAGAACCGGAACCGGATCCGGCAGTGGACCCTGCGGCTCAACTACTCCTACACCGAGCTCATCGGCGTGATCCGCGTGATCGGCGGGACCTACGCCAACTCCGACACCCGCGCGATCCACGCCACGGAATTTCACTCGGACCTGGTGCTCACGGGCGGACACCGGCTCGTGCTGTCCTACACCTACGTCAGACAGCACGGCGACGCGTCGCTGGACGGCGGTTTGTTCCGGTCGGTGCCCAACCACTGGTTCGCGGGCGGCGCCGTGTTCCGGCTGCTGGACCTGGCCCGGGTGAAGCTCGATCTGAACCTCACGGCGCGGATCATCGGCCCGTTCGAAGATCCCAATCAAGCAATGATCTGCCCCGCCGGCAGCCAGTACTGCACCTCCCGGGTGAGCGATCGCGCGTACGATCGGATCCACCCCGCCGCCGAGCTGAACGCCGGGCTGCGGCTCCAGCTGAAACTGAAGCGGACCTACATGGAGGTCACAGCCAACTTCTACAACATGCTCGATGGCAAGAACTACGCCAGTGACGAGTTCTACGACCTCAGCGCCGACGTCGAAAAGCTCTCCTCCCCGAACCAGCGCTTCTATTTCTTCCTCCAGGCCAAGCTGCGATACCAGTAGGGATCCTCCGAGCCCCCCTCCGAGGTTGACCTACTCCGTCCGGTTTTCACCAGAAACACTCCGATCATGGAATGAAGGCAAGATGTGAGGGAGACAAACAGTCACATTGGGACTGGGTCAACTTCGGAGGGGGGGTAGGGAGGGGGATCGGGGCGCAACTTCGCTGGGGGAGCTCGCCCTGCCCTACTGCTTCTGCCGCTTCACCTTCACGTCCAGCTTGATCACGACCTCCTTGCGGATGAGGTTGTCCTTCATGCCGGGGAAGGAAATGCCCCACAGGGTGCGGTCGATCCAGAACTCGCTGGCGGCGTGGACGTCGGTGTCGGTGATCTGGAGGGTCGCCGGGAAGGCGATGGACTTGGTGACGCCGCGCAGGGTCAGGTTACCGGTAATGGTGTGGCTCGCCCCCTTCTGCCCACCCGTCTTGATGGACGTGGAGACGAACCTCCCCTTGGGGTGTTCCGCCACGTTGAAGAAGTCCTTTGACTTCAGGTGACCGGTGAGCTTGGGGGTGTCGCTCGTGAGGCTCGTGAGGTCGATGTCGATGGTGAGCAGGGCCTTGGTGGGATCTGCCCCGGTCCCCTCGATGGACCCGCTGAACTTGGCGAATCCGCCGGTGTGGCTCCCGGTGACCTTGGAGCCCTTCCACTCGAGCTTGGTGTTGGCAGGGCTCAGAACGGCCCTCTCCGTGGCGCCTTGAAGAGGCCCGGACGGGGTGGGCCGGGCTTCGCTAACTGCCGCTTTTGCTTTGCCTTCTGCGGGGTTCTTGCATCCGGTGGCGGCCAGCATGAGGGCCGCGACACCGACGATGGCTGCTGTGCTGATCATACGCATGATGTACCTCCTGGCGGCTCTCGGCCGCAGGTGTTGGTCTGTTCGCTTCCTGGTTTCATACTATAATGCTCAGAATTTGGAACGGAAGGGCTACGGGGAAAATCGCGCTCGGCTCCTCCGGACGCTGTTGAGCTGGTGGAGCTCGGCCGCGGGATAACGGATGGCGCAGCGGCGAATGGCGGCGAGGATCGCCGCGCGCAAGCGGCCCCCCTGGACGTCCTGCCGAGTCTCGTCCCACCGGGAGAACAGCCAGCGCCGGAACCGTGCGCGCGCCGGTACGCTCCGTTCCCGATAGCGACGACAGAGGCCCGCCTCCTCGGCGAACCGCGCCAGCGCCCGCTTCCCGACCCGCTCCCGAAACCCGGCCCGCAACTTGTCGCGCCAGGCCTTCGTGGCCCGGGCAAAGCGGAGCTTCTCCGCGCCGTAGGGATCCTGCTTGGCGGCCCGCATCACCGCGTCCGTGATGTCGAACAGGAAGCTGACCCCGATGGTCCATCCGCCGCCGCGCGCGTGCGGCCGCGAAGGATCCGCCACCGGGGGCGTGGCCTGCAGCGGCAACGGACCGTCCCCCTTTTTGAAGTCCACCGGGGCGCGGTCCGTGAACGACACCTTGCCGTCGCGGTGCACCCAGGCCTTGAACGTCCCGGGGGGACCGATGTAGCGCCAGCGCCCTGACGTCAACCGCCGCAAGTGAACGTTGTCATAGATGGGACGGCCCCGGGAATCGAGGCGGAAAATCCCGGGACGGCCCTGGCGCGGCAGGATCAACCGATCCCGCAGGGGCGGCTCGTTGTCACCGTCCACGCGTCGCCTCCTCGGGCGCACCGTCCGAGTCCGCATGGCAAGCTCACCCGGCGCGGGGCGATAGGTGAGGTCGAGGCGCCGACGCGGCCTTTTGGCCGGACGGGCGGGCGGCAGGTGTATGGCCAAGGCCCATCGGTTCCGCATGTCGAGCGCGCGGCCCATTTCCACAGGGCGCTCGAGCGGCGCAGCTCGGCGACGCACCGCGTGATCGATGGGCTCGATCACAGCCGTCGGGGGAGGACGCCGAATCGAGGCGAGCTTGGGCTCGGCCCTGGGTCGCAGCTTGCGCTCCGAGACTCGGGGAGCCACGATTCGCTTCGGCGGTGGGATCGGTGGTGGGACCGGCGGAGGCGCCTCCAGCACCGGAACCCAGGTGAGCGGCCCGCGCGGAGCACGCCCCATGTCCCGGAGCCGCCGGCTCGCCGCCCGCGAGCTCAGCGACCCGATCACCAGCATCATCGCCAGGTGAAGGACCACCGCGAAGCCCAGCGCCAGCGCCACCCGACGCCGCTCCGGGCCTGCTTTGGACGCACGTCCCACACCTGTTGGACCCCCCCCGGGTCACTCCGGTTGTCTGGTCGGCAGCGTGGATGACGCCGGATGAAATCGTGGTCAAACCACCGCGCAGGGCAGTTCTGCTAGTTGGGACACACGATCTCGGCGCAGTTTTGCATCTCGTCGGAGCCGTCCACGCAGTCGTCGCCGAAGTCACAGACATTGTCCGCCGGAATCACCTCGCCGTCGTCGCACTGCCAGGTCGTCCCGGCGGAGCAGCCCACCTCGTCCGAGCCGTCGTAGCAGTCTGCCTCGCCGTCGCACCGCCAGCCGATGGGGACGGTCTGGGTGCCATCCGCGCACTCGAACAGGTTCCCGGAGCAGCCCACCTCGTCCGAGGCGTCCGAGCAGTCCTCGTAGCCGTCGCAGACATAGCTCTCGGAGATGGTTTCCACGCCGTCCGCGCAGGTCCAGTCCGGCGGCTCGCAAGCAGCGAAACAAGCCTGCGTGGCGGCGGACATCGTCCCCACCTGACACATCATGTACGCCAGGTCGTCGCAGCTGGCGCCGAGGTAGCAGTCGGCGTAGCACTGCTCCTCCGAGGTCGAAGGTTCCTCCGCAAACAACCCGACGTTCCCAGACGTCAGCAGGCCGCAGCTGCGCAGCTTGCCAATGATTGCGTCGCTGAAGTCGTCCTTCTTACACCCGGAGCAGACAACCGCCCCCACCACGATCACACCACAGAACATCGCGATCCTTCGCATGAGCTCCTCCTATGCAATGGGCGCGTCGACGAGGACAAAAACACCTGTCCGTCCTCGTCCGCGCGCGTAGTACTCATAGTAATCGTCCGATGACCGGTCCAGTATCGGTCACTCGCCAGACACCGTCAACTCCGCAGGCTCACACTCCTCAGGCTCACTGACAGACCACTTCCAACGTGAACGGGCTGGTCGCGCCGAAGAAGCCGTCCACGATCAGGTAGTAGGTTTCCCCCGCCGTGACCATGTACGTAACCTGCTCGTTTCCCGTGGTGGCGCTGTAGGTGAGACAGACATCGAGATCACACGCACCGGTCTGCAGAACCCCCACGACAAACAGGTCGAGATCGTCGTTCATCCCGGTCAGTGACACCGTGACGACGCCGGTCGCGGCCGGCTCGAACCGGAAGTAGCTCTCCGAGCCATCGGTGGAGAACATGGCGCACGGGAACATCTCGATGTTCATCGGCCCGCCGACGGTGGTGGAAACCAACGTCTCTCCGCAGGTGATCGTGCCGTTCGGCTGGCACAGCCCCCCGCCGGCGCAGTAGGGGTCTGCGCCACAATCCGGATCCCGGCAGTCGGTCAAACCGTCGCAGTCGTCATCCAGTCCGTCATTGCAGCTCGTCTCGGCGGGCCTGACGCAGTCCGGGTCGGCGCAATCCACCAGCCCGTCGTAGTCTGGTAGTCCAGCGAATCGCACCCAGTTGACTTTCGGGTGTTTCTCCAGGTAGCGAGCCACCGCCAGCGCGTTGTCGCAATGGCGCTCCATTCGCAACGGCAACGTCTCCAGGCCCTGCAGGATCAGAAACGCATTCATCGGGCTCATTGCCGACCCCATGTTGCGAAGCGGCACAGTGCGAGCCCGACCGATGTAGGCGGCCGCGCCCAGCGCCTCGGTGTACACCACCCCATGGTACGACGCCTCCGGGGTGGTCAGCATGGGGAACCGCTCCGCATGGTCCGCCCACGGAAACTTGCCGCTGTCGACGATCAC
>JBDRSE010000118.1:0-2299 GCA_043825095.1 bacterium
CCGTCGTCGTTGAGTCGGGCGATGTAGAGCTCTGGGAACATCATGGGCGGGAAGCGCTCCCCGGTGACGATGATCCTGCCGTCCGGGTCCACGTGGACCGCGGCCGCGAAACCGCTGGTGGCGTCGTCGAAGCCCAGCACCACGCCGGCGTTGCCGAAGCTCGTGTCCGGGTTGCCGTCGCTTCCGTAGCGCGCGATCAGCGGGTACTCGGTCCCGGTGGCCTCCCAACCAACGACCACAATGCGCTGCTGCGCGTCGATGGTGACGTTCCGGGCCTGGCCGGGCACCGTGGTGATGTGCCCGTTGGTGCCGAAGGAAGTGTCCACTGTGCCGTCGGGCAGGAAGCGGACCACGGTCGCGACCCACGTCACGGCGACGATGCGGTCGGCGTCGTCAATGGCGACGTGGGAGAGCTGGGAGTGGTAGCCCGAGGCGAAGCCGTTGGTCCCGTAGGTCGTGTCGTGGGCGCCGCTCTGGAAGCGCATCAAGATGGGGTCCACACCGGCCGAGCCGGCGACGAGGAGGGCGCCGTCGGAGAACACGCCCATGTCCCACACCACTTCCGAGGCGCCGTGGGAGCCGGCCCGCGCGACCCCGGACTGGCCGAAGCCCGCCAGGGGCGTACCGTCGTGGTTCATCCCCAGGAGGGTGACCTCGATGTCTGCGCCGGCGGGCGTGTCGAGGGACACGCGCTCGTTCCCCACGAGGTACATCCCCGTGGAGCTCACGAGCAGAGCGGCCACGTTCGCGTTGGAGATCTGATCCGCGGTGGTGGTGTCGAAGGGCAGCGGGGAGCCGTCGGCGCCGAGCCGGATCAGACCCTCGTACCGGCCCGAGGGGAAGGTCCCGAGGCGGGCGTCGAGTGCCAGGATGTCGCCGCTGGGCAGCCACTCGACGTGCAGGAGCTGTTCCTGGGCGGTGGCGTCGGCGACGCCGTCGGTGCCAAAGGATGTGACGGGCGCGCCGTCCGCGTCGAGCTGCAGCACCTGCCCCCCGGAGGGGCCGTTGCCGGCGACGAGCAGCGCGCCGGTGGTGGGGTGCACGGCCAGGTCGTAGGCCTCGAGGTCCGCCATCGTGGAGCCGCTCGTGCTGAAGGTGGAATCGGCGTCACCGGAGGCCGTGAGGCGGAGCAGCCAGCTCGTGCCGTTCTCGTGGGTCAGGGTGAGGATCCGATCGTCGGCGAGCACGACCAGATCCCGCGGGTCCTCGCCCGACACCGACGCGATGCCGCCGCTGCCGAAGGCCGCGTCGAGGACGCCGGCCGGGGTGAGCCGGTGGACCTCGGCGTTGCCGGCGGAGTCTTGCAGCAGGAGCACACCGCCGCTGCTGTCCACGGCCACCGCGAGGTGCCGGGACGTGCTGTCCCAGGTGACCACGCCGCCGTCCCCGAAGGTCGGGTCCAGTCTCCCCTGCCCGTCCACCCGGATCGCAAAGGCCAGGTTGGCGTTGAAGAATCCCCATCCCGCGAGCACGGCCCCGCCCTCCGGCAGCGCGGCGATGCCCGTCACCACCGCGTTATCGAGCAGCGGCAGCAGCACGAACCCGGCGTTCCCGAAGGTCGGATCCGGCGCCCCGTCGCTGGTGAACCGGGCGAGCAGGGGCTGTGAACGGTGGCCGAGGCCCACGGTGGTCCCCCCCACCAGGAGGTCCCCATCAGCGGTCAAGGCCGCGGCGTGGATCTCATCCAGCGACCAGGTGGACTGCGCCCGCAGGATGCCGTTGTCTCCGAAGTCCGGATCCAGCACCGGGCTCGTGAAGCCCCCGTCATCACCCACGGAGCCGTCGCCGCCGGTACCGGCGTCGTCGTTTCCATTGCCGGATGACTTGCCGCAACCACTCCCCACCAACTCCACCAACCCCACCAGCAAGACCATCCACCCGAGCAAGGCCGTTCTTCTCACGATGTCCACCTCCAGTACGCCCAGGGAACGTGTAGGACTATAGTTCAATGCTTGATTCTACGGTTTCCAGTCGTGGATCCAACGGCGAAATTCTTGAACCGCTCGATTTTCTTACTCTCCCAGGGGGTCAGAGCAAGACGGTCCGGATCTTCGAGCGCCTGCGGAAGCGCGGGACCACAGCCCACTTCAAGGCGCACATCGCGCCGAGCGTGAGGGGCAACGGACACCCGGTCAGGATGCGTATCGGCCACAGCACGCTCCAGACAACGCAGAAAATCGTCGCCGTGCCAGAGCAATCCCTCAACGCCGCCCGCACTCTGGAGATGACCAACTCCACGGGCCAATCCCTCCTGCCTGGCAAAGTCGCCCTCTATCAGGACGGCGCGTTTCCTGGAATG
>JBDRSE010000119.1:0-21386 GCA_043825095.1 bacterium
TGCGTGATCACATGTCAGGCGACAACAACCTTGACGCTCACCGGAACGCCGTCCCGATTGGCCGCATGATTCCCGCGAGGCTCCAATCACTCCCCTCCCAGTGAAGGAACCGCTGAGGAGGATCCTGCCTGGGCTGAGCAATCGTCGAGGCCTGAGCTGGTCGGCGCTGGCGCCCTGACCGAGCGACCGCGCCGGACTACTGCTCCGGGGCCGGTTCGATGAGCTGAACGGAGAGGAGGCCCGGGACGGCGCCGCCCACTTGGCCGTGGAAGGTAAGCCCAGCAGTCTCGCAGGGGCTGTCAGGGGTGAGATCGGCGCAGTCGGCACCATACTGGGCGGGCGCGCCGGCCGGGACGAAGATCGTCCCCGAGGCAGTGGTGTAGTTGTCGGACTGCGACGCCGGCTGGACGAAACCATCGAAGGTCGGCAGCAGGTAGAAGGCCTGCTCCAGGCGGATCGTCGAATTCGGTCCGGCACCCACCTGGAGGGTCACGCCTTCGATGGGAAGGAGCGCGCCCTGGTACCGGGTGGCAAGGACGACCACGTGGGTCCCGCAGTCCGAGAGCAGGTCGCCGGCCGTGCAGCCGGCCGCCTGAAGCGGCGCGTCGGTGATCAGCGTCGTCCACGCCGCATCCTGCAGGCGCGTGACCGCGTACGCGGGGAACCCCTCCAGGTTCACCGCCGGGCGGGCGGTGTGGGTCACCCAGGCATTCACCCAGTCATCGGCACCGGTCTGCGCCCAGTCGGTCACCAGGAAGGCGATGAGGCCGGTCGTCGGCACGGAGATGTCCGGGACCACGAACGCCCCGGTTCGCGGATTGACCTCACCCGTGGCCAGGGGAGGGACGGTCGAGGTCAAGGCGTACTCCAGTGGGTTGTACACCCGGATCTCCAGCCTCGTGGCGTCCACCGCCGCTGACGGCTCTGCCACCGGCTCGCTCAGCAGCGCGGGGCCGGGCCCTGCGCTGAGGAGTCGCCGGACACACCCTTCGACACAGATCCGCTCGCCCTCGACCGGTGGGCATCGACAGTCTGCCGGACACGTGAGCACGCTCTCGCCGTACTCCGCCTCACAGCACCCGTTGCCACAAGGATCCACGCAGCCCGAGGTGTCGAGGGTGCACGCCACGCTGCAGCCCAGAGTGCCCCAACCGAAGCCCAGGCGCTCACACGTCTCCCCTCCGAGGTCGGTGGAGTCGCACGCCTCGGTTCCCTCGCGCACGCCGTTGGGGCAGCTGTCCGGGCTACTGACGCAGAGCGAAACGTCGAAGGTGCAATCGTGCTCGCACCCCAGCTCCCCCGAGGTGTACCAGAGCGTTTCGCAGGACTCCAAACCCAAGTCGGCTCCGTCGCACTCCTCGCTCCCCTGCTGCCGACCGTCGCCACAAACCGGATCCCCGGCGGACGACTCGTCACACGCCGGGATCGTTCCCAGCGCCAGCGCCGTTCCCAGCGCCAGCGCCGTTCCGATCACCAACACCGCACGTGTGCGCATCCGTGTCATCTACACCGCCCAGTACGCGATTGTACCTCCTCGACGTTGCGAATCACAAGACGCGTGGCCGTCACGAGAGCTCTATCCGCGGAACACAGGAACGTGGGCAGTCCTGGGCATCTGGGCAGTCCTGGAATTGAGGTTGAACCGACTCGCCTCAGGCGGCCGGCGCAGCCGTTGCGAACGCTGGCAGCCCGGCAACGAGGCGGGTGGTTGCGATTGGTGACACGCGGCCTTCGTGGATGGTATGCCATAGGACAGAAGGTCCGCGAGCTGGGAGATGGACCCGCGAGGCGGGAGATGGACCCGCGCAGCGGGACAGAGCCGAGGCTGAGATGGTCGCCTTGAACTGGTACGTGATCCAGGTCCTCTGGGTCTGTAGCTACGCCCTTGGGCTGTGGGCAATGGCGATCCTTCTCCGACGGCTGGGGCCGACGCGCCAGGTGAGTTACCACCTGGCTGTCCTGGGTGGGCTCGGCGTCACGCTGCTGATCTCGGCCTACGTCGCGCCCCTGTGGGTGATTCGCGCCGGCAGCGTGATGCTGGCCGACCCTGCCTGCTCCGCCCCGGGGAAGGACTTCTGCGGACAGTCCCTGGTCGCCCTCTGGGCGTTTCTTCTCAACGAGCCTCACCCGGGGCCCTGGTTCGTGGTGCACGTGATGCGTCTGCAGTACCTGCTGGCGCCGCTGCTGGCCTACACGCTGTCCTACGCCGTCACCACCGCCTGCGCGCGTGCCGAAACCAGCGCTGCGCCCCCGGAGTCGGATTCAGCGGCGCCGGTCCCGCCCCGCGCTGCTGACCCGGCGTTGCTGACCCGGGTGTGCTGGAACGCGCTCCTGCTCCTGCTCTACGAGCAGTTCACGATTCGAGGGAGCCTGTTTGCCGGCTATTACTCCTTTTACAGCAACCTGTTCTGCTTCCTGCTGCTCGGCGCCCACCTCTGGGCGGGGGGGCGATCCCGCTCCCGCGCCCTCGGGGGGGCGCTCTTCGCCTGCGCTGCGCTGCTGCTGGGGTTCAGTCGTCTTGAGTCGTTTGTCCCGGTGGGGGTGATGCTGTTCGTGATCGCCGTGGGTGCGGCGCGCCGCCGGCGCTGGGGGCCGGCAGGGCTGCTGCTGGGCCTGGCCGCGTACCTGGTGGTCAGCTCACAGTACAACGTCCGGCAGATCCTGCACCTCTCCCGGGTGGACGAGGCGGTCCTGGGCTCACAGCGCCTCGGGGACAGACCGGTCTACTGGCTCCCGATACTGGCGCTGAAAAACGTCGCGCTGCGACTCCCCCAGAACCTGCTCGGACTGCTGGTCGCCACCCACGTATTCCTGGTCCTGGCGGTCCTGCGCGTGGTCCACCGTTGCCGCACGCGAAGCATCGATCTCCCGGAGCGCGTCGTGCTGATCCTAACCGGGGTGACCGCCTTCCTGGTGCTGGGGCACAAGAGCGGTTTTGTCGATCAGGCGAAGTTCACGTCCCTGCTGGCGGTGCCCGTGTGGTACCTGGCCGTACGGCACCTCGGGGTGGAGGCGCGTCCCAGGCGTCGATCGATCCTGTGGTTCCGACGGATCGCGCTGGGGTGGTCCACCCTCGTGCTCGTCGTGACGTTCGTGTTCATCGCCCTCACCGGGCTGCCGCGGCGGCTGGAGCAGCTGCGCTATCGGACCGTGCCCGCCGTGGTCGCGGACTTCCGTCGCCACGTTGCACGGCAAACCGGGCAGACGGGCCGCCGGCGGGCCTGCCACGTGACGATGCTCGAACCTGCCGGCTCTCACCGGAAGCTCTGGAAGGAGTTCCTGGAGTATCTTCCGGCCCTGGTCAAGCGGCGGTTGCCGGTGACGTGCTCCACCAGCCACGTGACAATCGAGCGCCCGCCATCCGCGGCGGCCGTGCGTCCCCGTCCCCGTCCCCGTCCCCGTCGCTGCGCGCTCCGAGCCATCCTCCCCGCCCATGCGAGGAATCCAAGCACCCTGAACCTCGCCGTGATCCTGTGGGCGCCGCCCCGGAAACGAGCGGCTCCACTGCCCACCAGCTATGTGACTGCCTGCGGTTGGCGGACCGGGCTGAACACCCGACACGCCACGGTGCTCTACCGCCCCGCTCCCCGATAGCGCGCTGGTCTTCGCGCTCGTGACGACGGATGCGGGATCTGTCCGTCAACCTGTCGGGAATCTCCCGGGGTGCGGAAACCGGGCGGCAGTCGTATACTGCGCCGAGCCAAGGAGGACCAGATGCGTGACTCACTGTTCTGGAAGAGCGTGGCGCTGGCCGGGGTTGCGGGGGTATTTCTGCTCTCGTTTTCAGTCCTGACCGCGGGCGGCGTCATCACGCGCCCACAGCTCGTGTCCACGGCTCGGGCCGGAGGGGTCGCCGTGACCGAGAAGACCTGGCTTCAGGGGGACGGCGCCTATGTCTCCAGTGACAGCGCCGGAAAAACCCTCTGCTTCTGGCGGCTCGACAAAACAGCCACCGGGAACGCCACAACGCCCTACCAAGTGAAGGTAAGCCGCACCGGCTGTTCGGGAACCGACGGGAAGCTCTCCTGGTTCCTGCGGTGAGCGTTCCGGATCACAGCGTAGCTGCCTGGAGGAGAAACATGCATCGAATATGCCGCGAGGCCGGCCGTTCTCGGATTCTGTGTGTCGTCGTCCTGGTGGGCGCCTGGGTGGGCTGCGGCGGGGATTCCGAAAGCGGCAACAACACCAACAGCAACGCCAACGCCAACGGCAACGGCAACGAGGTCACGCTGCAGTGTGGGAATGGGACGGTGGAGGGGCTCGAGGAGTGTGACGACGGCACGGGCAACAGCGATGTGACACCCGACGCGTGCCGCTCGGACTGCACCCTCGCGCGGTGCGGCGACGGCGTGGAGGACACCGGGGAGGCCTGTGACGAGGGCGCCCAGAACTCGGACATCGTGCCGGACGCCTGTCGTAGCGACTGCTCCGCGCCGGCCTGCGGGGACGGGGTCGTGGACGTGCAGAGCGGAGAGCTGTGTGACGACGGCAACACGACGCCTGGGGACGGCTGTGCCAGCAGCTGTCAGCCCGAGTTCTGCGGCAACGGGATCGTGGAGCCGGGGGAGGTGTGCGACGACGGGAACGTCAACGTGGGCGACGGCTGCACTCCCGACTGCCTGTCCGACGAGACCTGCGGAAACGGCTACGTCGACTCGGCGCTGGGGGAGGCCTGCGACGACGGGAACACCATCGATGGAGACGGCTGCAGCAGCCTGTGTGCGCTTCCCTCCTGCGGGGACAACGTGCTGGATCCCGACGAGGAGTGCGACGACGGCAACAACGTGTCCGGGGATGGGTGCAACCAGTACTGCACGTCGGACGAAACCTGCGGCAACGGGATCGTGGACGTGGCCGCGGGTGAGCAGTGCGACGACTCGAACACCACCTCTGGTGACGGCTGCCAGGCGAATTGTCGGCTCCCGGTGTGCGGCGACGGCACGATGGACGCCAGCGAGGTCTGCGACGACGGCAACACCAACGACGGCGACGGCTGCAACGCCTACTGCCTGTCCGACGAGACCTGCGGGAACGGCTTCGTGGACGTGGCCGTGGGGGAGGCGTGCGACGACGGCAACCTGATCGACGGCGACGGGTGCAGCGCGCTCTGTGCGCTGCCCGGGTGCGGCGACGGCATCCTGGACCCCGGTGAGGCCTGCGACGACGGCAACCACGTCAACGGCGACGGCTGCAACGCCTGGTGCACGTCCGACGAGACCTGCGGCAACGGCATCCTGGACCTCGTCAACAACGAGCAGTGCGACGACGGGAACACCACCGACGGCGACGGGTGCCCGGGGGACTGCACCCTGCCTGCCTGCGGGGACAACGTGCTGGACCCCGGGGAGGCGTGCGACGACGGCAACAATATCAGCGGGGACGGCTGCAACGGGACCTGCTCGTCGGACGAGAGCTGCGGCAACGGCATCCGTGACGCGGGGGAGGCGTGCGACGACGGGAACACGACCGACGGCGACGGGTGCCAGGGGGACTGCACGCTGCCTGCCTGCGGGGACGGGATCGTGGACCCGGGCGAGGCGTGTGACGATGGCAATCAGCTCGACGGCGACGGGTGCAACCAGTTCTGCACGTCGGACGAGAGCTGCGGCAACGGGATCGTGGACACCGCGGCCGGGGAGCTGTGTGATCATGGCGCCGGCAACTCCGAGAGTCCCGACGCCGCGTGCCGCACCAACTGTCAGCCCCGGCGCTGCGGGGACTGGGTCACGGATCCGGGCTCCGGCGAGGTCTGTGACGACGGCAACACCACGGGCGGAGACGGCTGCAACGCGACCTGTACGTCGGACGAGAGCTGCGGCAACGGCCAGCTCGACTTCTCGGCGGGCGAGGCCTGCGACGAGGGCGCCGGGAACTCGAATGCGCCCAACGCGACCTGCCGCACCGACTGCCAGCCGCGGCGCTGCGGTGACAACATCCTGGACGCGCTGAGCGGCGAGGACTGCGAGGCCGGGCAGGTGAACGCGGCCTGCGCGGACTTCGGCTTCTACAGCGGCACGGTGGGCTGCGACGCCGCCTGTCGCTTCGACACCTCGTCCTGCTCCGAGACGTGCGGGGACAACACCGTCAACGGCCCCGAGGCCTGCGACGGAAACAACTTGAACGGGACGAGCTGCACGGACCTCAACTTCTACGGCGGGACGCTGGCCTGCAGCTCCCTGTGCAGCTTCGACACCACGAGCTGTGCCGGGCGCTGCGGCGATGGGAACTTGAACGGGCCGGAGCAGTGTGACGCCGCTGACTTCGGGGGCGTGGACTGTTACTCCCTCGGGTATTACAACGGAGGCACCCTGGCGTGCACCTCCGGCTGCTCCTACGACACCACGGGGTGTCAGGGGTACTGCGGTGATCTCACGAAGAACGGCCCCGAGGCGTGCGACAACACCGACTTCGGCACGACCACCTGCGAGGACTTCGGTTTCTATCACGGCGATCTGAGCTGCTCGGCGATCTGCAGCCTCGACACCACCGGCTGCTACGATCACTGCGGCGATCTCACCGTCAACGGCACCGAGGTGTGCGACGGAGCCCGCCCTGTCGGGGAGAGCTGCCTGACCTACGGCTACGACACAGGGCCGCTCGGCTGCTCGACCTGGTGCACTCCCGGGTTCGAGCACTGTGGTTACTATGGCTGGCGGCCCAAGGCCCAGAGCCTGACGCAGATCACTCTCTGGGACGTCTGGGGAAGCGCCCCCGACGACATCCACGTCGTGGGACAGAACGCGACCCTGCACTTCGACGGGACGAGCTGGACGGAGCTGGATCACGGAAGCTTCGTGAGCGACATCCATGGGATCTGGGGGGCCGCGCCCAACGACGTCTATGCCGTGGCCACCGGCGGGACCCTCCTGCACTACGACGGGAGCGGCTGGACCCAGTCGGGCTCGCCCACGAGCGAGGATCTGCATGGTATCTGGGGACGGAGCGCCACCGGTATCTTCGCCGTCGGGGACAACGGAACCATCCTGCGCTTTGACGGAAACGTGTGGAGCGCCATGACCTCCGGCGTGTCCGTCACGCTCCGGGGCGTCTGGGGAGGGAGCAATGCCACGGATCCCATCTACGCGGTGGGAGACGGGGGGACGCTCCTGCAGTACGTGGCGGGCACCTGGTCGGCCATCGCGACGGGGACGCCGAACCCGCTCACCGATGTTTGGGGCAGCTCGGCCAGTGATGTCTGGGTCGTCGGCGCGTTCGGAACGGTGCGTCACTGGAACGGCATCGCCTGGAGCACAGTCGATCCAGGGACGACCACAATCTTGGATGCGGTCTGGGGAACGTCGCCGTCGAACGTCTATATCTCCGGCTATGGCGGCACGCTGCTTCACTGGAACGGTGTGAGCTGGCGCTCCCTGGAGTCGGGCACCATCCTGGAGCTGCTCGGGCTCCACGGCACGGCGGAGGACGACATCTACGCCGTGGGTGTCAGTGGCGCCATCCGGCACTTTGCAGGCGTGGACCTGCTGCGCCATGAGACGGGAGCAGCTCCAGGCGTTGAGTTTTTCGCGCTCTGGGGGACCTCGCCGACCGACGTCTGGCTCGCGGCCAACGACGGCTCCGTGGTGAACTACGATGGTGAAACCTGGACGTCACAGATGATCCCCAATGGGCTCTCCGGCATCTGGGGGCTGGCCCCCACCGACCTCTTCGCCGTGGGGGGCGGCGGGAATGCGTACCGGTACAACGGGACCTCGTGGCTGCCGATGACCTCCAACACCACCCTGTGGCTCGCCGGTGTGTGGGGCACCTCGTCCAGCGACGTCTTCGCCGTGGGGGATTTGGGGATCGTCCTGCACTTCGACGGCACGAGCTGGTCCACCCAGCAGCCCGGCAGCCTGGCGGGGCCCCACTACGCCGTCTGGGGGACGTCGTCGACCAACGTCTTCGCCGTGGGGGCCGTGGCGTCACCCTTTGTGTACCGGTATGACGGGAACGGCTGGGCGCTCATGAGCACCGGCTCGACATTTCCGCTCAACGACATTCACGGCACCGGCCCCAACGACATCTTCGCCGTGGGCTCCAACGGGACGATCATCCACTTCGACGGCACCGACTGGACCGACATGGTGTCCCCGGTCACGACCTCCCTCGACGGCGTCTGGGCCGTGGCTCCGGACGACGTCTTCGCCGCGGGTCACAACGGGGTGATCCTGCACTACGACGGCACCGAGTGGTCCCCTGTTCGCTCCCAGACGGTGGAGAATCTGTACGGAGTCTGGGGGGCGCCGGACCGTCTCTTCTTCGCCGGCTCGGCCGGGACCTTCCTGGAGCTCTTCTACCCGGGCTCCATCTGATTCCCAAGCAGTGTTGTCTCCCGGGATCTGGGTATTTTTGACGGACATCGGAGGTGCTCAGGAACCATTGTGACCTGAGCGCACGCCTTGACATCCGAGGGAATGGGCCCGATTCTGGGCTCTGAGCTAATAACCAAAAACTTGGAGACGTACATGAGCTTGCGCAAATTGGGTGTGCTCCTCTGCGCGCTGGTCTTCACCGCCTGCGGGGGCGATCCCGGCCAGAACAACAACGAGGAGCGCTGCGGCAACGGAATGATCGACGATGGGGAAACCTGCGATGGCAGCAACCTCGCTGGGCTGAGCTGTGAGCTCCTCTCGGGCTTCAGCGGAGGTGCGCTCACCTGCGACGAGCTCTGCCGGCTCGACACGTCGGGATGTTGGTTCTGCGGAAACGGCGTTCGGGAGGGTGGCGAGGCCTGCGACGGCTCCGACCTGGGCGGCGAATCCTGCCAGAGCGTGGGGGACTACACCGGCGGCGCCCTGGCCTGTGACGAGAGCTGTGTGCTCGACACCAGCGGATGCCGAAGCTGTGGCAACGGCGCGCTCGACGTCGGCGAGGAGTGTGACGACGGCAACGAGCTGGCCGCCGACGGGTGCGACGAGCAGTGCGCGGTCGAGGCGGGCTGGAGTTGCGTGGGCGCGCCCTCCGTGTGCTCGGCGCTGTGCGGCAACGATGCGCTGGACGCCGGGGAGGAGTGCGACGGCGCCGAGCTCGGAGGCGCCACCTGCGTGAGCCTGGGGCTGGACCCGGGGACGCTCTCCTGCGCGGGCGCCTGCCAGTACGACACGAGCGGCTGCGGCAACTGCAGCGCCTGTCCCGTCGACTACTGGGACCTCGACGGCGACCCGGCGACCGGCACCTGCGGCTGTGAGTACTTCTGCCAGTGGGTCTCGACCGACGATCCCCTGGACCCGAGCTATGTGGACGAGAACTGCGACGGCACCGACGGGGTCGTCGACGAGTGTGTGTTCGTCTCGGCGAGCCTCGGCGCTGCCACGGGGCTCGGTACGCCCGAATCGCCGGTCGCAACCATTGCCCAGGGGATCCAGCTCGCTGACACCCTGAGCCTCGCTGCGGTCTGCGTGTCCGGCGAAAGCTACGACGAGCAGGTGACCGTGGTGTCCGGAATCAACCTGCACGGCGGGTTCGATCAGGTCGATCCCGTGTTCCCGTTTCGGCGAACCGCTGCCGCCACGACCACGGTCAACTCCGTCGGCACCGTCTTTTACGCCGCGCAGATCGACCTGGAGACGCACATCGATGGCTTCACCATCAACGCGCTCACGCCGCCGACGCCGGGGGAGAGCACCTATGGCGTGCGCCTCGTGTCCGGCACCGCCGAGCTGGTCGTGAGCCACAACGTCATCCACGCGGCCGCCGGGGCGGCCGGCGATGACGGCTCATCGGGCACCCCCCACACGGTGTTGTCAGCACTACACGGAAACAACGGCCTCAACGGCTGTGAGGGGACGGGCTGCCAGCCCACCAGCGGACCTCAGCCCGCCTGCCTCGAGTTCGGAGGCAGGGGTGGCAACGGTGGCTACGAATCCGGCTCCGGACAGAACGGCTCGCTGGGAACAGGTAACACACCGGTCGGCCTTGGCGGCGGTACTGACGCCTGCTTCTACCAGTCCGACAACGGCACGGCAGGCTCACCGGGTGGCCCGGACGGTGGCCAGGGCGCCGCGGGAGGCGGCGGGGCGAGCCTGGGCGTCCTCGCCGGAGGCGCCTATGTTCCGGCGGCAGGTGACGACGGGCAACCCGGCTTCAACGGCAAAGGCGGCTCGGGGGGAGGTGGAGGCGGAGGGGGCCCGACCATCGGCGGCATTTTCTGCACTGCAGACACCGGCGGCGGAGGTGGAAGCGGCGGTTGCGGTGGGCTCGGCGGCGACCTCGGAGGTGGGGGGCTTGGCGGCGGCGGCGCGTTCGGCGTGTTCGCTGCGGCGGGCGTCGTGACGGTCACGCAAAACGAGATCACAGTCGTGGGCGGTGGCGCGGGCGGTGCCGGTGGAGACGGAGTCGCAGGCCAGCTCGGCGGTGTTGGTGGTTCGGGGGGATCGTCTTACGACGACAGTGGCGCAGGTGGAAGCGGTGGAGCGGGGTCCAACGCCGGTGCCGGGGGGCCGGGTGGTGGCGGCGGCGGTGGGCCCAGCGCGTGTCTGGCCTACGGCAGCCAGGTGACCTATACCTTCGCGGCGAACTTGTCGTGCACGGCCGGCGCGCCGGGCATCGGCGGCCCGGGGGCGACCAATCCGCAGGGCGGCGTATCCAGCCCGGGTCTGACCGGCCAATCGGCAGCGACCCTGCTGATCAACTGAGCTGCGCGCGACGCAGAGCCGGTGGCCTGCCGGGATGGCAGGGCGCCATCATCGGGGCCTCGCTCCTCCCCCCGGCGCGACGGAAGCTCAGCGGCAGGCGGCGATGCCTTTGCTGTTGAGGTACTGGCAGAGCTTCTGGCGGCTCTGGCAGGCTTGGGGGTGGCCGAGCTTGCAGGCCTTGGCGAGCAGGGCGGCGGCGAGGGGGTAGACTTTGGCCATGCCGTGGCCGCCGGCGTAGATCACGCCCAGGTTGAAGCAGGCTTTCGGGTGGTCGAGATCGCAGGCCTTGGTGATCCAGCGGACCGCTTCGCTGGGGCTCTTGGGCACGCTGGTTCCCGTCCAGTGCAGGATGCCGACGTTGAAGCAGGACTCGGCGTACCCGAGCTTGCAGCCGAGCTCCAGGGCGGCGCGGCCCTTGGGCATGTCCTTGGGCGTGCCGAATCCGCTGCTGTGGAGCAGCCCCAGGGTGTTGCAGGCCACCGGGACGCCGGCGGCGCAGGCCCGCTTGACCAGGGGAAAGGCCGGCTTGGGATCCCGGGGCAGGCCCTTGCCCTCCAGGTGCTGGGTGGCCAGGAAGTAGCAGGCCTGGGCAAAGCCGCCCTTGCAGGCGCGGGTGAAGAGCTTGGCCGCGCGGAGGTAGTCCTGCCCGACGCCGTCCCCGCGGAAGTACAGCTCACCGAGGTAGCCGCAGCCGTTGGTCACGCCGCCCTTGCAGGCCCGGCGCCAGAGCTTGGCGGCCTCGCCGATATCCTGCTTCACGCCGCGCCCCTTGGCGTAGGAGAACCCGACGTAGATGCAGGCCTGGAGCATGCCTCCGTCGCAGCCGCGGCGGAGCAGGGACAGCGCCTTGCGCAGGTCTGTCTGGGGCTTGGCGTTGAGCCAGAGGAGCCCCCCGGCCAGGAAGCACGCCTGGTGGGTGCCGGCCTCGCAGCTCTTCTCCAGAGCGTCCATGGTCTGCCCCAACCCGTTGCACGCCCGCGCCACGCCGGCCTTACAGGCCTGGGCGGCCAGGGTTAGGGCCTTGCCCCAGTCCGCGGTCACGCCGTGGCCTTTCCAGTACAGGTCGGCCAGCACGCCGCAGGCCTCGGCAAAGCCTTTCGTGCAGGACTGCTGATACAGCCCTGCGGCGCGCGGGAGGTCCTTTGGGACGCCGTTGCCCGCGTAGTACATGCTGGCCAGGTAGCCGCAGGCCCGGGCGTTGCCCTGCCTGCACGCGCCGTCCAGGAGCGTGGCGGCGCCGGCGAGATCCTTCTTCCCGCCGAGGCCTTCGAGCTGCAGATAGCCGAGGTACATGCACGCCTCGGGAAGCGTGGGGCTGCACGCCTGTCTGAACCAATGGCGCGCCTGGGCGTAGTCCTTCTTGACGCCGAGGCCGTGGACGTACAGGAAGCCGAGATTGCCGCACGGCAGCGGTTGCTTGGGCCCACAGGTTTTCTTGAGGTGCCCGAGCGTGTGCCGCAACCCCTGGCAGCCCTCGGGGCTGCCGCGCTTGCAGGCGTCTCGAAACAGCCCCACGGCCTTGGAGAGGTTCTGGGGGACCCCTGCGCCGCTCAGGTGCATCCGCCCGAGAAAGGCGCACGCCTTTGCGTCCTGCTGCTGGCATGCGCGGGTGAAGAGCGCCACCGCGCGTCTTGGATCGCGCGCCACGCCGAGGCCCCCGGCGTAGGCGGCGCCGAGATTCCGACAGGCGACCTGGTCCCCCCCATGACAGCCCCTCTTGAGCAGCGTCAGGGCGCGGGGCAGATCCCGCTCCACCCCCTGGCCCAGGGTGTAGAACACGCCGAGGTTGCCGCAGGCGACGGTGTGCCCGGCCTGGCAGCCCTTGTCGAGCAGCTTGGCTGCGCGCAGGGGATCCTTGCTCACGCCGAGGCCCTCGGCGTAGGCCAACCCGAGATTGGCGCAGGCCTTGATCACCCCCGCGCGGCACGCCTTGTCGTAGAGCTGCGCCGCCCGCTTGGCGTTCTTGGGAACGCCCACGCCCTGGGCGTACCACACCCCGAGCGCGTTACAGGCCTCGAAGTACCCCTTGTCACAGCTCCGGTTGAGCAGCGCCGCCGCCGCCTTGCGGTCCTGCGCCATCCCGGTGCCGCTGTACTGAAGCTGCGCCAGGTGCGCGCACGCCTCGCCGAGCCCACCGTCACAGGCGGAACGCACGAGCCGCACGCCCCGGTTCAGGTCGCGCTTGAGAAACTGCCCCTTGAGCAGCAGGTTTCCGAGGCCGTAACAGGCGTGCGGCTCCTTTTTTCGGCAGGTGTCCTCGATGAGCTTCACCCCCCGGGCGCGGTCCCGGGTCACCCCGATGCCGTAGAAATAGGCCCCGCCCAGGAACAGACACGTGTCCGGCTGCCCCGACTTGCAGGCCCCACGCACGAGCTCCAGCGCCCGGGCCCGATAGGACTCGGGGAACGCCGTGCCGTCGGCCAGCCGCGGGAGGTGGTACAGCACGCCGAGGTACCGACACGCCCGCCGGCTCCCGGCCTTACACGCCCGACCGCAAGCCTGGGGTTTCTGCTTCTTGCAGGCCTCGATGTCGGCAGGGGTCGCCTTGCCGTGATCCCACTTCTTCTGCGGGGTCCGGGACCGCTTCGGGCAGCCGACCAGCAGCAGGCCCAGCAGCGGCACGAGCCAGCGCGCACGCGGAGGGACCACTGCCAACAGGATCTGTATGGATTTCACGAGGTGCTCCTTTGTCGGACGAGCCACCGGGAGCATATCGCAAGGAGGCAGCTCCTGCGCTCCTTTCTTTACAGGACCACGACGCGGAAGTCCTGGGTGGAGAAGATCTTCAAGTGCTCCCCTGATGGGGTCGTGGTCGACGGAAGCCTAGAAGCTGTAGAGGTACCAGAACCGGCCGCGGCGCACGAGGTTCATGGTCTCCGGCCGCTTGCCCCGGGGGCCGAAGCGGAACGGGACCTTGGCGCGGTCGCCCTGAATGACGGCCTTGCCGGTGACCCGTCCCTTGGCAAAGTACTTGAGGAACTGCTGCCAGCCCTTGGTCCCGCGCTTCACGGAGCAGAGCCGGCGGGTGTCGCCGTCATTCCGCCCCTGAGGATCGCACAGCCTGCGCACCAGCTGGGCGTTCTGCGTGCGCGCCGCCCGGAACACGGCGCGGGTGACCTCGACCGGTCGGCGGTGGTCCACCGTGTCCCGTTTGCCGGCCCGGGCGCTCGGCAGCGCGAACGTGAACGGCAGCAGCAGCCCGGCGAGTACGAGTACAGCTCTCATCACCGTCTCTCCTTTTCTCTGGATGTCCCCTGTTATAGCCTGCTTCCCCCAAGACGCCATAGCGCTCGTGGGACGCGCCGGCACTTTCTCTTCCCTTCAGGAGAACCATCCGGGTGTGTCGGAGACCTCAGGACAGCGGGTTCTCCACGGCGCCCACAAACAGCACGGTGCCGGTGCCGCTGTCCCGGATGAGAAAGAGGAACGGGCGATCCACGATGAGCTCGATGGGCGGCGGCGGCGGCGCTCCGGCGTCGGCGCCCATCACCACCGCTGTGGCGGCCGCGGCCTCGGTGCCCGCTTCGTTCACGTCGACGAAGGCTTTGTGAATCACCGCCATGATGTGAAGCCCCGGAATTGTGCTGATGCCAGAGAAGTCAGCGCTTCCCTGCTGGAAGGCCTGCTGCATTCCGAAGCCCTCGAGCTCTTGCTTGAGACTGATAAACGATTCGTAGGTGAACCGCGGCAGCTCGAGCCAGAGGTTCTGCTCCTGCATCGCGCCGATCAGTCCGTTCACCAGGGAGCCGTCCGCGGTCTCGGAGATCTCGCTGAAGAGGCCGGGATCCGGTAGGAGGATGACCATGGATAGCTCGTCGCCCACGTAGGGCAGCTCCACGGCCTGCACGCCGTTCCCCTCGATGTACCGGAAGCGCTGGGTCTGCCTCATCATCGGCACCGTCACCGTTCCCCCACCCTCGAGATCGAAGCTCCGGTCCACGGTGGACTCCTCCAGGAACTTATATTTCCAGGCCGCCTTGAAGTAGATCGCGTTCGTGAGAACGAGCAGGGTATCCACAGTGATAATACCCGCTGGGAGGAGATCCTCGATTCGCCCCTCGGTCTGGTGGCTCACCCAGTCGTTGATTGTTTGCCGAGCCGTCTCCGTTGCTCCAACAAAGTCCGCGAGATACACGCCCGCGCCATAGTTCACCGCCAGGAGGTCTAGAAAGTCCTGCTCGATCCCGAAGCCCACCTGGGCCCAGATGGCGTTGGCGATGTGGAGCTGGAACACCTCGTCGTCGGGGTCGGCGCCCTGTCCGCGGCTGGCGAGCACCTGGTCGAGCTTGTTGAACGCCGGATGCAACTGCTCCTGCGGAAGCGTGTAGTGGAGTGCATCTGCCATCTCGGTGGCGGTCCCGCCGCGCGCTCCGCCATAGGTCATGGCCAGCGCCAGCGAGATGGAGTACGGCGAGAAGAACAGATCCCCGTCCGGCTGCGAGAGCGCGTGGAGCAGATCGAACGAGAAGGCAGTGTTGCCCGCAACAAGCTCGTTCAGGTCCGCCGTTGGTACATTGGCCGGGAGCTGCCTCGGCTCGTCAGAGCGCAGCTCCGGCGGGGGCTCATAGGGTAGTGTGCTGACAATCGGCTCGGTCGAGCGCAGCTCCGCCGGCCCTTCATACTGCTCCTCGTCGGATGGTGTGCAGCCCACAACCATGGGCAGCACCCAAGCCAAACAACCCACCGTCGCAATACCCAGAGCTCGCCCACGGATCATCATGACAAACCTCCCACGCCGGCGACACGCCACGTCAACAGACCTCTCCTAAAAGTGTATCACACGATACTACCGAGAATCGCGCAGTGATTGACGCGGGCAGCTCGATATTCGTCCGCCGTCCGAGATCTCGCTACTGCGCGAATCGTTCCTGCCCAATTTTCGGGGAGCTCGCGGCGATCCTGCGGAAGACCGTCGGTCTCGCCGACGTTTTACGAGACGCTCTGGAGCCTTTGGGTGCTCGGGTTTCGGTGGCGTTCGTTTTCGGCTCTGTTGCTCGCGGAGAGGAGCGCGCCGGAAGCGACGTCGATGTCCTCGTGGTAGGAAGGATTTCCTTCACCGCAGTCGTGAAGGCGCTCTCCAGCGCTGAGAAGACGATCCACCGGGAGGTGAATCCGGTGGTCCTCAAGCGGTCGGAGCTGCAAGACCGCCTCGCCTCGGGCGACGTCTTTCTGGAACGCATCCTGCAGGACCCCAAGATCTACGTGAAGGGGTCCGAAGATGACCTTGGAGAACTTGTGCAAGGTAGGAAAGCTCCACGCTCATGAACCGAGCACCGGGGAAATCACCCTGTTGCTCGCATCCGCTCGGCGCAGCCTCCAAGATGCCAATGTGACGGTGATCAGCAGCGCGACTCGATTTGACAAGGCGTACAAGACAATCGTGAAGTCTGCCATGGTCGGAATGTTGGCGAACGGATACAGGCCGGCGACCGGTGAGCCCGGCCATCACGTCACACTCCTGCAGTCGTTGCCAAAGACGGTAGGGATGCCCAACGATCAGGTCGTCATTCTCGACGCTCTACGCAAGAAACGAAATTCAAGTGACTACGCCGGCGTGGAGATCGCCCCATCGATCGTCGATGAGTGCATCCAGATTGCCGAGAAACTGCTGGCCGCGACGATTGCCTGGCTGGAAACGCACCGGCCTGAGCTCGTCTAAGGTCCAGGGGGGGCGGCGGGCTCACTTCGGGAGGATTTCCAGCGTGGTGCCTCTGATGGTGATGCGGGTGCCGGCCTTGCGACTCTGCTTCAGGAACGTGTTCAGGTAGGGGAGCTCCCGGCGGCGGATGCGGCGTGGGCGGAAGCGGACGATCCGGTTTTGGATGACGATGGGGAGCAGCTCGACGGAGCGGAGGCGGCCTCGGGCGGTCTTCGTGCGGGGCTGGATGCGGAGCCGCGCGAGAAGGCCGGCCCGGAGAGACGTGTGGCCGAGGGAGCCGAAGGCGTAGTTGCCCAGGGAGTACAGCACGAGGGTGCGACCGATCCACTCGGCGGGCTGGAGCTCGTGGTTGTGGTGTCCCACGACGACGTCGACTCCGAGGGAGGCCAGGAGCTCGGCGTTCTGGCGCTGTTGTGGGTTCACCGACGAGTAGGTGCGGCCCCAGTGCACGCTGACCACCACGACGTCGACCAGGGGTTTGAGGCGGCGCACGTCCTCGGTCACGTCGGCGCGGAGGAAGCGGGCGCAGCCGGGGCGGCCCTGCAGGGCGAACAGGTCGTGGTACAGGTTGTAAAACCACCAGTCCTGGAGGTAGGCGAGGAAGCCGATGCGCGTGCCCTCCACGTCGACGATCACGGGCCGCCGGGCCAGGGGCTCGCTGGCCCCGGCGCCGACGACTTCGATCCCGGCTTTGCGCAGGTGCGCGAGGGTGTCCAGCAGTCCCTGGTCGCGGCGGTCCTTGACGTGGTTGTTGGCCAGGCTGACCACGTCGACGCCCAGGTCTTTCCAGGCCGGCACGGCCGCGGGGTCCACCTGGTGGTAGTAGAACTTGTAGGGGAAGAACTTATTCGGGTGCCGCGTCACCGGCGCCTCGAGATTGAAAAAGCTCACGTCGGCCTGGCGAAAGAGCTCCGCCGTGGCGCTGTAGGGGTAGGTATATCCCTTGGCACGAACGCGCGGCACGGCCTTGTCGTGCGGCGCGGTGTCGCCCGCCAGGAGCACGGTCACGTCGGGGCCCCTTCGGGGGCGGTGGATGATCCGGGGCGCGGCCAGGGGGACCGAGGGGTTGTACAGGGTCCAGGCGACGGCCCAGAAGCAGGCGCTGCCGAGGAGCAGCAGCGCGAGGCGGCCCGTCCAGACCAGGGCGCGGCGCGAACGAGCGGTCATCGAGGTCATCGCGGTTTCGCGTCCGGCGGGGCCCACACGTTCGACACCTGGGCTAGGGCACGCAACGGATGGGGCCGAGGGGCAGGGTCTGGTCAGCGGCGAAGCCGATGGTCATGTCGTCTAAGTGGCCCGTGCCGAGGTAGAAGTGGATCTCTTCGGTGACGCCGGCGAGGTCGTTGGTGTCGCCCGGGCCGGTTTCGTAGCCGGCCGCGGCCACGACGGCGGGGCCGCCTCCGGGGAGCTGCACGATCATGCGGGTGCCGCCGGCGGGGCGGTCGGCCCAGAGCATGTTGATGTACCAGGCCTCGCCCTCACCCGGCACCGGGGCGCCGGTGGCGCCCTGTCCGAACTCGGAGGACTCCTGGGGACACCAGGGCTGGTCGCGGCTCATCACCAGGCCCGAGAGGCCGTAGGAGGTCGCGTAATGCTCCGGGATGCCGTCGGTGATGGTGGTGGGCCAGGCGCCGCCGAAGTCGTCCTCCACGGTGACGAGGTGGGCCTCGAGCACCATGGGGCCGGTGCCGGGCAGCACGGCGTCGGGGCCCCAGAGGCGGGGGACCACGTCGTCGGTCATGGCGCAGTCGCCCGGCGGCGGGGCGAGGAAGCCGATGTCCAGGGAGTAGGGGCCCGACAGCGGGACGTCGCCGCTGTCCACCCAGGAGTCGGCCACGAGGTAGTAGGTGCCCGCGGTCAGGTGCGCGCCCACGTCGTAGTTGCCCCGGTCGATGCAGTCGGCCGGGTCCAGGCTGCCGAGCAGGTGCAGATCGATGTCCACTCCGGGCACGTCGTCGGGCACGGCGGCGCTCAGGAAACCGTCCGAGGGGATCGTGACCTGATACACGATCTCCGGCCCGCCCTCGTCCACGCCCGGCATGCAGTCGTAGGCGTCGAAGCCGTCCCGCGGGCTGGCCGAGGTGTCGTTCTCATCGTGGTAGGGGAACGTGTCAACGCAGATGATGTCGGCGGGGCAGTCGGGCCCCGCGTCCGGCGTCGCGCCGTCGGGCGTCGGCTGCGCGTCTCCGCTCGCCGCGTCGGACATGACCTCCGCGTCTCCGCTCGCCGCGTCGCTGCCCGGGTCGTCTCCGCCTCCGCCGCAGGCGAAGGTCGTCGTCGTTGCCCATAGGAGCAAGGGAAGGATCAGGAGCCGCTGTGCGTGGCGTCCGGCGCGCTGTGTCATGTCTCCTCCGTTCCGATGGGCTTCATTATAGGCAGGTTGCGCAGGGCTGATCTAGAGATTGTTCAGCGCGTCCCACCACTGGTCGCAGAGCGTGGCCTGGTAGAGCTCGAGGTTGTCTGCGCCGTCCCAGTTGCCGCCCCAGTAGACGTGCTGGGCCCCGAAGTCCAACGAAGCGAAGGCCTCGGCCCAGTAGCCGTCGTAGGCCGTGACCGTGGGGGTGATTCGCCACAGCCGGGGCCCGGCCGACTCGGCCACGAGCTCCACGAAGAAGAGCTGGTTGGCGGCCCAGCCGTCCACGCTGTCGGTGTAGGTGGACATCAGGAACCAGCCCCGGATGTGAGGCTCGTAGATGCGGCCGATGTGGTTGCCGTTGCCCCAGCCGAGGTCGCCGGCGTACAGGACGCCGATCCGGTTGTCCCAACCTTGCGGGTCGTTGACGTCCACGGCCATGATGTAGTCGCAGGTCGGGGTGATCTCCTCGTTGGCGGCGCCGCAGCTGTCAAAGGCCACGTGGTACTCCTCGCCGGCCAGCCCGTAGGCCCAGCCGGAGTGGGTGCAGTTGGTGGAGAGGCGGACCCGGGAGGTGAAGTCCCGGCTCCAGGCGTAGGGGCCGTCCCAGGGCGCCGGCGTGGAGCCGCTCTCCTTGCAGCTCCCCACGACGATGCGCTCTCCCGAGGGCGCCATGTCCACGAAGTTGGGGGTAGGGATGCTCGACTCCTCGGCGCTCAGCCGACCCACCACCTGGTCGTCCTGGAGGTCGTACACGATGACGTCCATCAGGCCGGTGCACTGGCCTCCGCCGGTCATTCCGGCGCAGACCTGGAACGCCCAGTACCGCATGTCCCGGGACGGCGCGCCCTCCACGCCGTTGATCACCACCTGGGCCGTCGGGTACTCCGCGGTGAAGTCGTGCACCAGCGCGTCGTTGCCCATCCCTGTGAGAACGTCCAGCCGGCGCAGCTCCGCGCCGGCGCGGTAGTACAGCCGGGTCGCCGCTCCCGGCGCGGAGGAGGAGTCCCAATGGAGCTCGTTCGACTCCCCGATGTTCAGGGACGCGACGACGGTGCGGTCCGACAGCCGGTACACCGCGGCCCCGCCGTCCGTGCCGAAGGCGGTCACGTACTCCCCCGTCGCGTTCGCCGGGCTCCAGCGGCTGTAGCCGTTGGTGTACCCCGACGAGTCGGCCCCCGGGTCGTCCACGTCCGAGATCCGGGTGACGCGCACGCCCGTCTCGGCGATGGTGATGCTCGCCCCCGGGGCCGGCACGCCTCCGCCGGGCGCGCCGATGGTGGACGCCGTGGGCACCGTCTCCACCAGCAGGTTGCCGCAGGCCGGCCCGCCGTCCTGCCCGCCGCCGTCAGAGCCCACCGCGCCGTCCTGCCCCGGCCCGCCGTCCTCCCCAGGCCCGGCGTCCTGGGACGTGTTGTTCTGGTTCTGCTGCCCGTCGTCGTCCCCGCAGGCCGCCCCGAGACACGCGCCGAGCAGGAGCATCCCGGTCGCCGCGGCCCACCGCGGGGCCGTCGTGAAATCCGTTTCTCGCCTCATTGATGATCCCCCGCGTGCCGGAGCACTCATGTCTGATCTCGATCCCAGTGGGAAGTATCCATGGAGCCGCGGATCGGAGTCAAGGTCATGGTGACAGGTATGGTGAACAAGTCGCTGCTGTCGGAAGAAGTCCCGAGGTGGGTGTCGTTCACGGAGTGATGGTGATCTCCGGGTCCACCATGGTGTAGGTTTCGCCGTCGGTGTAAAAGACGATCAGGTAGCTCTGTCCGGCGGTGAGCGCGAGGGTCGTGGAGGCGGTCCTGGCGGTGTTCGTCACGCAGGCGAGCTCGGCGCCGTAGGGACTGCAGGCCGTGGTTGCGAACACGGCCAGCCGGGAGTAGGCGATGGTGCCCGTGTTGTTCAGCACGTCGATCGTGTAGGTGGTCGTCACCGCAGGGGTGAAGCTCCAGAACACCATGTTGTTCGGCGTCGTGTCGCAGCTCCCGCCGGGATCGACCTCCTGATCGAAGGTGCCCACCTCCTGGTGGGGGAAGGGGCCGCCGGTGACATCGATGGCCTCGGTGCAGATGCCCCCGGGCGGGACGCAGGCCGGATCGGCCGCGCAGTCGGTGTCGGCGCAGTCGGTGTCGCCGTCGCCGTCGTTGTCAATGCCGTCCACGCACAACCCGGTCTCGTCGCACACGGCGCCCAGGCGCACGATGTTCAAGTCGTAGGTCCCGGACGAGCTGCTGCTGTAGCCGTCCACCACAATCATGCGATACTGCCCGGCGGTAAGCGTCACGGTGAGCAGGGACTGGGTTCCGGCGCCTCCGTCGTCGTCGCAGCTCTGCTGGGTCCCGGCGCAGGCGTCGAAGATGCGCAGGACCGTGTCGTAGGTGGAATTGTTCGTGTTGATCTCGTAACAGCCGTCCAAGGGCGCGGTCCAGCCGAAGGACAGGTCCTCACCGCCGACACCGCCGCAGGTTGTGTTCGGATAGACATCCCCGGCACCGGCATTGGTTCCGGAGGCCACGGGCGTGCCCAGGGCGCTGACGAGGTCGATGTTGGGGCAGCAGGCCGGCTCGGGCGCGCAGTCGATGTCGGCGCAGTCGATGTCACCGTCGCCGTCGTTGTCGATGCCGTCGGAGCACTCCGCCCCGGTTTCGTGACAGACCGGGTCGGCCGCGCAGTCGGTGTCGGCGCAGTCGGTGTCGCCGTCGCCGTCGTTGTCGATACCGTCCACGCACAGACCGGATTCGTTGCA
>JBDRSE010000120.1:0-2611 GCA_043825095.1 bacterium
TCAGGGGATTGCTCAGGATGGGATCCACACCCAATCGGATGCTGTGGCTGGGTTGCGTGATCGTGATATCTGGGCTGATTTCGATTCTTTTCGACATCAGCGGCTACCTTAGAATCCTCACTGCAATCCCAACGGTCCTGCTGCTTGATGGTATTTTTTTCCTTCTCTTCATACGAAAGAATCCTTGGGAAGAACCGGCCCAGTGCCCAGATTGCCAGAGCCCAGCTCTCAAGCCCCTCGCACTTTGCTTCGTCGGAGCAATGAAGTGCCCGTGCTGTGGGGAGGAGACGTTTCGCTATCAGGTGCTCGAGGAGTGAGCTGGATCACTCCTAGCTCATCCGCAGCGGGATGGGCATGAAGATCAGCACGAAGATGATCATGACGAGTATACCCAACGCGCGCCGCCCGGACGAGAGTCCGACAGGGCTCACGGGAGGATGGTGCTTGCCGCCGGATCGGCGCAATCCCCAGAGCAGGAGCAGCGGCCAGATGAACCAGGGGATCGCCGCGGACACGCCGGCGATGAGCGCGCTGTCCCAGGTGTTGAGCCAGATGGGCAGCTTGCCGTGGATCCCCAGCACCCCTCCCTCGCCCGCCACCCAGATGGAGAGCTCTCCCTCTCCCGGCACCGCGACGGCGTTCAACGAGTCCAGAAACACGTAGAGCAGCACGCCGACACCGACGAGCGGGAGCAGCTTGTGGAACCAGCGGGAGGCCCACTCGTAGCGCCGTCCGAAGTAGGCGAAAGCCACGTGACCGCCGTCGAGCTGCCAGACCGGGATCAGGTTGAGCATGGTCACGAGCAGGCCGCACCAGGCCGCCCAGGCGATGGGATGCAGGAACACGTCGCGCCCGTTGCCCGGCAGGATCTCGCCGAACATGAGGTACTTCAGCCCGAGGTAGAACAGGGAGTTGCCCTCGGTCATGGAGGCCAGGCCCGGCTGGACGACCTCCACGTCGGAGAGCCACAGCCCATAGATCAGCACCGGCACGGCCACGACCAGCCCGGCGAGCGGTCCTGCCGCGCCGATGTCGATCAACGCATTCCTGGAGCGGATCTTCCCGCGCATGGAGATCAAAGCGCCGAAGGTGCCCAGGCCGACCATGGGCAACGGGATGAAGTAGGGCAGCGAGACGTTCACCTCGTGCCGCTGCGCCGCGATGAAGTGCCCCATCTCGTGACAGAGCAGGATGAACATCAGCGGCACGGAGAAATACAGCCCGCGCCAGGGTTCGTACAGCGCCAGACCGCCGGGGTCGAAGCCGGTGGTGAGATCGAACAGCAGGGGCAGCGGCACCTCGGGGCCGAGGTCGATGAAGCCCATCCAGATGCTGGGCTGACCGGTGGACACAAAGAGCAGCCCCGCGTGGGTCGTGGTGATGCAGGTCGCCACAAACAGGCCCAGGTGGAGCAGGTAGTTGTGCCCGGTGGGGACGTAGGGCGCGAGCGGTGGGGCTTCGTCCATGCTACTCGTCGTTCGTGTCGGCCGTGCCGGTCGTGCCGGTCGTGTTGGCCGCGTCGTTCGTGTCGTTCGATTCGGCCTGGGCGCGCAGCTGCTGCAGCCGGGCGCGGTAGCCCCGGGTGCGGGGGTAGGCGTCGGGCGGGCTCTGGCGCTCGGCCTCGGCCAGGAGCTGGCGGGCGGCCTCGGTGAGGCGGCCGGGCAGCTCCACGTCCAGGGTGAACAGCAGGTTGCCGCGGCCGCCGTCCGGGGTGGGGATGCCCCGGCCGTCCAGGCGGAGCACCTGCCCGGTCTCCGACGACTCGGGCACCCGGATGCTGGTGAAGCCCTCCAGGGTCGGCACCTCCACGCTGCCTCCGGCCAGGGCGGTGGTCACCGGGATGGGCACGCGGCAGCGCAGATTGAGCTCGTCCCGCTCGAGCAGCGGGTGCTCCTCCACGTTCACGATGAAGGTCAGGTCGCCCTCGGGCCCGCCGCGCTCTCCCGGCGTGCCGCCCCCCGGGATGCGGAAGAGCCGGCCCGGCCCGGTGCCCGGCGGCACGGAGATCTTGAAGGCCCGCTCGCCCACCCGCACGCCGTGGCCCTGGCAGTCCGGGCAGTCCGTGCCCGCCCGCTCTCCGCGGCCCTTGCAGCTCGGGCAGCGCACCGGCGACTCGAACTTCACCTGCTTCTCGCAGCCCAGGCACGCCTCGGCAAAGCTGAGGTTCACGGTGTAGCGCAGGTCCTGCCCCAGGGACCAGCGCCGGCCGATCTCCCCGATCAAGCCGCCCACCATGTTGGTGACGCCCTCGATCACGCCGGGCTTGGTCGGCGCGGCCTCGGCCGCGGCGACCGGGGCGCGCGCCGTGTCGTAGATCTTGCGCCGCTCCGGGTCGGAGAGGGTCTTGTAGGCCTCCATCACGAGCTGAAACCGCTCCGTGGCGGTTTCGGCGCTGTTCAGATCCGGGTGCAGATCCTTGGCCAGCTTCCGGTAGGCGGCCTTGATCTCCTCCGCTGACGACGTGGCCAACACGCCGAGCAGCTTGTAGTAGTTGGGCAGGTTCGAAACCATCTCAGCTAAGGTTGAACCACGATTTCGGGGTGCGCGCAAGCCGGGCACCGCCCCGGGTGCCGATCCCGCGGGGTGCCTCGGTTCGGATCGCGGTCGGGCG
>JBDRSE010000121.1:0-15020 GCA_043825095.1 bacterium
AGCTCAAGGTGCTCAAGCGCGTCGCCTACGGCTACCGCGACACCGAGTTCTTTCAGTTGCGGGTGCTCTTCATTCACGAGGTCGGCACCAAGGTCACGGGCGTGTAGTCAGATGTGCGCCCGACGGGGATCCGGATGAGCCGTATTTCAGCTCGAGCGTTCACATCGACGGGGAGCTTGTCATTGTCGGCTCTCCGGGCGAGGACAACGGCACGACGGATCAGGGTCGAGCGGACGTCTATGGGCGCGATTATGACTACTACTGGCCTCACAAGGAAACCATCGACCCTTCCTCCGGCGTCGCAAGCGATCACTTCGGAGCTTCGGTTGCCATCATTGAGGGTGTCTCCAGCGCGGCCGCGGTCGGCAGACCTGGCGATGATTGGGGCGAGGAGACGATCAACTGCGGCAGCCTGAACGCGGTCATCTTCTGAGCGACCGTACCTTTCAGCTCGGCGACAGAGAAATTCACGCCGGCCAGCCACGGGACCTTGCGGCAATAGGCTCCCCACTTCATCGCGCGGAGATGATAGTATGTACTCAGCCGCACGCCCGGGCGGCTGAGCGGGGTCTGGCAATGCGCTTCGCACCATGGCTGCTGATCGCCTGTCTCGCGTTTCCTGTGCCGGCTTGCGGCTCCGCGGACGGTAGCGATGAGTGGCGCCATGAGCTGGAGCTCGTGCAGGTCGTTTCTGTGTCCGGGGAGGTCGTGGAAGGACCGGTCCTGTCGTACCTCCCCTCAGGAGAGGGAGTCATGGCGTGGATCCAGCCGGATGGGGACAGCCGGATCGTGCTGTACTCGCGGCTCGACGCGGAGGGGCTGAACGTGGGGCCAACCGTAACGGCTAGCGCCGCCCAGGTGGCGGAGCGCGCCGAGCCCCACCTCGTAATCATGGCGAACCAGCGGATCGCGATCGTGTGGACCGAGCGGACGGTGTCGCGCCCGAGCCCGCAGGTGAAGCTCTCCTACTTCAACGAAGATGACGTGGCCGTGCTGCTCGAGTGGACCGTACACGAAGACGCAGAGGACGATCAGACCCAACCCCAGATCATGCGAAACTTCCAGAACGGTTTCACCGTGGTGCTCGTGGAAAACGCGACGTCAGACGGGGGGTTCCTGAGACAGCAGCGGTTCCTCGCGGATGGATCTCCCATGGAGGGGATCAAGACAATGTCACCGCGAGGGGAGTCTTACGGCACGCGGCTCGTGGCACGAAGCACTCTGGAGGGCTTTGCGGTGATCTGCTGGGTGAGGTCGACCAGCGCCTTCACGGGCAGGTTCGGGCAGGTCGGGGACATCATCGGCGAGCCGGTCGGGGACGTCTACGCCACCGAGGGGGGCGTCCTGGCCACGTGCGACATCGACGAGAGTGGCGCCTACGTGGTCGCGCACGCGGTTCCGGGGCCGGACGGGGTCACGCTGGTGCGAACGCGGGAGTACGAGCCGGACGGAGCCCTCGTGGCAGAGCGTTTGCGGGAAGATCTGCTGCCCGAAATCCAGGCGCGGCAGCTGGACATCGCGCTGCTCCCCGACGGCGGGAGCTGGGTGCTCGCGCTCCTCACCGAAGCGCACGTCGAGCGGCTCCTGGTGCTGGCATCCGGGCAGGACAGCCCTTGGAGCTGCCCGGTGGCGGCCACCTCATCCATCACGGCAGTGTCGCTTTCGAAGACGAGCGCGCACGTCGTCGCCGGTCTCGGCGTGCAGACCGGGGCCACGACCCTGCTGGACACCACGATCCTCGCTCCGGATTCCTGGTAGCGGGTAGACGCTGGATCGCTGGGGGCCGAGCTGAGCCGACGATAAAAATTTTCATGCTGACTTTTCCCCGTTCTCTGAAGTATCCGATTCAAGAGTGGCAGGGTCAAACAGGGAGGAACACGCGGGGCGCTGGTGTCACAGGGGTCACAGGAGCCAATCGAAGAGCGCGGGGTGCAGCTCGGGACACAGCGCTCCGCTCGTCGAAGTAAATGCCGTGATGGGGTCAGACCCCATCACGGCACGAGCAGGTCGGTCTGTTGCTCGGGTAGGCGCGCGGGGGCCAAAGGTGGCGGAGTGGAGGGGAGGTGAAGGTGGTCGAGTATTTAGGCGGGGTGCGCAGCACTCAGGGTTCGAGCACGTGCACCGGCCTTCGGCCTGAGCACGACAAACTGTCGCGACCTTAGGATCAGGTTTAGTCGACGTCGACCTCCTTCCAGCAGTAGGAGAGCTCCCCGGACGGCTGCACGACGAGCTCGCGATAGCCCGCGGAGCGATCCGTGGAGCGGGCGGTGACCAGGGAGATGGGGCGGCGCTCGGGCCCGGGGAGCTGATCGCAACGCGGGTCGAGGCCCTGGGCGATACCCGCCCGGTCGTAGACCTCGTTCAGGTGGGTGTGGCCGGCCAGGATGACCCCCACACCCCCGGCCCGACAGGCCTCGAGGAAGCGCTCCCGGTGGCTGCCGATCACGCTCAGAAACAGGGCGTAGGGCGGGTGGTGCACGTACACGAGCTCCACCTGATCCTCGGGCGCGAGCTGCTCGGCGAGCCAGTCGACCTGCGCGGCCTCCAGCCCGTAGCTGGCGCCGGCGGTGAAGCTGCCACCCTGATCCCGGAGCTGGGGTCCGCTGTTGAGCCCCACGAATACGTACGGCCCGAGCCGGTTCACGTGATCGAGGTGGGGCAGCACCCGGGCGAGATACTCGACGATGTTGCCGTCGTTGAAGTCGTGATTACCCGGAATCAGAAGCAGCGGCAGCGGAAAGGCGCGGGCAAGGGACAGGAACAGCTCCTGCTGCGAGGCCGTGCCGCCCTGGGTGAGATCGCCGACCACCAGGGCCAGATGCAGGCGGGGGGTGCGCGCCGCGATGGCCTCGAAGACCCGCTCCAGCCGCCTGCCCAGGGTCGGCTCGCCCTCGATCCCCCCGAGCTGGGGATCGGCGATGACGGCGAAGCGCAAGGGCTCGGGCACGGCGTCGTATCGGTACACAGCGCCCGACCGGCAGTCCGACCGGGCGGCAGCAAAGATGCAGAGCGTGAGCAACCGCTCCTCCGGCAGGGCGAGCGGCGCCCGGGCCGCGGCGCGGCACAGGCCGCCGGCGTCGCAGCTCGGGGGCGCGTCCAGGGACAGCGCGTGCTCCACCCCGGGCTCGAGGTCATCGACGAGGGTGAAGCGGAGGTCCGAGGCGTCCGCCGGGTCCCGCGCGTAGAAGACGAGCTCGAAGGACTGCCCGTCCGCGTGGAGCAGCGCGGGATCGCCGAGACGCGGTCGCAGGATCTGCAGCCCGACGTCGCGCGCCGGATAGACGTGGCGGGTCACGTACACGGCCGACTCCAGCGAGCCCAGCGCCGCCAGCTCGGCGGGCAGCACGTACTCCTTGTTGCACCGAGCCAGGGAGAGGGCCGCGGCCAGGGCCAGGCCCAGCCACAGCAACCGCGGCCCCTTTTCAGAAGTACGCAAACACGCCCCCCCAGGGAATGAGCTCCACCGTGTGCGGCGCCTTGAGCCGGGCCGAGGTCTGCAGCTCCAGGAACAGCCCGATGGGGATCTTCGTGTAGTAGGCGAAGCCCAGCGCGAGGGAGAGCCCGGGCTGCACGCCGGCGCCGGCGAGGACCATGTCAAAGGTCAGTCGGGCGTAGGGGCCCCGATGCCAGGGATAGACCGTGGCACCGAGCTGAAAAAAGAACAACAGCCGCTCCACGCTGGAGCCCACGTTGACGTTGAGCTCCACGAGGCGGTGCAGCCGGAGTCCCAGATCCTGGCGGAGCAGCCCGTCGGATCGGGTCCACCCCGTGGTTTCGGACCAGAACCCGCCCCCGCCGCCTGACATCCCCAGCCGCACTTCGGGCCGCCTGCGACACTGACACGGCCGACAGCGCTCCGCCGCCGCCGCCGGCCGGGCGCGGCTCGGCGCAGGGAGCATCCCTGCGCGACGCGGTTTCGTCGGGATGGTCTTTTTCGCCCGCGGGTTGGTCGCCTGGGGCGCGGCCCGGGTCTTCGCAGGCGGCCGCGCAGGCGGCCGCGCGGACGGCGCTGCCCAGACCGATCCGCTCCCCAGCAAGACGGTGACCAGCGCCGCCGACCAAGGGGCTCGTAGTACTCGGTAAAACATCGCCTACTTCGGCACGAGATGTCCCAGGGAGCGCATGATCCCGTCGAGCACGACGTACATCCGGGCAGCGGTTTCGAGCTGGAGCTGCTCGCCGTCCACCGCCTGCGGGCCGGGAATGACCTCGGTCAACCGCCGACGCGAGCGCTCGATGCGGGCGCGCAGCTTGGGGGATTCGTACCGGATCTCTCCGCCGGCGATGGTGATCTGCTGCTGCTGCCCGGCGAACATCGCCGACAGGCGCATGCCCTTGTCCACGCGCTCCGCAAAGAGCGCGCCCTCCTGCTCCCGCTCGTAGCTCGCGCGGTCGAGGTACAACCGGGGCTTGTCCCGATACGGCGCGCCGGCGCTCGGACAGAAGGTCTGGCAGTTGCCGCACTCGTTGCAGAAATCCGCCACGTGAACAATCTGCCAGCGCTGGTCGACGCGGAAGCTGCCCATGCCGGTGATCCTGACCTCCCCGCCGACCACCCGCAGCGACGCCAGTCGGGTTTCGAAGGACATCATCTCGTAGGCCTGGTTCGCGCGGTTCGGACACACGGTGACGCACAGGCTGCACATCTCGTTGCACAGCAGGCAGCGCTTGGCTTCGCGCCGCGCCGCGGCGTCACTGAGTAGCGGCGTGACCTCCTCGAAGTTCCTCCGCTCGGCCACCGCCCGCTCGGGCAACACGTCCCGATAGCGTCGCTCGGATCGTCGACGCAGCAGCGCGACGCGATTGGCAGACTTGGCGACTCCGTTGCCACCGCGATCCACACGCCCCCGGGCGTGAACAATGGCGTCGGCCACGCGGCGTCCGTCGGCCACGGCCTTGATCACGGTGGCGGGCCCCCGCACCGCGTCCCCCACGGCATACACTCCGGCGAGGGTGGTTTCGGCCGTGTCGGGATCGGCGACGATTGTCCCCCAGCGACTCAGCTCCACGCCGGTGCCCGACAGAAAGTCGAGCGCCCCGCGCTGGCTCACGCAGACGATCAGCGCCGTACAGCGCAGCTCGTGCTCCGACCCCTCCACCGGCACGGGGCGGGGACGACCGCTGTCGTCCGCCTCGGAGAGCTCCATGCGCAGGCACTCGAGGCCGCGGATCCGTCCGGTGCCCGGGAGCACGCGGATCGGTGTCACCAGCTCCTGCACGCGGATCCCTTCCGCCACGAGCGCCTCGATCTCCTCGGCGTCGGCGGGCATCTCCGCCCGGGTCCGGCGATAGAGCACGGTGACCCGGGCCTGGGGCGCCACGCGCCACGCGGTGCGCGCGGCGTCCATGGCCGCGTTTCCGCCGCCCACCACGACGATCTCGTCGCCGAGCTCCACGGACCGCTCGGCCCGCACCTCTCCGAGGAAGCTCAGGCCGTCCATCACGCCCGGGCTGTCCTCCCCTTCGATCCCCATCCTCCGGCCCTCCTGGGCGCCCACGGCCAAGATCACCAATGCGTGATCCCGGCGCAGGTCCTCGAAAGACACGTCCCGGCCGATCCGCTGGCCACAGCGCAGCTCGGCGCCCGCGGACAGCAGTCGATCCACGTCCCAGGAGATCTCTTCGGCGGAGAGGCGAAAGGAGGGAATCACGCCGGACACCATCCCTCCGGGCTCGTCGCGCGCCTCGAAGATGGTCACTGCGTACCCCTCGCGGGACAGCCGGTGGGCCGCAGTCAGGCCGGCCGGCCCGGCGCCCACCACGGCGACCTGCTCCCCTCCCGCGCCCCGGGGTCGCGGCTTCTCGTCCTCCCCCCCATGGACGGCGGCGAACCGTTTGATCTGCCGAATGGCCAGCGGCTCGTCGTAGTGGTTGCGCACGCACCGGGCGGTGCACGGGTGATCGCACACCGCACCGGTGATGTGCGGCAGGTCATTGGTCGCCCGAATGACCCGCAGCGCCTCGAAATCCCGCTCCTGCGCCACGAGGTGCAGATAGTTCGGCACGTCCTGGGAGGCGGGGCAGGCCTCTTGGCACGGGGCGTGGATGCAATCGAACCAGTCGAGGGGACGCTTCCCCTTGGGCTGCACGGGGCGTTCCGTGACCCCGTAGCGGGGGTCGGACAGCACCTTCTCGGCGTAGAAGGCCTGGTTGACCAGTCGACACGCCCGGACCACGGCAGGCTCCAGCCCCGCCGGAAGCGTCAGCTCGGCGGCGAGGCTCTGCCAGGCGTCCACGAAAGACGCGTCCGTCTGGCCCAGCTCGTCCACCCGCGCCAGGAGCTGAGCGGCCTGCTCGTCCTGCAGCGGCTTGCCGACCGCGGCCGCCTGGTCCCGCAGCGTTGCCATGAAAGGCTCGATGCGATCCTCGTACGACAGGGTGGTCCAGACGATCCACTCCTCCAGATCCGCCGCGCCCAGGTCGTCCATCTCCGCCTCCAGCCGCCGGAGGTACTGGGGCAATCGCAGGTACCCCCCGGGCTTGAGCAGATCGCTGCACACGGTCACCGGCACGAGTCCGCAGTCGAGGATCTGGCCGAGGTTGAAGGCGTCCGCCCCGCCGGAAACCGAGATGGGGACCGCCCCGCCGAGCTCACGCTGGAGCTGATCCGCGAGGTTGATGGTCAGCGGGTGCAGCGCCCGGCCGGACATGTACATCATGGTCTCGCTGCCCGGGAACACGGTCCGATGGTTCACGACCTCCAAGGTGTTGGTGAGCTTCAAGCCGAAGTCTACACCCTTGTTCGCGGCCGCCTCCCGCAGCGCGGCGATCATGCGCACCGCGTCCGGATACTTCAGGTCGTGGCCAAAGGCCTCGTCCGGCACCTCGAGCTGCGTGTACCCGAGCCGGTCATTGAGGATGGCGCGCAGCCGCTCCGGGCCGAGCAGGGTGGGATTCAGCTTCACCGCGGTATGCAGCCCGCGCTCCTCGATCAGATACCGCGCGATGCGCTCGATCTCGTCGGGCGGGCAGCCGTGCATGGTGGACAGGGTCACGTTGTCCGAGAGCCGGATGGGGATCGACAGCTCCCGCACCTCCGGGTAGTGCTCCGCCACGGCGTCGACCACCGCGGGCAGCTCCGCCGAGCAATCGGTCATCCGATCCAGAAACTGCCCAACGTTGGGCTGCCGGATCCCCTCCAGGTTGTAGCCCACGCTGATGTTGAAGACGAACCCGGGCTCTTCCGGATCGTCGATCCAGCCCAGACGGTGACGGAGGGCGTGCAGCAGCACCCACGCCTTGAGGTACTCGTCAAAGGACTCCTGCAGGCGGAGCTCCTGCGACCACTCGCAGTTGAAGGTGGTGTCCTCGGAATCGATGCACGGCTTGGCCACGTTCAGCTCGTCCAGGGTCTGGACCGTCTTGAGCTCGAGAAACCGCGCGCCGGTCAACCAGGCCGCCACGAGATTCTGGGCGAGCTGGGTGTGCGGCCCCGCGGCCACGCCGATGGGCGTCTCCAGTCGCCGTCCAGATCGCTGCAGAGAATAGGGATTCGCGCCGGGCACGTGAAAGAGCTCCGAGGGGATGCCGAAAACGGCGCCGTGATGATCCAGCTCACAAAAGATCCAGGCCGCCAGGGGACCGGCGGGGAGCGGAGAGAATCTGTCGGACATGACCGACTCCAGGTGTAGATTACACCATGTTGGTACACTGTCGGCCGGATGCGCGTAAATGTAAAACTGTATGCGTCCACGCGGGCGCTATTTACGGCACCCTCCGAGCGTAACGAGGGAGGCCTGGAACCTGATATCCTAGGACGTCATGGCTGAGATCATCCTCACAACCCAGAACGCGAAGTACATCCATGCGGCCTTCGGGTTACGTTACCTCCTGGCCAACCTGGGTGGCTTGAAGGACGCGGCGACGATCCGGGAGCACACGATTCAGGAGCGTCCGGTGGATGTGGCCGAGGCGCTGCTGGCCGAGGACCCGCGGGTGGTGGGGATCGGCGTGTACCTCTGGAACGTGAGGCCAGCGACCGAGCTGGTGAGACTGCTCAAGCGCATTCGACCCGACGTGTCGGTGGTGATCGGAGGCCCGGAGGTGAGCCACGAGCTCGACGCACAGGAGATCACCCGCCTGGCGGACGTGGTGATCACCGGCGAGGGAGAGCTCGCCTTCCGGGAGGTGTGTGAAACCCTCCTGGCCGGCGGCAACCCGCCGAGGATCGTCCACGCGGATCCCCCCGCGCTCGAGGAGCTGGCGCTGCCCTACGAGCTGTACGACGACGAGGACATCGCGCAGCGGATGATCTACGTGGAATCCTCAAGGGGATGCCCCTACCGGTGCCGGTTCTGCCTCTCAGCACTCGATCACCGCGTCCGCCGGTTTCCCCTGGATCGGATCCGCCCGGCGCTGGAGCGACTGCTGGGGCGCGGTGTGAGACACTTCAAGTTCGTGGACCGCTCCCTCCACCTCGGCCACGGCCAGGCCGTGCTCGAGCTGTTCCTGGACCATCTGGAGCAATCCCCGCTGATTCACTTCGAGCTGGTCCCGGACCGGCTGCCGGACCGACTTCGCCCCCTGATCGCCCGCTTTCCTCCCGGCACCCTGCAGCTCGAGGCCGGGGTTCAGACCTTCGATCCGAGGGTGGCAGAGCGCATCGGTCGGCGGCAGGACGTCGACGCGGTCTCAGAAACCCTGGCGTTCCTCGCCACCACCAACGCCCACGTACACGCCGACCTCATCGTCGGTCTGCCGGGCGAATCCATGGAGCAGTTCGCGGCCGGGTTCGACCGGCTGCTGGCCCTCGGTCCCCAGGAGATCCAGGTGGGCGTACTCAAGCGACTGCGCGGCACCCCCCTCGCCGAACAGGGCGACGCCCTGGGTCTGGTCTTTCACCCGGAACCGCCCTATGAGGCGCTCCAAACCCCAGACGTGGACTTCGCGTCAATGCAGCGACTCAAGCGCTTCGCACACACCTGGGACCGCCTCGGCAACAGCGGCAACTTCCGCCGCTCGGTCGCGCTGCTCTGGCGCAACGGCTCCCCATTCACCGAGGTCATGCGCTTCTCCGACTGGCTCACTGCCCAAGCCGGGCGTACCCACGCCATCGCGCTCAAGCGCCTGACCGACTTCCTCCACCGCTACCTCACGGACGTGCTGGGCCAAGACCCGGCCGCGGTCGGCCCCCTCCTGCTCGCCGATTATCAGCGCGGTGGCCGCCGGGACCGCCCCCGCAGCCTGGAGGGCGTGGACGGGCATCCGCCCTCAGAGTCGGACCGGAACGCCTCGGCGATGCCCCGCCAGTCACGACACCTCAAGTGAGTCGTCCCCGACCGTACAGCGCACACAGCGCGCGGATCCGTCCGCCGAGCTCGTCGTTGAAGGCATTGGCGCGCACGCGCCAGGACCAGTTCCCCAGGGCCAGGCCGGGACGATTCATCCGGGAGTCGGAATCCAGCGCGAGTAGATCCTGCATCGGCACGACGGCCGTGTCCGCCACCGAGGCGAGCACGAGACGAATCAGATCCCACACCACGTCGTGGCCGTCCGAGCCCAGATAGCGCCTCACGTGGTCGCGGATCCGCTCGTCCGCGGACTCCCACCAGCCGCGGGTGGTGTCATTGTCGTGGGTTCCGGTGTAGGCCACGCAGTGCGGCCCGTAGGTGTGCGGCAGGAACGGGTGGTCGTTCTGGGCACCGAAGGCGAACTGCAGCACCTTCATCCCCGGCAGGCCGACCTCGTCCCGGAGCTCGTGAACCGGCTGATCGATCTCGCCCAGATCCTCGGCCACGAGGGGGAGCTCACCCAGCGCCGCGCGCACCGCGCCGAAAAACTCGGCCCCCGGCCCTTCCACCCACCGGCCGGGACGTGCGTCCTGGGCTCCGGGGGGCACCGCCCAGTAGGCCGCGAACCCGCGGAAGTGATCGAATCGCACCAGGTCGGTCTGCGCCAAGGCGCGACGCAGCCGCTGAAGCCACCAGCCATAGCCGTCGGCCTGCATGCGCTCCCAGTCGTAGATCGGATTGCCCCAGAGCTGCCCCGTTTCACTGAAATAGTCCGGCGGCACGCCGGCGATCACCTCGGGCTGCCCGGTCCGGTCGAGCTGAAACTGATCCCGGTGGGCCCAGACGTCGACACTGTCCCGATCCACGTAGATCGGCACGTCCCCGAGGATGCGCACCCCCCGCGCGGTACAGTGCTCACGCAGCGCCTGCCACTGCCGATCGAAGATCCACTGCAGCGCCACCTCGCGGTCGATCTCGACGCGGAGCTCCCTCCGGGCGTCGGCCACCGCGCCGGAGCCGCGATCCCGCAGCTCCGCAGGCCAGCTCCACCAGGGGCGCTGTCGCTCCACGGCCCGCAGCGCCGCAAAGAGCGCGGCCTCCTCGACCCACTGCTCCCGCTCTCGAAACGCCTCCAGCTCGTCACGGAGCGGCGGGTTCACCCCGGCGAGCAGCCTCTGCGCCGCCTTCTCCAGCCGGGGAGCCTTGAAATCGCACACGCTGCTGTCGTCCACCCGATCCGGGGGGAGCTCGGGCGCGTTCAGATCCTGCGCGTCGAGCAGGTCGTCCTCGCGGAGCCGCTCCAGGCTGATGAGCCAGGGATTTCCCGAGAGGGCGGAGTAGGTCGAGTAGGGAGAGCTCCCGGCACCCGGCGGCACCAGTGGCAGGACCTGCCACAGCGAGAAGCCGCTGGCTGCGAGCCAGTCCACGAACCGGTACGCGTGCTCTCCCAGGTCCCCAATGCCGTGCGCGCCGGGCAGAGACGTCGGGTGCAGCAGCAGCCCCGCCGCTCGGGGGAGTCGGTTGGTCATGCCCGTTGAATGCCTGTCCCGGCCGCAGACCGCAAGAAAAATGTGAACCCCCAGACCGGACCACCGGGGCGCGACGCCCAATCTCGTCGGCACGTCCGGGTACCGGGTGGACAGCGCTCACGCCGCGTTCCTCAGCTACGTGGCATATCAGTAGACCCGAGCCGGGGAAAGGCGCTATGATCCCGGCGTTGACGCTCGCGCGGGAGCCGCAGGAGGGTTTCCACGAGCTGCGGGCGACCATGGCCAACGTGCCGAGGAGTGACGGAGACATGATCAATCGGGGTCTCAGAGTCATCGCCGTGATCGCGCTGGGAGTTGGCCTGGTCGCGTGCGTGAGTGAGACGAACAGCAACAACAACCAGACGGCGTGCGGCAACGGGCTGCTGAATCCCGGGGAGCAGTGCGACGATGGCAACACCAGGGACCACGACGGCTGCAGCTCGAGCTGCCAGGTGGAGGGGTTCTGCGGCAACGCGGTGGTGGAGCCCGGGGAGGAGTGCGACGACGGCAACTACCGGGCCGGGGACGGCTGCGACCCGTCGTGCAACACCGAACAGGGGTGCGGGGACGGGCGGCTGCAGGTGGGGGAGGAGTGCGACGACGACAACCTCTTCGACGGGGACGGCTGCAGCGCGCTGTGCCAGGACGAGCAGCTCGGCGCGGTGTGCGGCAACGGCATCCTGGAGCTGGGCGAGGGGTGCGACGACGCGAACACCGTCGCCGGGGACGGCTGCGGGGTGGACTGCGAGCGGGAGGACGGCTGCGGCAACGGCACGCTGGACGCGTCGGAGATGTGCGACGACGGCAACAACGTGGCCGGGGACGGCTGCAGCGAGGTGTGCCGGGTGGAGTTCGTGTGCGGCAACGGCTACTGCGAGGAGCAGAACTACGAGACGTGCTACCTGTGCCCGCGCGACTGCTGCCCGGACTGCGGGGACGGCGAGCTGCAGGCGGGGGAGGAGTGCGACGACGGCAACAACACCGACGGGGACGGGTGCGACAAGGGGTGCGGGGACGAGGACGGGGTGGCCACGTGCGGCAACGGGATCTGGGAGGCTGGGGAGGAGTGCGAGGACGGGAACATCGAGATCCACGACGGCTGCTCGGACACGTGCGAGGTGGAGTTCGTGTGCGGGGATCAGCAGTGCGACTCGCACATGGGGGAGACGTGCAAGAAGTGCCAGCCGGACTGCTGCCCGCAGTGCGGCAACGGCGTGCGGGAGGTGGTGCACGGCGAGGAGTGCGACGTGACGGACCTGGGCGGGAAGACCTGTGCGGACGACTACTGCTACGACGGCGGTCAGCTCGCGTGTACGGCCTGGTGCACCATCGACACGAGCCAGTGCTCCGGCAGCCCGCCGTCCTGCGGGGACGGCCTCGCCGAGTGCCAGGAGCAGTGCGACCTGACCGACTTCAAGGGCAAGACCTGCCTGAGCCTCGGCTTCTCCGAGGGCGCGCTCGCCTGCCACAGCGACTGCACCTACGACCTGAGCGGCTGCACCGGCCTGAGCTGGTATTTTCACGACGACTTCGAGGACCAGAACATCACGCTCGGAAACTGGACCTTCGCCGGCGACTGGGAGTGGGGCGTACCCACGGGGGCGGGCGACGAGCCCGCGGCGGCCTACGAGGGCAGCGGCTGCATGGGAACCAACTTCGGGGCGAGCTACTCGTCCGGCTCGCAGTACACGTCGAACCGGGCCCAGACCGCGCCCATCGATCTGTCGGCGGCGACGCAGCCCGAGCTCAAGTTCCGCATGTGGCGTAACTTCGAAACGGGCTGGGATTGCTTCAACGTCTGGGTCACCGTCAACGGCGGCGCGGCCTGGAATCTGCTCACCAGCCCGAGCGTGCCCTACGACAGCAACGAGGGGAGCTCCGACTGCTGGGCGTCCACTTCGACGAGCTGGGAGGAGGTCGTCTTCGACCTGTCCGCGTTCACCGGCCAGACCATCAACCTCGCCTTCGGTGTCTACTCCGACAGCGTGATCGAGTACTACGGCGCCTACATCGACAACGTCATTGTCACCGAGCAGGGCATGAACCCCGTGTACTTCGTCACCGGGCAGAACCTGCCCCGGGGCGCGGAGTCGATCCCCTATTCGGAAACCATCGTCGCTTCGGGCGGCACCGGGAGCTTCGGCTTCAGCATCGTCGGCGGGTCGAACCACGCCTGGCTGTCGATCGATCCCGGCACGGGCGTGCTCAGCGGCACGCCGGGGGCCTCGGACGTGGGTCAGGTCAGCGTGGACGTGCGGGTCGAGGAGGCCACGCTGCCCTCCAACTACGCGGTGCAGACCTTCCTGTTCGAGGTCGTCGCGCCCGCCGCGCTGCCCTACGGCGAGGACTTCGAGTCCGGGGTCCCCACCGCCTGGGTGGCGGGCGGCGACTGGGAGTGGGGCACGCCGAGCAACACCGGGCCGGCCGCCTGCCACGACGGCAGCTCCTGTGTGGGCACGCAGATCGACGCCCTCTACTCGGCGGGTCAGAGCTACGCCACGTGCGTGTTCGAGTCGCCCCCCATCGATCTCACGGGCACGACCACGCCGACCCTGTCGTTCTTCCAGTGGATGTACGCCCAGGGCGGCCAGGACGGCGGCAACATCAAGGTGAGCACTGACAACGGCAACAACTGGACGCTGCTCACCCCCGCGGGCGGGTACGACCAGACGGTCGGCTCGGAGCAGGCCTTCACCGGTGACAAGCGGAGCAGCGACTGGCACCGGGTGCTCGTGGATCTGAGCGCCTACGTGGGCCAGGTCGTCAACCTGCAGTTAGCGTTCCGGTCCGACGCCGTGACCCAGTACGACGGCTGGTATGTCGACGCGGTGACCGTGACCGAGGCGGCGGATGTGCCGGTTCAGCTCCACACGGGGCTGGACCTCGGCGTGGCCCTCGTCGGCATGGGATATGCGCGTCAGCTCGTGGCCGACGGCGGAACCGGCAGCTTCGACTGGTCGATTCAGGCCGGCGGCGTAAACGACGGTTGGCTCTCCATCGACCCCGGCACCGGGACCCTCAGCGGCACGCCCCTCGCCGGCAACCTGGGACCGGTGAGCGTGATCGTCCGCGCCGCCGCGGTGGGCGCCCCGACGAACTACGACGAGCAGACCTACACGCTGCAGGTGGTGACCGGCATCTGGCTGGAGAACTTCGACTCCGGCGCCACCGGGTGGGCGCTCAATCCGGACTGGGAGTGGGGCACCCCCACCGTGGTCGGGCCGTCGTCCTGCTACGGCGGGAGCTGCCTCGGCCTGGATCTGAACGCCAACTACTCCACGAATCTCCTGTTCAGCGCGGCCCACGCCACGTCCCCGGCCATCGATCTGAGCGGCACCACGGCGCCGACGCTGCAGTTCCGGTCTTGGCTCGCGTCTGAGGGCTTCACCTACGACGGCGGCAACCTCAAGGTGTCCACGGATGGCGTCAACTTCTCCGTGCTCAGCACGGTGACGCCGGCCTACAACCTGACCATCGGAGGCGAGGCCGCATGGGGAGGGACGGCCGAGGCCTGGAGCGCCCAGTGGGCGCAGTTCGAGGCGGATCTGTCGGCCTATGCGGGGCAGACCATCTACCTGCGCTTCGCCTTCCAGTCCGACTACATCGCGACCTTCCCGGGCTGGTATCTCGACGAGCTGATCATCCTGGACTGAACCCCTTGAAACCGTCCCGTTTCCACTCATGATTGATCTTGAGGCCGTTTGGGCGGTAGGATATGAATCTTGATCCTCGGATGATCGGTCGGCCGCGGCGGTTGATCACTAGAATAAATCAAGGCAGGATATGACTGAAAAAACAATTAGATACAGTGTCATTCACTGGGCCCTTTATACGCTCTTTCCGGTCGTGCTGGTCGCCTGCGTCAGTGAGACGAACAGCAACAACAACCAGACGGCGTGCGGCAACGGGCTGCTGAACCCCGGGGAGCAGTGCGACGACGGCAACACCATGGACCACGACGGGTGCAGCTCGAGCTGCCAGGTGGAGGGGTTCTGCGGCAACGGCGTGGTGGAGCCGGGGGAGGAGTGCGACGACGGCAACTACAGGGCCGGGGACGGCTGCGACCCGGGGTGCAACAACGAGACGGGGTGCGGGGACGGCCGGCTGCAGGTGGGGGAGGAGTGCGACGACGACAACCTGATCGACGGGGACGGCTGCAGCGCGCTGTGTCAGGACGAGCAGCCAGGCGCGGTGTGCGGCAACGGCATCCTGGAGCTGGGCGAGGGGTGCGACGACGCGAACACCTCCGCCGGGGACGGCT
>JBDRSE010000122.1:0-2653 GCA_043825095.1 bacterium
GGCGTGACCGAGGCGCGCCCGGGAAACTATGCCCTGCGTGACGCCACCCAGGTCGCCCTCGGCGCGGTCACGGTCGATCGCTGCGCGCTCACCGTGCTGGCCACCGTGGTCTCGGTTCACCCGGATCGCTGCGTCCTCGACTGCGGCAGCAAGGTGCTGAGCCAGGACCGTCCCGCCCCCGGAGGCACGCCGCTGGCCAGCCACGGGATCTTCGTCGACCGTCCGGGCTGGACCCTGGCCCGCCTCTCCGAGGAGCACGGCGTGGTCCTGTTCGAGGCCGGTGCAACCCGGCCCACAGTGGGTGAGCGCGTCCGCTTCGTGCCAAATCACGCCTGCGTCGCCGTGAACCTGGCCAGCGAACTGGTGCTCGTCTCGGGCGACGAGGTCGTTGAGCGCTGGCCCGTCGCGGCGAGGGGCCGATGAACGCCAAACCCTTGACAATTCAGGTCGTGCAGGGCTAGAGTCCGTCAATCAATCGGGCCGGTTCGACAGGTCCGCAGAGAAAAGGAGTTCGAGGATGAGCTGGACTCGGCGCGCGGCGACGGTGGTGATGGCGCTGGCCGGAGCGTTCTGCCTCGTCTTTGCTGGATGCGGCGGTGATGACGAGGACTACGCGTGCGACACGGGATGCACAGACCTGGCCGATCGGTGGGACGACTGCTCCCTGGATTTCAGCGTGCTGCCCGATCGCGTGGGTAGCGAATCATCGGCTCGGAATCTGTGTATCCAGAAGCTGGGTGAGAACGTGGCCCTGCCCTCCGGACAGACCGAGGCGACCAAGATCGAGACCTGCGAGCGTATCTCCGCCGACATCGCCGGACTGTATTGCGCCGAGCTGCAGCGGCGTGTCACCGAAGCGGCCAAGACCACGTGGCTCGACGTGATGAAGGCGGTCTTCGAGTAGCCGAGAGGCTCTATTCGATCTCCTGAGTTCCACAACATTCCGATTCTGCTCCTGCGCGTCGCGTTGCCCGAATCACTGCGTCAGTGCTATGCTTCATGGGCATGACGTCGGCGAAACCTCTATTCGATCTGATCAGCAGCGTTGCCGCTGCGACCATTCTGCTCCTGGCTCTGCTGGCCAGCGGGCCCGTGGCAGCCGAGGAGGACGAGGAGCCGGGCGGCGCGCCCAAATCGGACGGCGAGTCCGAGGAGGACGAGCCCGAGGCCGAACCGAAAGCGCCTGGCAAAGACGCCCCCAAGTCCGACTCCAGCAACCAGGAAACCGAGCCGTCCGTTCCGACCATCGAGGCGCCCGAGCTGGTGCCGCCGGTCGAGATACCACCGGCGCTGGAGGAGGGGGGCTACGAGGTCATCGAGGCTTCGGGTCAGACTGGAGAGTCCGCGGAGTCACCTCCGTCCCCGGAGACGCCCGCGGAGCCGCCTCCGTCCCCGGCGATTCCCCCGGCGATTCCCGGTGCACCGCCAGCGGAAGCCGAGCCTGCCGCCGAGCCACGGGACGTCGAGGAGGCGGAGGCGCCACCCGAGGAAGAGACCGCGGAGCAGCAACCTTTCATCAAGGGTGAACTGCTCGACGTCAGCGAGCTCGACCTGCTCGGCACACGCAGCCGCGCCGGCGTCAAACTGGGCTACCGCGCGATCGGCCGGATCCACTTTGCCACGGTCGAGCCGGGCGCGGACCTGCGCATCAGCAAGCTCCGCCTCGGCGTGTCCGCGCCGCTGAACATCGAGATCTGGGACGGCAGCGAGGGCCTGGTCGGCCTGGACGTGAGCACTGGCTCCGCGCCGAAAACCGAGATCCACGGTTTCGACAACGCCGGCCAGATCCGCGGCGAGGACTGGGATCACTGGCGGGATTATTTCCGCATTCTGCGCTACGCCTCGTGGGGTCGCAAGGAGGACAACTTCCACATCAACGTCACCCAGGCCGGGGCCGGGAGCATCGGCCATGGCACGATCATGAAGCGCTACCTGCCGCAGGTCGATCTGGACAACGTGCGCATCGGCGCCCAGTTCGACGCGTATGCCAACCGGCTGGGCGGCTTCGAGTTCTACACCAACGACATCACCAACTGGAACATGATCGGCGTGCTCGGCTTCATCAAGCCGCTGGCCCCGTTCTTCGAGGACACCGTTTCGCAGAGCCTGTCGATCGGCGTCACCTTCGCCACGGACTTCTACGCACCGAAGACGCTGGCCATCGACACGATCACCTCGGGGATCAAGAACACCCGTACCGGGGAGTTCTTCACCTGGGACGTGATCCGGCTCGACGGGGCGTGCGACGAGACCCTGCCCGAGGCGGCAAAAACCGCGCGGATGCACATTTGGGGAATCGACACCGAGCTGAAGGTCGTCAAGACCGAAACCACGGACATCAAGCTCTACGTCGACTACTCGAGTATGATCGACGCGGGTCACGGCTTCACCGGCGGCGCGCTGTTCCGCCTCAACTTCGCGGGCGAGGAGTCGGTGCATGCCCTGCGCATCCGGGCCGAGGCGCGATACTTCAGCGGAGATTACCTGCCCTCGTACTTCGACAGCTTCTACGAGATCGACAAGTGGCAGTATCTCACCGGTACCAACGCGTATACCGGGAACGGCATCCCGCCAAAGACCAAGTACGATGCGATCGCCTCCGCCGCCCCCGACGGGCATTTTGGTTACTTTCTCGAATTCGGCTATTCGTTGG
>JBDRSE010000123.1:0-8504 GCA_043825095.1 bacterium
GAACAGAGCTGTGCCAGCAGGGTCCCCATCGTCTGGGAGCACGGCCTTCCCGTGCTCCGCCCGCCGCCCCCCGGCCACCGCTGCCACCGCTGCCGCCGCTGCCACCGCTGCCACCGCTGCTACCGCTGCCACCGCTGCCACCGCTGCCACCGCTGCCACCGGAAGATGACCAGTGCCAGAAAGTGAGGTCGCCGGGCGGGAGAGTGGTGTATGATTGCATGATTGTCCGTGGTAGCTGGTAGCTGAATGCTGAATGTGGCGCGCCGTTCCCGTTGGCTGGGCGACGGTTGGGGTGCCCAGGCCGTGGGGCGATCGAGGAGCAGGGACGGCATGTCCACCCAACAACGGCTCGATGAACTGCTGGGATGCCTGCTGGGCGGCGCCTACGAGGTCCGCGAGAAGATCGGCGAGGGCGGCATGGGGTCGGTGTACCGGGCCGATCACGTGCGGTTGCCCAAGTCCTTCGCCGTCAAGGTGCTCAACGAGGCCGTGGACCCGGCCTCGGAGCTGTACCACCGGTTTCGGCGGGAGGCCGAGGTCTGCAGCCGGCTCAAGCACGAGCACATCGTGGAGGTGGTGGACTTCAACCTGACCGAGGACGGCCGGCCCTACATCGTGATGGAGCTGCTCGACGGCGAGGACCTGGGGAGCCGCCTGGATCGGGTCGGGCGGCTCTCGCTCGCCGAGACGACGCAGATCCTCGGCCAGGTCTCCGCGGCACTCGGCGAGGCGCACGAGCAGGGGGTGGTGCACCGGGACATGAAGCCCCAGAACATCTTCCTGTGCCGCCGGCGGCACCGGGACGACTACGTGAAGCTAGTGGACTTCGGGATCTCGAAGATCCAGGGCGCCGGGTCGATGTTGACAGCCACGAACGCCATGATGGGCACGCCGTACTACATGTCCCCCGAGCAGACGGGCGCCGGGGAGGCCAAGGTAGACCACCGGACAGACGTGTACGCCCTCGGGGTGATCGCCTTTCAGATGCTGACCGGGGACGTTCCCTTCCGGGGCGACAACTTCGCGCAGCTCGTCCTGAGCATCGTCATGAAGCCCCCGGGCTCCGTGAACGAGCAGGTGCCGGGCCTCCCGGCAGCGGTGAACGCGGTCATCCAGTGTGCCCTGGCCAAGGACCCCGGGGCGCGGTTCCAGACGGTCGCCGACTTTGATCACGCCCTGCAGAGCGTGGCCCTCGGCTCTGCCGCCTGCGACCCTGCTGAGGTTTCACCGTCTCCTTCCGCAACCGCCGGGTCGCCCGCTGCCCCGTCGCCCTCCTGGCCTCCCGGGCTCTCAGTCTCCCCCACCACCCTCTCCGGCGCTGCGGGCCAGCAGGACAGCCTCGCCCTGCCGACGGAGCGCAGGGGCCGGTCGCGGGCGCTCCTGCTGGGCCTCGGCGGCGTGGTCGCGGTCGCGGTCCTCCTGGTGGTGGCGATCCTCGCCCTCGGCGGGCGGAGCCGCGGCGACCGGGCCTCGCCCTCGGCGGGCGGATCCGCGGCGGCCGTGGACGCATCGGCTTCGTCTCCGCCGCGCGGCCGCCCAGGAGAGGGAGACGTCCGCGCGCTCAGCCTGGTGGCCTCGCGGGTCGTGATCCACCTCCGCGGCCTGCCCGGCGGCGCGGTGTGCCGGGTGAACAGCCGCGTCGTGCCGGGCAACCCCCTCGTGCTGGATCGGTCGGCCCGGCCGGTCACGCTTCTGTGCGAGGCCCTCGGCCACCGGCCCTTCACGCGCAAGCTGACCCCTGACAAGGACACCGAAGTGCAGGTGTCCATGCCGTCCGATCCGGCCCGGGCGATCCCCGGCACCACGTCCGGCCGTCGTGGCCGCGCCCGGCGTCGCCGTGCGCGCCCGCGCCCGCGCAAAGCCTCGCTGACGCCTCCGCGACGCGGGCCCAACAGGCCGATGAAACGGTCTTACGATGACGTACCCTCGGACTGATCGCCGCGGCCGCCCTGGTGGCTCTCGGTGCCGCGGACCCCATGCGGCAGCCCGGGCTCGCGTGCGCGACCGTGCGCGACCGTCCACGTCCAAGCACGTCCACGTGTCCCGGGGCTCACCCCGGAGCAAGGAGCGAGCCGGCCATGAGATTACGACTTCCTGAAGCAGGGCGCCGCGTGAGCGTGGCTCTCAGGCGGCGCGCCCGGCGCGCCCGTTGGCCCCACCTGCTCGGCACCCTCCTGCTGTGCCTCTCCCCGGCCTTGGTCCCGTTGGTGGTCCCGGTGCTCGTCCGCGCGGCCCCTGCCCCTGGCGCCGAAGCGACCGGCCGCGCGGGCCGCGCGCGCGCCGTGGCCAGGCAGGCCCTGGCGGCGTACCGGCTGGGCCAGTACGAGAAGGCCATCGAGCGGTACCGGGAGGCCTACCGGCTCCTTGCGGAGCCCAGGTACCTCTATGCCCTCGGGACGAGCTGCCAAAAGCTCGGCCGCCCCGGTCCGGCGCTTGCGTACCTGGAGCAGTTCGTCAGGGCCTCGAAGGGCCCGGCCGGGGCCCCCCTGAGGCAGCGAGCCACGAAACGGATCAGCGAGATCCTTCGCACGACGTCGCTCGTGACCCTGGACGTTGCCCCCGCGGGCGCCAGGGTGGTGGTGGAGGGGCAGGCGGCCCTGATCGCGCCGATCCGTGAGCGGCAGCGACTTCGTAACGGCGAGCACCGGGTGACGGTAACGCTGGCCGGCCACGGCAGAGTGGAGAAGCGCTTCCAGGTTGGCCCCGGCCAGCCGAGCCGGGTGGTGCTGCGCCTCGCGCCGCTGGTCCGGCCTCCGCGGGTGGATCGGCCGCGCCCTCGTCTCCGCCCTCGTCTCCGCCCGCGCCTCCGCCCGCGCCCTCGTCTCCGCCCTCGCCTCCGTCCTCGCCCCCGCGGCGTTCCCGGCCTCGGCCCGGGCCCCAAGGCCAAGGCCGGCGGCCGCGGCCTTCGGGCGGCGGGCTGGACGAGCATCGCGCTCTCCGGCGCGTCGGTGGTCGTGGCGGGCGTGCTGGGCAGCCTGGCGCAGAAGGCGAAGCAGAAGGTCGAGGATGCCGAGCAGGGCACCATGTGGGAGCCCGGTCTATCGAGCGACTACGCGGCCGTGGGCCGGTATCGGACCGGCGCGTGGGTGGCAGGCGGGGTCGGGGCGGCGCTGCTGGTCACCGGGGTGGTGCTGCTGGTGGTGGACGGAAAGCGGCAGCGGGAGCGCCGCGTATGGCTCCATCCCGCCGTGGGCCCGGGCCGGGTTTCCCTCTGCCTGGGCATGCGTCTCTAGGCCTGGGAGGCTGACAGATGACAGCGAGGCACGCAATGAGCACGACCGGATCTTCGGAACGTTGGAGCCTGAGCCTGAGCCTGAGCAGAACGAGGAGCCATCCGCTCCGGCTGGTGGTGGCCTGCGCGCTGCTGTGCTGGGTGCAGGCCGGGTGCAGCAATCCCAAGCTGGAAAGCGACTGGTACGGCTGCTCCGAGGCCGAAGGCCTGGGCTGCCCGGCGGGGATGATCTGCCTCACGGTACCCGGCGGCAGCGGTGAGCAGCGCTGCTACGCCGAAGATCCGACCATCGACGCGGCGGTACCCGACGCTGAGGTCCAGCAAGACGCGGCGGTGCTCGACGCTGAGGTCCAGCAAGACGCGGCGGTGCCCGACGCTGAGGTCCAGCAAGACGCGGCGGTGCCCGACGCTGAGGTCCAACAAGACGCGGCGGGGCCCGACGCTGAGGTCCAGCAAGACGCGGCGGTGCCCGACGCTGAGGTCCTGCAAGACGCGGCGGTGCCCGACGCTGAGGTTGTTTGCGGCGACGGCGTCATCGATATCGGCGAGGTGTGCGACGGAGCGGCGCTTGGCGGTGAGACGTGCCAGAGTCAGGGGTACTACGGGGGCACGCTAGGTTGTAATGCTGGGTGCAGCGCGCTGGTGACGACGGGGTGCAGTGGCACCTGCGGGGACGGTACGGTGAACGGCCCCGAGGTGTGCGACGGAGCGGCGCTGGGTGGCGAAACGTGCATGACCCAGGGTTTCTACGGGGGTACGCTCACCTGCCTTGCCAACTGCGCTGGCTTCAACACCGGCGCTTGCACGAGCGCCTGCGGCAACAATGTCGTGGACAGCGGTGAGGACTGCGACGGCGCAAACCTCGGGGGCGCCTCCTGTGGCACCCTGGGCTGCCGGAGCGGGGCGCTCACCTGCAACACGAACTGCACCTTCAACCCGTCGGGGTGCTACGCCAACCACGACGAGGACGGAGACGGGATCGACGACAACTGCGACAACTGCCCGACATATTCCAATGCAGGGCAGCAAAACGCCGACAGCGACGGAGTCGGATCGGTTTGCGAGGACCCGGGGAACGCGGCGCTCCTCTCCCAGATCACGGCCTTCGAGTCGCTGCTGACCACCGCGGGAATCTGGACGGTGTACGGCGGCACCTGGACCCCCGGAGTCGACGAGGTCACGGGATCGCGCATCGGTGGTGGAGGCAACTACCTCCACGCGACGAGCATCCCCAACGTGAACTACTCGGTGGAAGCCACGTTCCACATGGATCAGCCGCCTCCATCGGGCGCCAACTGGACGAACGTGGTGTTTGGGTGGTCAACACCCGGGGGGAACGTGTGGGCTTATGCGTGCGTCTACGAGCGCGGGCCAGACGTCCTGTCTATCTACCGGGCCGAGGGCGGCCCGTGGAATTGGCTGAACAACACGAACATCACGACGACCGTCATGGATAGCCAGTGGCACCGGCTGCGCGTCTTTCGCGACGGAGATACGGTGCGCTGTGTCTATGACGATCAGGCGGGGGGGAGCGGCCAGGTGCAGATTTCCGGCGGTGATGTGTGGGCCGACATGTCCGGCCTCGCCGGCCTGCGCGTGTACAACGAAACCACGACCTTCACGTCCTTCGTGATCTACGAGTGACACCTGTCGCCGCGATGTGGATCAATCGACGATTTGGCTTCCGCCGGCGCTGGGGTCAGATCTCCACCAGCACGCCCCATTCCATGGCGCCGAAACCCTCTCGATGGAGCGGCCCCGGCTCGCGGGGCGGCTGGATTGTGAGGGGCGCTTGGAGCGGGCGGATCAGGAAGAGCACGCGGTGGATCCGGTCCGGTGGGGGCTCGATGGTGAGCGTCACCAGGGCAGCGGCGTCCTGGGAATAGACGGCGAACCAGGGCGCGCCCTCCAGGCGCGGGGCCCAGAAGTTGATGAAGTCGTCGCTCTCCCGGCCTTGGAAGCCCTGTCGGGTGAGCAACCGCCACAGCTCTCGTTCGAGGTCCGCGCCGTCCAAGAGGCAGCCCTCGTCCGTAGTGGCGCGCTGGGGCACGGAGGTTTCGTAGAAGAGGTAGCCATACTCGTCGTCGATCCAGCCCCGGGGGTCGACCTGGACGTGCCACCCGCCGGCGAAGGGCGACTCGGAAACAGTGACGTGGCCGCCGACAGGGAATCCGAGCGACACGTCCACGGTAGTGGTTTCGGGCGGGTAGAGGTACAGGATAGGCGCGGCCATTTGCATTGGCTCGGCAAAGGAGAGGTCCTGGTAGTCGGTGCCCGCGGTGTTCACGACGTCGAAGGAGTAGGGCTCAGTAAAGGCCGGAAGCAAGGCGTGGATTCGGTGCCCGCGGTGAGCCTGTGCATGGACCTGCTGGCGTGGATGATCCCGCTTTTGCACAAGCTCCCCCGAGGCCACCGGTTTACCCTGGGGGACCGGCTGGAGACCCGGATGCTGGACCTGCTGGAGGACCTGCTGCGGGCGACCTATGACCGGCGGCGGCGGTCCGACGCTTCGAGAGGCGAACCTCAAGCTGGACGTGCTGCGGCACCTCTGGCGGCTCTGCCGGCCGCTAAACCTGACGAGCGCCCGGCGCTACGAGCACGGCAGCCGGCTGCTCGTTGGAAACAGATGACAGCGAGGCATGCAATGAATACGACCAGATCTTCGGAACGCTTGAGCCTGAGCCTGAGCCTGAGCCTGAGCCTGAGCAGAGTGAGGAGCCATCCGCTGCGGCTGGTGGTGTCCTGCGCGCTGCTGTGCTGGGCGCAGGCCGGGTGCAGCGATCCCAAGCTGCAAAGCGACTGGTACGGCTGCTCCGAGGCCGAAGGCCTGGGCTGCCCGGCGGGGATGATCTGCCTCACGGTACCCGGCGGCAGCGGTGAGCAGCGCTGCTACGCCGAAGATCCGACAATCGACGCCGGCGACGCGACCGTCGGCCCCGACGTTGGCGACGGCGGGAGCTGCGGCCCTGGGAGCTGTCCCGGCTGCTGCAACCCTTCCGGCGCCTGCCGGGACGGCGCCGAGGACACGCTTTGCGGCAGCGGCGGTGAATCTTGCGAGGACTGCACGTCCGAGCCGGGCGGCTTCTGCTCGGGCCAGACCTGCCAGACGAGCGCCTGCGTGGACAACGACGGCGATGGCTACGGAGTGGACTGCACCCTGGGTCCCGACGCCTGCGACGACGACGATCACAACTGGACATCGAGCGGCTGCACAAGCTGCACGGACGTCGACGGGGACAGCTACCGCGGCACGGGCTGCGACTCGGCCGAGGACGCCTGCGACAGCGACGGGTCCAACTGGACGACGAGCGGCTGCGTGAGCTGCACGGACGTCGACGGGGACAGCTACCGCGGCACGGGCTGTGACTCGGCCGAGGACGCCTGCGACGGCGACGGGTCCAACTGGACGGCGAGCGGCTGCGCGAGCTGCACGGACGTCGACGGGGACGGCGCGCGTGGGACGGGCTGCGACCTGTCCGAGGACTGCGACGACGGCGCGCCCGGGGTGGTGGGCCCCTGCCAGGGGAACGGGTGCCCGCAGGGCTGGGCGTACGTCCCGGTCGGGGCCTTCGAGATGGGCTGCAACGCCGGGGAGCTGGACGGGACGTGCCAGAGCGAGGAGCAGCCACGTCACACGGTGACGCTGACGGCGTACTGCATGGAGTTGACCGAGGTGAGCGTGGGCGCGTACCGGTCGTGCATGGGCGACGGCCTCTGTACGGGCTCGCCCACTGAGAGCGTCTCGAGCACCTTCTGCAACTGGAGCGCGGGCACCGGGAGCCGGGAGGCTCACCCGCTGAACTGCATCTACTGGTCCGAGTCACAGGAGTACTGCCAGGTGTGGCTGGGCGGGGACCTGCCCACGGAGGCGCAGTGGGAGAAGGCGGCGCGTGGCGGCCCTGGCGACACGCGGAAGTACCCGTGGGGCGCGATCCCGGAGCCGGACTGCACGCGCTGCAACTTTGACGTAAATGGTAGCACGAGCGGCCGTGGCTGCAGCTCGACGACGGTCGGTCCCGTAACGTGGGAGGTGGGGCACCTGACCGGGCCAGACGGCGACTCACCATATGGGCTGAAGGACATGGCCGGGAATGTATATGAGTGGGTCCAGGACTGGTACCAGAGTGACTATTACAGTAGTTGTACGAGTGGCTGTACTGACCCACTGAACACAAATTCAGTATACGGCACCCGGGTGTTCCGCGGGGGTAGCTTCAACTGGGGCCTTGCGAACGACCTCCGCGTGGTGTACCGCAACGGCGGCAACCCGACGACTCGTAACAGCCTCTTCGGTTTTCGTTGCCGCAGGACCCCGTAAGGCGTGAGTAAATGTATGTAGTTTACCTACTTTCTTTCGGGTGGCGTTTCCCCTGTGTGGTCTTGCCCTCTTGCCCTTTGCCGATCTGTAGGAGTTAGCCTATGAAGCTTGGGGCCGGCAACCTCTTCCTCTGGGACGTCGCCGTTAGGCGACGCGGGCTTTTGTGAGCGACAGCAGCAAAGGCCGGAAGCAAGCGCGTGGATCCGGTGCCCGCGGTGAGCCTGTGCATGGACCTGCTGGCATGGATGATCCCGCTTTTTGCACAAGCTCCCCCGAGACCACCGGTTTACCCTGGGGGACCGGCTGGAGACCAGGATGCTGGACCTGCTGGAGGACTTGCTGCGGGCGACCTATGACCGGCGGCTGCGGTCCGACGCTGCGAGAGGCGAACCTCAAGCTGGACGTGCTGTGGCGCCTCTGGAGGCTCTGCCGGCAGCTCAACCTGACGAGCGCCCGGCGCTACGAGCACGCCGGCCGGAGAGTGACCTACCGCGTTGCCATCGCGGCAACACTATACAATCACATGAGAAAACGGGACGTTCGTCGGCTGCGTCGCGCCGAAGGATGGTGCCGATCTCGCGGCAATCGACTCCGGAGCAGTGCCGCACGACGCATGAGTGACGTCACGCGACTTGGGGCCTTTGCCGGGCGCGTGCGGAACGCTGCCGGACGACTCCGGAGCGCCGCCGGCCTACACGCGGCACATCGTCCGCGAGCGCCTGCCCGGGTTCGACGACGCCACGCCGCAGGTGTTGATGCAGATGGTGCTCGACGACGAGATCGTGCCGAACGTCAGCAACCTCGCGTACGCGCAGGGCCTGGGCGCGCCTCTCGTAGGCGACGAGCTGTTGCACAGTCCCGGCGTCTCCCATGAGCAGACGCTCCCCGTCAGCGAGAACATCGGATCCGGGGTCACGGCCGTGGTCTACCAGTTCGACGTCGTGCCGTCGGACG
>JBDRSE010000124.1:0-22797 GCA_043825095.1 bacterium
CGAGAAGCACGTCTCCGTGACGCCCGGACCGTACGTGCAGCTGTCCGTCACGGACAACGGCCACGGCATGGACCGCGAGATCCGCGACCGGATCTTCGAGCCGTTCTTCACGACGAAGGAGAAAGGCAAGGGGACCGGGCTAGGTATGTCCACCGTGTACGGCATCGTCAAGCAGAGCGGCGGCAACATCTGGGTCTATAGCGAGCCCGGGCAGGGCACCACGTTCAAGATCTACCTGCCCCGGGTGGACGCGCCGGCGGCCGCATCGCGCCGCCCCGTGACAGGGTCCACGTTCACGGGTGAGGAGACGGTGCTCGTGGTGGAGGACGAGGACGATGTCCGCGAGATCACCCGCCGGATCCTCTCCGCCGCGGGTTATACCGTGCTGACCGCGGCCAGCGGGGACGAGGCGCTCCAGACCTGCGCGCAGCACGGGGACACGATCCATCTCGTGCTGACCGACGTCGTGATGCCGCGGATGAGCGGGAAGGCCTTCGCCGAGCGGCTCGCCAGGCTTCGCCCGGGGATCAAGATCCTGTACATGTCGGGCTACACCGACAACGCCATCGTGCACCACGGCGTGCTCGCCTCGGGGACGAAGTTCATCAGCAAGCCCTTCAGCGCGATGGACCTTACCCGCAAGGTCCGCGAGGTGCTCCAGTCCGGGTAGCGGGCGCGCATTCCGGTCGCGCGTTTCAGGGACGCATTCCGTGGGCCCCGAATCCTGTGCGGCCATGATAAATTGAACGCTGTGACACAGGCTCAGGCGCAGCGCGTCGGGCCGGCTGATCGAGACACGGCAACTGCCAGGATTGGCGTTGCTAGCATGGGTTCCGGGCAGACATGCGGGCGGCGCGGGGCCGGGTGGGCGGCGCGGGCGACCGGAGGTCAGGCCTTGGCACCTAGCAGGCGCACCAGGGTGCGGGTGGCGAAGCGGCCGGGTGTGGTGCCGTGCAGGCCGCTCAGGGTCAGCGTCCGCCCGGACAGGGGCACAGGTCGAAGCTGAAACTGTTTGGTCAGTACGTGGCATTTTCGGAAACTATTGATACAAAGCCGTGAGATCCGGGTGGATTCGGAGATTTCCAGCGCGACGTGCTACCGGCCGGATGGCATGGAGTCGAGGCGCTCGCAGCCGGGGTGGTGTTAGCGATGCCAGGGGAAGAGCCGCGCGTTGCGCACGGCCATCTGTTTCTCGTGGTTATTTCGAGGTCGCGGAGGCTGGCGGCGTCGAGGAGCTCGAGCTTGATGTTGTACCGCCGCCCGGTGGCCCGGTGGATGCTAGCGATGGTCTCCCGGCGACCGTACCGCTTGAGGATATTGAGTATTTCCCACATGCCGACCTCGCGGTAGGCCATAATTCGCACCTCCTGGTGCAAACCATGGCCGCAGTCGGCCTCGGGGGTGAGTCATGATCGCGAGAAACCCGGTCTGGGGTGGGTAATGATCGTGAGAAACCCGTCCCAGGGGTGGGTAATGATGGCGTAAACTCGCCGAAGGGTGGGGCAACTCTGTGAGAAAACCGCCCCTTCGGGCTGAGTCATGATGCCGAGAATAGGTGAGTCATGATTGTGGGAAATGACAGCCAGCCAATTGCCCTACTGGATCACGCAATTGTCGGGCGCGGATCCGCGAGGCACACTGTCTGGATTTCGGCGCGATCGACCCGCACTGCGCCCACGGGACAGATGCGGTAACAGGCCCCACAGCGGATGCAGTTTCGGCTGTCGATCCAGATGAAAGTGCCCTCCCGAGGAAGCTCGGTCTCCACGAACCCCGTCGTGGCTCCATCAACGTCGCTGAACAGCCGTGTGACGCGGCGGATGCACTCTCGCGGGGAGGCCTGGATGCACCAGTCACAGTGGATGCAGCGATCCTGGTCGATCTCATATTTGAACTGGCAGAGGTAGCACCGTCTGGCGCTGGTCTGCGCGGCCTCCAGCGAGAGCCCGCGGTCCACCTCGTCGTCCAGCAACCGCTCCGAGGAAGGCAGGAGCTCGGGCGGCGGCTGTTCCACCAGGTCGTGATCCCGCAGCCGGCCGGTCTCGCCGCTGACCACGGTCTGTCGATCGAGCTGTTGGCGTCTCCGTGGGTAGCCCATGAGCCTGGCGTCGATGACATCGGCGGCGTGCTTGCCCGAGGCCACAGCGTTGATCACATCCAGGCTGCCGCTGCTGAAGTCGCCGGCCACGTACAGGCCCTCCCGGCTGGTGCGAGTCTGGTCGATCATATGGACACCGTTCGGCAGTAGCTCCATGGTCCGCTTCTGGCCGACCGCGAAGACCAGCGTTCCGCACGCGACCTCGTAGGTGTTGCCGGGCAGGGGCTTGACCTGCGGCCTCCCGTCCTCCCCCGGGGCGTCGAGCACCATGCGCTGCAGGGTTACGCTCTGGAGCCGATCGTCTGTGGCCAAGGCTGCGCCTGGCGTCACCAGGGTCTCGAGGTCGATATCCTCCTGGACGAGGTGATCGAGCTCCTCGTGCGAGGCCGCCATGAGATCCCGGGTGCGGCGGACGAGCAACGCCACTCGACCGCCGCCGAGGCCCAGCACCCGCCGCGCCACGCGCGCGCAGTCGATGGCGGTGAAGCCGCCCCCCACCACCAGCACGGGTGCACGTAGCTCCAGCGGCTCGTGGCTGCAGTAGCGCCCCATCAGCTGCAGCCCCCCCACGGCGAGGCCGGCCGGCAGGCCGGGCAGATCAAGCACCCGCGAGCGGACAGCACCCGCGGCCAAGAGTACGGCGTCGTGGTCGGCGCACAGCGACTCCAGGCGCGCGCTGTTGATGGCTACGCCGGTACGCACCTCGATCCCGGAGTCCACCACGGCAGCGATCTCCTCGTCGAGGACGTCCCGCGGCAATCGGAAGTGGGGGATGCACAGGCGCATCATCCCGCCGAGGACCGGGTGCTTCTCGTATAGGATCACGTCGTGACCGTATCGCCTGAGCTCCCGGGAGGCGGCCAGCCCCGCCGGTCCCGAGCCGATGACAGCGACGCGGCGGCCCGTGGGCTCGAACCACGGCGGGAGGGGCGCCGGCGGGGCGGACTTACGATCCGTGGCCGCGCGCTTGAGGTGGCAGATTGCCACTGGGCCGCGGGTCCCGGTCCACTGGTGGCGGCAGGCGGCCTCGCAGGGGCGGGTGCACACCCGGCCCAGCACACCTGGAAAGACGTTGTCCTCCTGGTTGATGCGGTAGGCGGCGTCCGGGTCCCCGGCCGCGATCTGCTCGATGTACCACGGCACCCGGGTGGAGGCTGGGCACGCCGCGGTGCAGGGCACGTCGCGGTCCAGGGTCTTGGCGTCCAAGGCGCGCAGGGTCCCGTCGGCGGGCCGAGAGCGCTCCTGAGGTGCCGGAGCTTGATCGTAGCGTATGCTCAGGGCTGCGACGGCGTCCCGGAAGGGGTGGAACCCCACGCGCTCCACCGTATCGGCGAGACCCTCGCGGCCGGTGGCCAGGTCTGCGAACCGCTCGAGCACCGCTCGGACAATGCGCACACAGTCGGCCGCCTTGTAGGTGCCCAGGGATTGACCGTGGCGGCGCTGGGTGCCGCCGATGCGTACCTCGTAGCCCTCCACCGATCCCTGCCGCTCGCGGATGCGCGCGCCCCGCAAGCCAATGTCCACGACCCGATAGGGAGAGCAGGAATTGGGGCAGCCCGTGATGTTGATCCGCACGCGCGGCCGGATGGCGTCGAACCGGCTCTCCTGGACGAAGCCGAGCTGGTGCATCATGTCGTGGGTCTCAGTCACGGCCAGCGGGCAGTAGGTTGTACCAACACAGCTTACGATGTCCGTCAGCCCGTCGAAGTCGCGGGCGGCAAGCCCCAGGGCCTCGATCTCAAAGCGCAGGGCCTCCACCTGATCTGGCCGCACGCCGTGGATCTCCAGGTTCTGCCGCAGGTTGGCGCGGAGGCGGTGGTCGCCGAAAATCTCGGCGAGCTCGGCGAGGCGGTGGAGTTGGCGGAAAGTCAGCTCCCCACCGGGCAGGCGAACGCGCTGGATCGCTGCGCCGTCCGAGCCCATCGGGTCGATCACGGCGAGGGGGCGCGCCGGCCAGGGATCGCCCGCGTCGGGCACCGGATCCACCACGATCGCCCTCCGGTCTATCCCCTCAGCGTCGAGGTGGGCCTCGACGAGTGCTCGGCACCTCGCGATGCCCAGCCGGTAGAGCACCACCTTGAGCCGCGCGTTGGCGCGGTTCCAGCGATCGCCGGTGTCCTTGAACAGAAGCGCCACGGCTCGGCACACCGCCGTGGCAAGGCGCCGAGGAACGAAGCCGAACAGGGGCTGCGCCACGTAGGGCATCCAGCCGTGGCCGCCGCCGATGACCACCTGGTAACCGCCCTCCGTGGCGCCATCCGGGGCGCGCCGGGAGAGCCCCATGAGACCCACGTCGTTCATCCACGGCAGGCTGCAGCCGGCACGACAGCCGTTGAAGCTGATCTTGAACTTGCGGGGCAGATCGTCGAGGTCCCGCTGCCCGGTGAGGGTCACGGCGGTGCGGCGAGCATCCACCAGCGCGTTCAGCCGCCGGTGGGGGCACACCTCCGCCCAGGGGCACGCCGTGACGTTGCGCGCCACGTCACCGCAGCCGTGGAAAGTGGAGAGCCCGGCCTGCTGCAGCTCGCGCATCACCTCGGGCAGCATCTTGAGCTTTAGCCAGTGAAGCTGCGCCGCCTCACGGGTAGTGAAGGCCACGAGCCCCAGGGCGTGACGCTGCGCCACCATCGCTAGCGCGCGGGCCTGCGCCGAGGACAGCACGCCCCCGGGCAGCACTACCCGCGCCATGAAGTTGCCGGCCTGGCGCTGATCGTACAGCCCGTACCATTTGCCGATGAACTTCTCTTCCTTGGACATAGCGCCCCGCCGGGCCATCTCATCGAGATCGAGCTCGAAGCCGTTCTCCTTGATGAGCTCCCCGTCGCTGCGCCGCTTGAAGTCGAGTGGACGTTGCATGGTGACCTCAGCGCTCGTCGAACAGCGGTGTCGATAGGTACCGCTCCCCGGTGTCGGGGAGCATCACGACGATACGCTTGCCGCAGAACTCGGGCTGTCGGGCGAGGCGTTCCGCCGCCATGGCCGCAGCGCCGGCGGAGATACCCACCACGAGCCCCTCGGTGCGCGCTAGCCGGCGCGCGCCAACCAGCGCGTCGTCGTTGCCGACGGTGATGATCTCGTCCACCACCGCCGGGTCGTAGATCTCCGGCCGGAAGCCGGCGCCGATGCCCTGGATCATGTGCGGCCCTTCCCAGCCGGCGGACAGGAACGGCGACGCCGCGGGCTCCACGGCCACTACGCGCACTCCGGGCAGCCGCTCCTTGAGCACCGCCCCCACCCCGGAGATGGTCCCACCGGTGCCCACGCCCGCCACGAAACAGTCGAGGCGACCGGCGGTGTCGCGCAGCAGCTCCTCGGCGGTGGTGCGCCGGTGCACGGCCGGGTTGGCGGGGTTATTGAACTGCTGGGGCATGAACGCGCCGGGGATCTCCTGCGCCAGAAGCGTGGCCGTGTCGATGGCGCCGCGCATGCCCGCTGTGGCCGGGGTGAGCACGATCTCGGCGCCCAACGCCATCAGGAGCTTGCGCCGTTCGATGCTCATGGACTCGGGCATCGTCAGGATGAGCCGGTAGCCGCGCACGGCCGCCACCCAGGCCAGGGCGATGCCGGTGTTGCCCGATGTTGGCTCCACGATGGCGCCGCCCGGATGCAGCAGCCCGTCGGTTTCGGCCTGCACGATCATTTCGAGCCCGATACGGTCCTTGACGCTGCTGCCCGGGTTGAAGGACTCGACCTTGCCAATGAGCTCGGCGTCCACGCCGCACGCGAAACGGTCGAGGCGGAGCAGCGGGGTGTTTCCCACCAGCTCGCACAGGTCGGCGGCGATCCGCTCGGGGTCTGATGTAGCACCGCCAACAGGCCGCTCTCCATCGGCACGGCGATGCGTTGCTGTCGTTGGATTCATGGTGCGACCTCGTCGCGGGATGATTGGATGCCGAGAGGTTGGGTGTGGATACCGCATTCTCCACCGCACTTGCTCAAACCGAGCCATCTGCCGTCTCGCTCGTTGCCACCCGCAGCAATTTGGGTGCACGGCTCACAGCCGAGGGATCGGTATCCTTCCAGGTACAGCGGGTTGACCGGCACCTGGTACAGCGCCAGGTACTGCCAGACCTCGCGTTCATTCCAAATCAGGATCGGGTTGAGCTTCTCCAGGCCGTCTCCGCGCTGCTCGCGCTCTCGAAACTCGGTGCGGGTGCGTCCCTCGGTGCAGCGCAGCCCGGTGATCCAGCAGTCCGCCCCGAGGGAGGCGAGGGCTCGTCGGGTGGGCTCGACCTTAAGCAGCTGGCAGCAACGATCCGGATCCGTGGCGTGGAGTCCCTCCGGGATGGCTGCGTCCGATTGGAAGACGGCGAGCTCCTGATGCCGTCTGACCTCCTCGCGCATGAATCGAACCGTTCCCTCGGGCTTGAAGCGCGTCGTGACGATGAATCCACGGATCCGTTCATCGACGCGCTTGGCCAGATGCCAGACCACGGATGAGTCCTTGCCCAGGCTGTGGGCCACCACCAAGCCCTTGCCGTAGCGCACATATGCACGCTCGATCAGGGCCAGGGAGCGAGCCTCCTTCTGGGCGAAGCTCAGGTTTTCGACGAGGGATCTCAGATCCGGTTTCAGGGTTGGCAGAGTCATGTTTCCTTCTCTTTCATGGATCGCAATCTTCAGCGGGAAAAAAAAAGCGGCCACTCTCGAATCCTCGTGGGCCGCCGTACCTTCTTGCCAATGTCATTCAGGTGGAGGAGCTAGGAGGTGTCTCCCTGGTCCACTCGGAGGACACGGGCAGAGGCGCGGAAGCCCCCGCCCCGACAACAACCGCAGCCTGGGTCTCGGTGACCCGGGATGGCCTTCTCGCCAATTTCGTGTATGGACCGACGCATTGTGTCTCCAGAGACCTGATCGCTAACGCAAAAAAAAAGCCCGCATCGCACTCGATGGGGGCTCGTTCGTCTCGTTATGCGGTCTGTTCAGCTCAGCTGTTCACCTCGACCGCACCCGACGCGAGCCCGCGCCGGTACAGCAACAACAGTTGAACACACAGAAAAACCACATAACTGATATGTATACTCGGATAGTATTCTTGTCAATGAATTCTGTTTGGCTCGTGGCCCCTACTGGCAACATCTGGAGACACCGCTCACCCGACAAGCAAAGGAATGGGGCCATCTCGCCGGCAGAGTGACTCGGGTTCTTTCCTCAGGTGCTTCTCACGGCGCTAGCCGTCTCCTCAACCGGTTTACGCAGATCGTCGCTTTTCCACCTTGACATACCTGCAATTGCTACTATCTTAGTATTCAATTGATTACTTGAGCAACGATATGACCAACGAACATCGAGATTTCAAGAACGCCATCTACGAACAGCTCGCCCGGGTGGGCAAGTCGGTTTCCAGCCCTCGGCGACTGGAGCTGTTGGACTTGCTCTGCCAGGGGCCCAAAACCGTGGAGACCCTGGCCCGGGAGTCGGGACTGAGCACGGCCAACACGTCCCAGCACCTGCAGGTGCTCCGAGGGGCCCGGCTCGTCGAAACCCAAAAGAAGGGGCTGCATGTGACCTATCGGCTGGCCGGCGAGGACGTGTGTGAGTTCTACCGCACGCTGCGCCTGCTTGCCGAATCCCACTTGTCCGCCATCGACCGTACTGCGCGGGAATACCTGGAGCAGCGGGATCAGCTCGAGGAGATCGACGGGCCCGAGGTCCTCGAGCGCCTGCGCCGGGAAGAAATCACCGTTATTGATGTGCGCCCCGGTGACGAGTATCGAACTGGGCATCTGCCCGGCGCGCGATCTGTCCCGCTCGATGAGCTCGAAGCACGGCTGGCCGAGCTGCCGCCGGATCGCGCAGTGGTGGCGTACTGCCGTGGACCCTACTGTGTGCTGGCGGTGAAGGCCGTGGAGCTTTTGCGTGAGCGTGGCTTCGACGCGATCCGGATGGCGGATGGCGTGGCCGACCTGCGAGCCCAAGGCCTTGATGTCACCAAAGAGGAGCAACCGTGAAAAAGACACGCATCGTCATCCTCGGCGGATCCTTCGGGGGACTGACCGCAGCACACCGGCTTCGCCGGCTGCTGCCACGCGCCAGTCGGGAGATCGTCGTCATCTCCAAGGACGACCGCTTCATATTCACGCCATCGCTGCCGTGGCTCTCTATGGGTCAGCGGACCCTGGAGCAGATCTCGTTCCCGCTGGAGCGTTCACTTGAGAAGAAAGGCATCTCCTTTGTCCACGGCGCGGCGGAGCGTGTGGACGCTGAGGCCGGCGCCGTGGAGGTGAACGGTGAGAGTATCGACTACGACGTGCTCGTGGTAGCCACCGGGCACCGCAGCGCGAACGAGGCGGTTCCGGGTCTGGGTCCCTTCGATGGGCCGGGCCACTCGCTCATGTCCGCCCCAGAGGCGGAGGAAGCCCACGACTCTTGGAAGCGCTTTCTCGACGATCCGGGACCTATGGTGATCGGGTGCGCGCCCGGCGCGAGCTGCATCGGCCCGGCCTACGAGTTCGCCTTCGAGGTTGACCACGCGCTGAGGCGGCGCAAGCTGCGCCACAAGGTCCCGATCACCTTCGTGACCCCAGAGCCATTTCTCGGACACTTCGGGGTGGGTGGAGTTGGCCGCGGACGGCAGTTCCTCGAAGGGGCGTTCGAGGAGCGTGACATCCGCTACCACACCTCTGTCGCGGTGGCGCAGGTCTCGGATGAGGCGGTGCACCTAGCCGACGAGCAGCGCTTCGAGTCCAGGTACTCCATGATCATCCCACCGCTGGCTGGTGTTGACGCAATTACGAAGTCCCCGGGGCTGGGCAACCCCAAGGGGTTCATCCCCACGGACGACGGCTTCCGCCACAAGCAGTTCGACAACATCTACGCCGTGGGGGTTACAGTGGCCTACCCCCCCGTGGACCAGACGCCCGTGCCGGTAAACTTCCCCAAGACCGGGCACATGACCGGGCAGATGGCGCGCGCCGCGGCCACGAATATCGCAGCGGACCTCAACGGGGGAGACCGGGTCGAGCGGCCACCCTTTGTCGAGTGCATCCTGGACATGGGCGGCACCGCCGCCCGAATCTTGGCCGATCCCGTCCGGCCTCCCCGAAATGAAGTCCGCCTGAGCGTCGGTCGGCGGTGGCTCTGGGCCAAGCGGGCCTTCGAGCCCTTCTTCCTGTGGAAGATGCGCACCGGACGGCCTTAGCGTCGACTCCCCAACTCAAGAACAAGAAAGGCAGGCAGCATGAAGATCCTCATCATCCTGAACGACCCACCGTACGGCACCGAGCGGAGCTTCAACGGGCTCAGGCTCGCGGGCAACCTGCTGAAGCAGGACGAGGGCGTCGAGCTCAGCATCGCCATGGTGGGCGACGCCGTTAGCTGCGGGAAAGCAGGGCAGAAGGTGCCCAACGGCTACTACAGCCTGGAGCGCATGATCAAGCCGGTCCTCAAGCGCGGCCAGGTCCTTTTGTGAGGCTCCTGCATGGACGCCCGCGGTCTGCGGGACGAGGAGATCATCGAAGGGTGCCGCCGCTCCGACTTGGACGAGTGGACGGTGGCGACGCTCGACGCCGACAAAGTGCTCGTGTTCTGAGAGCACCATCACAGGGACATCATGAATCGTAAACCAACAGTGCTGTTCGTGAGCTGCAACGGCCCGGGTCGGAGCCAGATGGCCGCCGCGCTTCTTCGGGAAGCTGCCGGCGAGCTCGTCGACGTACGCCTCTACACCGAGAACGGAGAAGGCGCGGACGACAATGCAGTCTCCGCGCTGGCGGAGATTGAGCTCGGAGCCGACATCGACAACCTCGGCACTGCACCCGAGCGGGAGCAGATCGACCTGATCGTTGTCATCGACCGCCTCGCTTGCGGAGACACCACGGTGGACCTGAATTCGGCATCACTACCTGGCGCAATAGCCGCCTTCTCGGGATTCGCTGGCTCAGCACGGCCGGTGCCGAAGATCGGTTGGCCAGTGGAAGACCCGGCGTTGGTCCGCGACGATGAGGCGCGCAAACGCGCCTACCGTCGAGCACGCTTTGAAATCAGCGAGCATATCGAAGTGATGGTCGGACAAGGCTATCTGAACCTGCTGCTCCATGCCGCGGGCAGCTCGAATAACAAAGGAATGAAGCATTGAAGATCAACAACGTGAATGTCGAAGCCATGGGGCGGTTCATGGAGCAGGTAAAAGCCGATCCCTCCCTGGCAAAGAAACAGAAGCGTGTCGAGGGTCACTGGAGCTTCGAGCAGGGACGCCCGCAGTTCACCGCCACGCTTGCGCACGCCAAGGGTGAGCACGCCGTGGAGTCCGACTTCGCGCCCTTCATGGGTGGCGAAGGGCTCGCGCCTGATCCGATCCAGTACTGCCTGTACGGCCTGGCTGCGTGCTTCGGAGGCACCTTCGTGGGCCTGGCCGCCGCAGAGGGCGTCGAGCTGCGCGCCGTGCGGGTAGTGGCCGAGAACCGGGTCGACCTGTCGCGTTCCATGGGTCTATCGGACAACCCCGTGGTGGAGCAGGTGTCCCTCGAGCTACACGTCGAGAGCGACGCCGACCAGGAGAAGCTCGCGGAGCTTCAGAGTTTGGCCCGGGAGCGCTGTCCAGGGGTCTATTGTCTGACGAACCCGATCCCCCTCGAGACCAGCGTTCACCGCGCCGAGTGAGCTCTGCTCGATGGTGCGCGGTCCACGACGGCGGTGCCCTCGGCATGACAGTACACGGCGACCACCTTGGGCACAATTCCGAGTTGATTACTAAACAAACCTCGACATCGTGGGCACGGATTCATATACTAGATTCGTGAAAAAATGAGCCAGCTACTCGAACGACCAACCACGAACCAGCCGAAAAGAGCGGCGGGAGACGTTGGTATTGCCAAAATGGCGACGGGTTCGCCGGATGGAGATCTCGGCATTGAGGAGCTCAGACCATGACCCGTCGGCTTACTGCCGGGCTGGTCTGCCTGAGCCTGATGGTAGCGATCACGCCGCTGGACAGAGCACTTGGCACCCCTTGCCCGGGCGCCTCTGCGTCCGAGCGCGAGTCGAATCATGCCGAGACCTGTCCGGATACGAAGCACAGCGGCGATTCATGCCCAGATGACTGTCAGTGCCTCTGTTGTCCGGGTGCCAGCATTCTCCATCAACGCGCCGCTGCAGCCAGATTGGCTCCGCCATCACTCAGCGTCAACGACGTGCTACTTCTGAAATCGGTCAACCCCAGCGACTTCGTCGACGGCATCTTCCGTCCCCCGCGACGCTCCTAGTTTCATCTCAGGTCGTTGAACGCGCCCGTGTGCTCACTCCGCAGGTAGTGCGCACGAGGGTCGTACGTCGGCCTCATCCCTTTACAAGTAGCTGATTTGTGGTGCATCCGCATCCGGCCGCCGCGACGCTGATACGTCACGGCCGGCGTCGGCGCGCCGTTGAAAGATGGATCCATGAACGGGAATCAACCGAAGAAATACGACTGCTGGGCGGGCAGCTCAGTGATCGCGGCATTGATATTACTTTGCGGCTCAACATGGTTGAGTGACCACGCACGTGCTCGGGCTCCCCGAGAGCAGCTGCCGAGCGACACAGTCACCGGGAAAATAAAGCGCGTGGCCTTGGTCGACGCCTTAGCCCTGGCTCGCAATAACAATCGCCTGCTCCGCGTTGCGCGCGCCAGGATCGGCGAGGCCAAAGGCGATCTGACACAGGCCAGCGTTCTGCTAGTTTCCAATCCTGTAGTTGGCGTTGGGATTGGTCCGCGCTTCATGACCGCTTCTCGTGGACGGGTCACAGCCGACATTGATGGCTTTGTGGAGCAGGCGCTGGAGCTCGGCGGACAGAGGCGTCACCGCCGGGCGCGTGCCACGGCGAAGCTCCACGCGACTCGCGCGAGCATCTCCGACACGAGGCGCGTAATCGACCTGGCCGTTGCGTTGCTGTTTTACCGAGCGCTCGCCGCCCGGCAGCGTGCCGTTCTTCACCGGGAGAACGTGAGTCTGGCGGAAGCCCTGCTCAAAACCTCGCGAGAACGGATCGCCCTGGGCGCAGGTAACCAGCTCGATCTCTACGCCAGCCGGCTGGTCGTCGCGGAGGCCAAGCGGAAAGCCCTCGCCGCCTCCACTGCCCATCGTACGTTGCTTATCCGTATTGGCACAGTCTGCGGCTTGCCTGCGGGGACAAGGTTGCGCCTTCGTGGCTCGCTGCCCAGCCCACAAGCCATGTCGAGCAGCGCCGCGATGACTCGACGTGCGCTTCGCCTGCGTCCAGAGCTCCGCGCGCTGAACCATCGGATCGCGGCGGTGCGAGCGGCAGTGCGGCTCGCTAGGGCATCTGCATGGCCGGACCTCACCCTGGGTGTGAGCTATGCTCGGGAGGAGGGCAGTAACGCCGTGCTCTTTACGCTGCGCGTGTCCCTGCCGTTCTTCAATCGAAATCAGGGGCACCGCGAGCGCGCCATCGCCAGACTCCGCCGGGTCAGAGCCGAGCGTTCCTCTGCCCGGCTCTCTGTTTCCGCGGATGTGCGGGTGGCGTGGGTCGCTCATAGGCAGGCAATCCGAGCGTTGAATCTGTACACCGTCGATGTGCTTACGGCGCAGAAGTCCAGCGTCCAGCTGCTCCGTCGGTCCTTCCAGGAAGGCAAGGTGGGCTACGTCAAGGTGCTCATCATGCAGCGCCAGCTCATCACGGGACGCGAGGGGTACCTGAAGGCGCGCTTGGCGTTTGCCCAATCCCTGGCGCGCCTACGAGCAGCTGCCTGCCTGCCTCAAACAAACGCAAACTCCCGAAGGGGGAACTGATGCTGCCAACAATTAATTACCCGAGGAATCCCGGTCGGCATGGTGGGTCAATTTCGCCACTTGGCGGTCAGGGTCGCGCTGGCTACCTCGTTGGGTCGGTCGTGATCCTGCTCATGGTCACGTACACAGGATGTTCAGAGAAACGCGGCAACAAGGGCAAGATCCCGGCTCGCAGCGGGTCGTCTCCGACCGCCAGTAGGGGAGTCGATAACGACTGGTGCGCAGAGCACGGGTTGCCCGAGTCCAAGTGCACCAAGTGCAACCCAGGCTTAATCGCGAAGTACAAAAAGGCCGGCGACTGGTGCTCCAGCCATGGGTTCCCCGAATCGGTCTGCCCAAAGTGCAATCCGGTCTCCCCTCCTGTGGGCTCTAGTGCACGGAGCGAGGCAGCCAAAGACTGGTGTACCGGGCACGGTCTGCCTGAGTCCAAGTGCACCAAATGCAATCCGCAGCTAGCGGACAAGTATCGGAAGTCGGGTGACTGGTGCGTTACGCACGGCTACCCGGCGTCGGCCTGCCCGAAGTGCAACCCCGTATCACCGCCCAAGGGAATTGTTAACCCGCCGGTGTTCCCACCTGGCACCAGCATCCGCTTTCGCTCGGCGAGCATCGAGCGCGCGGCGGGAATCGCCTCGGTCCCAGCGGCGAAAACCAGCCTGAGCAACCGTGTGTTCTGCACTGCCCGTATTGGCTACAACCGGAATCGGCTCGCCGAGGTTCGGTCGCCCGTGCCAGCCTTAGTTCAGCACGTCCAGATCGACCTGGGGGCGAAGGTGCGCAAAGGGACCAAGCTCTTCACGCTTTCGAGCGCTCAGATCGGCGTTCTGAAATCACGCCTTATCGGTGTCGGAAGACGGTTTCGGGTGGCGAAGGCCAATCTGAAACGTCAGAAGGCACTTCACAAAAGCGGCGGAGCTTCCACACGAGATGTCGAGCTCGCCCGTCTGCGGCTCGCTGAAGCTTCATCTTCGCTGGCCGCAATCAGCCAGTCACTTCGCATCAGCGGCATCTCCGTGCGCGGCTTCTCCGGAGCCTTCGCGCTCGTCGCGCCTATCGCGGGAACCGTGGTCCAGCGTCCAGCCGTCCTCGGTGCGAAAGCGGGGCCGGGAATCTCGCTCGCCACGATTGCAGACACGTCCTCCATGTGGGCAATTCTGGACGTGAACGAGTGGGACGCATCTCTGGTTCGGCCTGGCCTTGCGGTGAAGATCCGCGTGGACGGACTGACCGGAAGGGTATTCGAGGGAAAGATCACCTGGGTGGCCGCTGAGGTAAATCCCAGGACGCGCTTCGTCCGCGCGCGCGCTGAGATCGCGAACCCGCGGGGAGGGCTGCGGGCGAACCAGTTCGCGCGAGCGACCATCCACCTGAGCAGTACGCGGGCAGACGTGACCGTACCCGTACAGTCGGTACAGCGGCTGGGGAATGGGCAGGTGGTGTTCGTGCGCTTGAAGAACGGAGTTTATGAGCCGCGCGCGGTGCGACTCGGACGATCGGATGGCAGGCGAGTGCATGTTTCCGGCCGGCTAAAGGTCGGTGATGCGGTGGTTACTACCGGAGCGTTCCTGCTGCGCACCGAGCTGAGTAAGGATTCAATCGGCGCAGGCTGCTGCGAGGTCGAGCGACCGGGGAGCAAATAGAGATGCTGAATCGTCTCATTGAGCTATCCGTCCGCTACCGAACAATCGTGGTGCTCGCCTCTGTCATCGTCGCGGTGGTCGGCATCCTATCGTTCCGGGAGCTGCCCTTCGACGCCTACCCAGATACGACGCCGGTGCAGGTTACGGTGAACACAACCGCCCCGACCCTATCCCCTCTTGAGGTGGAGCGACAGATCACTTTCCTGCTAGAGCAGGCCATCTCCGGGATGCCCGGCCTGATTCAGGTTCGATCTGTATCGAAGTTCGGGCTGTCTCAGATCACCGCCATCTTCAATGACAAGACCAACATCTACTTGGCGAGACAGCTCGTCAGCGAGCGCCTTCAGGCAGTCGACCTTCCAGCACACATCGGTCGGCCCTCCCTGGGACCAACCTCGACGGGGCTGGGCGAGGTGTTCCAGTACCTTGTGACCAGCAAGAAGCTGTCCGCGCGGGAGCTGCGTACGCTGCACCATTGGGTCATCCGTCCGCAGATGCTCCAGGTACCCGGGGTCGCCGAGATTAACACCTGGGGCGGCTATGAGAAGCAGTTCCATGTCGTCTTCGATCCAAATCTGCTGATGAAGTACGATCTGACGCTGGACGACGTCTGGAAGGCACTCAAGGAGAACAACGCCAACGTCGGGGGCGGCATCATCCATCGTGGCGGCTCAGCCCGGGCCGTTCAGGGCGTCGGGCTCGCCACTTCCAAACACGACGTCGAGAGGATCTCTATCGCCGTGGTCAAAGGCGTCCCTGTGCGCGTGCGGGACATCGCTCAGGTGCGTGATTCACATCAGGTTCGCCGGGGAGCCGTGACCGCCGAGGGACGTGGCGAGGCGGTGCTCGGCCTGGGCTTCATGCTCATGGGAGAAAACAGCCGCGAGGTGACAAGGCGTCTGGAGGCGCGCCTGAAGGAGGTGCAGCAGAGCCTGCCCAAGGGCGTACGGGTGGTCCCCGTATACAGCCGCACCAAGCTTGTCGACAAGGTGCTTCTAACGGTGCGCAACAACCTGCTTGAGGGCGCGCTGCTGGTGATCGCCGTCCTGTTCATCTTCCTGGGTAACTTTCGCGCCGGGTTCATCGTGATGCTGGCGATCCCCCTGTCGATGCTCTTTGCCTTCAACGCCATGCTGCGCTTTGGGATCGCGGGGAGCCTCATGAGCCTGGGCGCCATCGACTTCGGCCTGGTTGTCGACAGCTCGGTGATCATGATTGAGAACGCCTCGCGCCGCGTGCAGGAGGCAGGAGCCGAGGCCAACGTGGCCGAAGTGGTGAGGGCCGCCGCTGTGGAGGTCCGCAAACCGACGCTCTTCGGAGAGATGATCATCGCCATCGTGTACCTGCCCATCCTCGCCCTGGAGGGCGTGGAGGGAAAGCTGTTTAGACCGATGGCCCTTACCGTGATCTTCGCGCTTCTGGGGTCAATGATTCTATCGCTTACGTTGATGCCCGCTCTGGCGAGCTTTGTCCTGCGGGCGCGGAAATCGAGCGGAGACAACTGGTTTGTAAGGGGGCTCAAGCGCGGATACCAGCGACTGCTCTCCGGGGTTCTCGCGAACCGCTGGGTGGCGCTCGCAGTGGCTCTGCTGCTCGTCGTCAATGCGGTGTTCCTGGGCACGAGGCTCGGCTCGGAGTTCGTCCCTCGCCTACGTGAACAGGCCATCGTCATCAACACGGTCCGCCTGGCGAATGTCTCTCTGGATGAGTCCGTGCGCTATGGGACCAAGATAGAGCAGCTTCTGCTTCGTGAGTTCCCGGACGAGATCAAGCACGTTTGGACCCGTACGGGAACAGCTGAGGTGGCCACAGACCCCATGGGTCTCGAGGTATCCGATGTCTTTATCACGCTGAAGACGAGGGAGAAGTGGAAACGCGGACGGACCCAGGACGAGTTGGTGCGCAAGATGAGCAAAGTGCTGGAGGGCATGCCTGGGATGCGCGCTGCGTTCACACAGCCCATCGAGATGCGCATGAACGAGATGATTTCGGGGATCCGTTCCGATCTGGGCATCAAGCTTTTCGGCGATGACTTCGGCGTTCTGAAGGCCAAGGCCGCCGAAATCAGAAGTACTATCCTCAGCGTTCGGGGAGCGAAGGATGTCACCGTGGAGCAGATCACCGGCATGCCCATACTCCGGGTGACCGTCGATCGGGATGCGATCTCGAGGTATGGCATCCCCGCCAAGCAGGTGCTCAGGTACGTGGCGGCGCTGGGCACGCCCCGCGTCGGCGAGGTGATCCAGGACCAGCGACGGTTCGATCTCGTGCTTCGGCTCGATGACAGATTCCGAAAGGACCCCAGGTATCTTGAGAGGCTATTGATCCGTGCCCCCGACGGGCAACGCGTGCCCCTCGCACGCCTGGCTCGCATTGAGACCATTGAGAGCCCGTCGACCATCAACCGCGAGTGGGCCAAGCGGCGTATAGTAATCCAGGCGAATGTCCGGGGCCGAGACGTGGGCTCCTTCGTAGCCGACGTGAAGGCCGCGATTGAGAAGAAGGTGAAGCTGCCTTCCGGATATTATGTGAGGTACAGCGGCCAGTTCGAGCATCTCGCGCGTGCGCGTAACCGGCTCCTGATCGTCGTGCCCGTAGCACTGCTGCTCGTCTTCATGCTGCTGTTCATTTCCTTTGGAAAGGCGCGTGATGCGCTACTTGTGTTCTCAGGTGTCCCCTTCTCGGCAGTCGGAGGGGTAATCGCCCTGTGGCTGCGCAACATGCCCTTCTCGATTTCGGCCGGCGTCGGTTTTGTCGCCGTGTCCGGTGTCGCCGTGCTGGGGCAGCTCGTGCTCGTCTCGGCCATCCGCGACCTGATGGCGTCCGGGGTGGATCGTGGAGCGGCGATACGAGAGGCCGCGGTGACACGCCTCCGTCCGGTGCTCATGACAGGGCTGGTGGCGTCCCTGGGATTCGTGCCCATGGCCCTCAACACGGGCGTCGGCGCCGAGGTTCAGCGTCCCCTGGCCACGGTCGTCATTGGGGGCGTGTTCACGTCGATGCTGGCGACGCTGCTCATTCTGCCCGTGCTGTATCGGATCTTCGGTCGGCAACTACAGACCGCCGACAGCGGCGTCGTAGCCGAGCCCACTTCCGATAACCCGACAGAAGATCTCGCGCGATGAAGCGCGCCCTAACAGCAATCGAAGCGCTCGTTGTGATTCAGGTCCTGCTGGTCGCAGTGTGCCTTGACGGTGCTGCGGTCATCTTGGCCGTCACCCTCGACAAGAGCTGGGACGGTTTCCGCGGTCGCCAGTCATTGAAGCACCTTGTATTCGCCAATTCGGCGGCCGAAATCAAGGAGACCTACGACGTCCGGGGTTTTTCCGTAACGTTCGTGGTAGACGCAATGGGGCGGTTTAGGCTGCGGTTTGATGATTCGCACGACTGGCGGTCGCAGTCGGTCAGTCGATCAATAGCCAATTTCACGCGGTAGCTTCAGATGCAGACAAGCAGAATGAACGGAGACGCACAATGACAGGAAGCCAGATCGCTAAGTCACTTGGTTTCTTCGTGCTGGCTGGCCTATTCGAGATTGGCGGCGGGTACCTGATGTGGCTCTGGCTCCGGGAAGGAAAGGCATTCGTCATCGGCGCCATGGGAGCCGCAATCCTCGTGCTCTACGGCGTCATTCCCACTTTCCAACCCGCCAGTTTCGGTCGCGTCTACGCCGCCTACGGCGGTGTCTTCATCGTGCTTTCCATCCTCTGGGGCTGGCGCGTGGACCACGTCTCCCCCGATCGCTTCGACCTCATCGGAGGCGGCTTCGCCCTCGTCGGAGTGGGCATCATCATGTACTGGCCGCGATCGTGACCACAAGGTCGTCGGATGCGGTACTTCTGAGTCAAGGTGTAAAGATTCATCGCCACGGAAAGACTTCTGCGTTACGCACGGCCATCTGCTTCTCGTGGTCGAGGTCGCGAAGGATGCGCTGGAGGTCGCGGAGGCTGGCGGCGTCGAGGAGCTCGAGCTTGACGGCGTACCGGCGTCCCAGGGACCGAGCCACCTCAGTCTGGATCCACCGAATCAGCTGCTGCTTCTGGTGATCGGCCTGGTCCATCACTGTCCCTGCTCGAGGAGGGCGGCGACGTCGTGCTCGCCGGCCCGCTCGAGGTAGAGCGTGAGAGCGCGGCGGATCAGATTGCACCCTCGACCGTCCCTACATCTTCTCCGCGAGCTCCGCCCCGAGAATGCCCTGTACGAGCGACGCGGCCTTCTCGTCGTCGGTGTCACCCTGGATGTCGAGAGCGATGGCGTCCATGCGGAGCAGCTCCCCGACTACCCAGTCGATGTACTCGCTGAGGTTGCGGCGCTCCTGGCCGAAGGCGATGAACTTCATCTGCTCGACGATCTGCTTGGGCGTGCCCTGAAAGACGCGCCCGTCCCTCATGCGGATCTGCATGTCTACCACCTGTCCTTTCGTGCGCGACGCCAGTCGCCGCTGCTGATGCGCGGCCGGCCGCGCGCCTGGTCTCGGGTCAATAGATACGCCAGCACCTCATCTCCGTTCTGTAGGCGGAGCTTGCGGCGCTGGTAGAAGGTTGGATGGCCCTCCAAGCGGTCGAGGGCAACGAGCGTGGGCGGATCCACTGCGTAGACCTCGCCGACCACGACGGTGCGGCCGCCGGGAACTATCGCGGGGAACGGGCCGAGGCTGACGAGCTCGAAGGCTGGCTCGGTGCGAGCGAGGCCGACAAAAGCGGCGTCGGCCAGCAGGCCGTGGTTCGGCTCGCCGGAGAGCAGGGTCCCGTAGACGAGCACGCGTGTGGTGCCGTTCATCTTGTCGGTCATGATACACCGCCTACCGCGGCGGCGAGCAGCGGCTGGTGGTCGAGGCCCAGGGCGCGGTAGGCGCGCCAGAGCACGGCTAGGTAGCCGAGGGCTGGGGGCTCCTCCAGGGCAATGGGTAGGACGTACGTGTGGGCCTTGCGACGCCGGCCGCCGGGCTGGAAGGTGACGGTAACGCACCGGCGCTGATAGCAGCCGGGGTGCCCCTCGTAGAGGTCGAGAACGCGGAGCTCGGTGGGGGCCAGCGTGTACAGCAGCCCGTCGACCCGCGAGTTGCGGCCCCGGACGAGGGTGGCCACGGAGCCGCCCCAGGTGCGGCTGTGTCCGCCGAAGGCGAGGCGCCAGCCGTCCAGGGTCGCCGGTCCGATGGGAGCCGCAGTGGGGCAACGACGGCGCATCTGGGCCCGGTCCATATTGGAGCCGTAGGCGAAGTAGAGGACCGGCCTGGAGGGGCCGGCCCGGCGCACCCTGGGCGCGGGGAGCGTCGTCGTGCCCGGTGTCCCGCCGGCCCCGGCGGGGCGCGCGGGCCTGGCTGGGGGCGCCGGGGAGCGCCCTGTGAGGCACCCCGGCGCCAGCGCCTGGCGCCCGGTGGGCGCCCTGGCGGCCTTGGTTGTGGTCATGGGGCCTCCACCCCCGCCGGCGCCGCCGGGCGCGCTGCGGGGCGCCCGTGCTTCCAGGCGGCCGAGCCCTTGAGGTTGGCCATCAGGTGGAGCCGGGCGGTCTTGAACTCGTCGCCGATCAGGCCCAGGCGGAGCAGGAACACTCGGAAATCGTAGCGCGCGCTCTCGGGGTTGAGCTCGCGGCGCTTGCTGCAGCTTGCCCGCGCGGTGATCGCCTTGGCGCTCAGGGCGAGGATGAACTGGATGTAGGCCTTGACCTTGCCGGCGTGGAGCGTGCTCTCGAAAAAGCGGTACTCGATGGTGCCGCGAAAAAAAATGTTGTGTAGGTTGAGGGCATGGTAGCGGCTGGAATCGTAGTGCGTCGGCGCGGTGTTCAGCTGGCCGTACCAGGCGCGGTTCAGGTCCTCAAGGGTGCGCGGGGGCTGCTTCTCGATCCGGGCCAGGAAGGCCTGGTCGATGCCGCGGCACCAGCGGTTGCGGCGCGCCTGGCTGATCCCCAGCGCGTGCTCGATGAGCTGCTCCTGCTTGTTGACCATCTTGACCAGGTTGCGCACCGCCTTGGCATCGAAGCGGTCCGCGCCGACGTGGAGGTGCAGCCCGCAGGAGGCGTCGACCCGCGCGCGGGCGCGGCGGATCGCCCGCACCACCTGTTGAAGCTGCGGGATGTCCTCGTAGCGCAGGATCGGGCTGACCACCTCGGCCTGGTGGGCCTTGTCGGCGTTGAGGCTACTGTCGGCGACGACCCGCCAGGCGCGGCCGCGGGCGTCGGTGACCTGCCAAGGGTCGTAGCTGGAGGGAATGCCCAGGTGTTGGACCGTGCCGCCCACCACCTGCTGAATGGCCCTGGCCACGCGCTCGCGGGTCTGGCCGATGGTTTCGATCTCGATGCCCAGGCTGAGTGTCCTCATGATGTTTTGCGCTTTGTTTTCAAGTGGTTGCGTCGTCATCGTGAGTACATACATGCTCGCTTTGGCGCGGAATGCAAGCGCTGAAATGAAGAAAAACACTATATTTACATATAGTTGCATAGTGACAAGAAGTCGGCGGGTTACGGACCGAGAAGCGGGGGCGGCGGGCGTGGACGGGGAATCACGGGGTGCGCCAGGGGACCAATCGGGCCTGCTGAATCGCCCTCTGGCGCTCGTCCTCGAGGTCGCGAAGGAGGCGCAGCAGCTCCCGGAGGCTCGGGGTGTCGAGGCGCTCGAGCTGGATCGCGTAGGCCCGTCCAGCGCCCCGGGCCATCTCGGCCCGGAGCTGCTGGATCAGGCGGCGGTCCTGGGGGGCAGGCGTGTCCATCACTCAGCCGGCGCCAGGAGGGCGGCGACGTCGTTCTCGCCAGCCCTGGCCAGGTAGACCATCAGGGCGCGCCGGATGAGCGCGGTGCGGCTGGGGATCTCGAGCCGCTCGCGGGCGGCGTCGATCTGGTCGACGACCTCGGTCTCCATGCGCAGAGGGATGACCTTGAAGTCGGCGGGGTCGGTGCTGGAGCTGCGGCGCGTGGGGCCCACCGGGATGCGGCCCTTCTGGGCCTGGCCGATCTTCCAGATGAGGTACGCGCGATGGCTGCTTCCCGTCGGGCGACCGACGACTTCCCTGTAGCGCGCCTGCAGGTCGGCGACGGAGAGCTTGGTGAGCGGGGTGTCCCCGGTGGCCTCCTCGGTCGGTGTACCCTCCGCGGTTCCTTTCCTCTTGGTCGGCTTCTTCACCTTGCCGTGCTTCGTGGCGGCGGTGGCCTTGACCGCTTTCGGCGCCTTCGGTCGGGCAGGGCGCTTCGGGGTGGCCGCGGGCTCGGCCTCCGCGGCCTTGAGCGCCTCGCTGATGCGGCGGATCAGGTACTTCTTGTTCGGGCTGCGATTCTCCTCGCCGACCACCTCGGCGAAGCGCTCCCAGAGCGCGGGGAGGCGCATCTTTTGGAGGGCATTGATCTGCTTGCTGGCCTTGCTGGTCTTGGTGCTCATCGTTCGGGTCTCCTTTGGGTGTTGAACCGGGGGCCCGCCGGTTGCTTGGCCGGGCCCCCGGGCGGGTGTCTATCGGTCGTTGCTCCGCAGGTTGCTGAAGGCCGCCAGGTCGATGGCGAGGGGGTCGGAGGTGACCCAGCTGAAGCGGCCCTCGTTCTCGATCCAGGGCGTGACCTCAATGCGGTCGTTGGCGGTGACGCCGCCGAAGCGGGCGATGTCGGTGTCGTTGTCGAGGTGCTCGTAGCCGGGGATCTCGCCGTCCTCGTCGGGCTCGGCGTTGCCGTTGTGCAGGACCGCGACGATGCGGACGTCGTAGCCGCGTAGGTAGGGGTGCTCGTCCCCGGCGTACCGGGTGACGGCGCCGATGATCTTCTTGGTCTTCATTGAGGAATCTCCTTTGTTTTCAGTATGTTGGGTGCCGCTGTTCATGTGTGTACATTGCTCGATGTTCCGCGGAAGTCAACTCATGAAATCGACTGAAAAGTCTTTTTTTTCAGATAGTTGCGCTGGCCGGGGCGGCCGGATCTGGCCGCAGGAAGCGGGCGTTATCAGGGGGGATTCCGAGGGGGTGATTGGAGGGGGCGGGTTGGTCAGAGGCCCACGTTGGCGGCGATGGCGGCGGCCATCCGGCGCTGCCAGGTGGGGTCCGCGATCCGGTGCTGGTCGCCCGGGTTGGAGGCGAAGGCCAGCTCGAGGATCACCGCCGGGGCGCGGGACAGGGAGAGCTCCCAGAGGCTCGGTGCGTACACGGCCCACCGGCACCCGTCGGCGATGCGCTCGCGGCCCCAGGGGAGCTTGGCGCGGTCGGTCCACGGGTCGTCGCCAAAGGCGCCCAGGACGCCCTGGTAGATCCGGTGCGCCATGGCCGAGCCGCCCCGGCTGCCCGGGTGGTGGTGGGCGGAGAAGCCGTACACTTTCGGGCTGGAGTACCAGTTGAAGTGCAGGCTCAGGTAGAGGTCGGCCTCG
>JBDRSE010000125.1:0-58529 GCA_043825095.1 bacterium
CAGCGGTTGCCTTGGCGCACGGTGCCGGGGCGGCATGGCTTACCGGCGCGCACGCAGCGACCGGCGCGGCGGATCATGCCTGCGGGGCAGCGGCCCGGAGGCGCCACGGCGGCGCCGACGCGCACGCAGCGACCGGTGCGCAGGACCCAGCCGCGTCCGCAGCGCGTGGGAACGTAGGGCTTGAAGCAGCGCCCGTGGCGAAGCTGGAATCCGGGTTGGCAGCGCCGCATGGCCTTTACGCAGCGGCCCTTGTCGTCGAGGTAACGGCCCCGGGGGCAGCGCTTCCACTTGGGGAACGTCGCGTACACCGGCGGCGGGGTCCAGGCGGTGCCGCCGTGTCCGACGTAGCTGAGCTTGCCGCGGCAGTTCCACGCGGGACGCACGTAGTACGCGCGCCCGTTGAAGTGACGCCAATAACCGGCCACCCAGCGGCAGCCGCGACGGAGCGGAACGCACTTGCCGCCGCGCCAGGTGTAGCGGCGCGCGAGGTTGCTAAAGACCCAGCGGCCCGGGTAGTACCGGGTGTTGCGGGCGCAGCGCAGGCGCTTGTAGGTCACGGGGGGGCTCTCCGGGGGCAGCCATGTGGGCTGCACCACTTCGAGCGGAGGCTCCACGGCTACGGCCGGGCAGTCTCTGCGGCCCGCGGTGTAGACGAGGCGGCCGCCGCGGCGTCCCCACTGTCCGCGGATCCAGCGGCAGCCCGTGCGCCAGTTGGCGCCCGTAGCAACGCAGGTCGGAGCGTCCCAGACCCATTGCCCGCCGCGCCAGACGTGCTTGCCGCCGCGCAGGAACTGGTTGGCACCGCACGTGATGGTGACCTCGGGCGGCGCCGGCGGATCCGTGGCGGGCCCGATCTCCGCGGCGGCCGGACAGACGAGACGACCGGCGTTGAAGACGTAGCGGTTGCCACTCTGGGCCCAATGGCCGCGGGTCCAACGGCAGCCGTCGCGCCAGGTGGCATCGCGCTCGCGACAGGTCGGAGCGACCCAGGTCCATTGCCCGTTTCGCCAGACGTGCCTGCCGCCGTGCAGATACTGGTTCGGCCCGCAGGTGGTGCTGATCACGGGCGCTGATGGGGGAGCGGTGGTGGGGTCTGCCGACTCGCTCACCACGACTGTGCAGCCAGCCCAGAGCGTGGCCGCAAGGCCGATTCCCAACAGGCCTTGCATGATGTCAGGTTTCTTCTTCATTGGATGTCATCCTCCTTCAGATGATCTGTACACCCGTCGGTACGAACAATTGTTGTGATGGTGCATCGTCCCAAGGATTTTGGATCGACTCGATTCTCGTGATCGGACTGGAGATACCTGAATTCACTTATTCACACAAGAAAAACAGCAGGGCCAACGTTAAAAAACGTGCCCCAGGCGCACTAGGTACAGCCTTTGACGCGGTTTCTTTTTCATGTATTCATCGGTTCAGCGCTTTGCGGACTGCCAGCCATGGTATATCCAATGACTCAGCCCCGGTTTATGGCTCGCTTAGGGGTGGGCAGACTTGCGTACCGGTACGCGATGAGATACACACCATAGTGAGAACGGAGAACGAAACCCATGAGAATACAACACTTCGTCCTGGTATTCGCGGTGCTGTCGACGATGACCTGCGGTCGCGGGCAACAGGATCAGGGTCCTGGGCCGAGCTCAGGCATGGCCCCGGTCATGAGCGCACCCGGTGCGGATCCCATGGACGTGACGCCGCCGCGCCCCGCGACGCCCTCGGCGCGGGCCGGGTGCCGGGATCCCGTTCTTATCGAGACCTTTGGGAAGCTCACCTCTTGTAACTTCAAGGGTGGCGTGATCGACTATCAGTGCGCGGCCTGGATGAGCGTGCACAAGCAGATCGGCGAGCGTGAACGGGATGACAAGGCGCTGGTGCAGCTCACCCTGCTCGAGCTCCTCGGTCACGCCGACGAGCGGGTTCGGCTCGTGGCAGCAAAGAGCCTGAGCAACTACGCGCTCCAGCGGAGTGTGCTTCGGCGGCTCACCCAGGCGTACAGCCAGGAGCAGAGCGCGTACGTGCGGGCGTGGATCGTGCACAGCCTGCACAGCCCGCTGCCGGAGGCGACCAAAGCCGTGCTCCTCGCCTTGACGCAGGATCCTTCGGCGACCGTGCGCGCCAGGGCGGCACAACGACTCAATATTAAACACTATTCAAAGAATGCCGACGTGGCGAAGGCGCTCATGGAGGCGCTCAAGTCCGACAAGAACGTGGACGTTCGCAAGCGCGCGGCCGAGTCCATTGGAACCCTTCGTCAGGACAAGGAAACCGAGGCGGTGCTCATCGGATGCCTGACAGATTCCAAGATCGGCCCCCACTGCGGCATCGGACTGGGTCGGATGCGCTCCCAGAAGGGGTATGACGCAGTGATGAAGATCCTGAAGGCAGGACAGCAGAAGAATGCGGTCCATCCGCTCTATGTGTGGACGATCATGGACTTCATTGGTCAGCCCTTCTTCCGGGCCACCGAGGTGCGGCTCCTGCTGCAGGCCGTGGCCAGCAACAAGAAGATGCCCTCTGGCGCCCGCCACTACGCGATCAAGTCGCTGGGGCGGCTGGGGCGCTCGATCCCGGGCCTGAAGAACGCGGTGGTGACTTATCTGCAGGGCGTGGCCGCCGACAAGGTGCTAGGGGTTTCGGCCAAACCGAGCCTGGCCCAGCTCAGACAGCAGGCCGGCGACAAAGTGCGTGGGATCCAGTGAAAATGAACATCCTCGGGAAGCGTTTACCCTAGAGAAGCGTTAATACACCGATGATGCCGAAGGAAACTCGCAAGGCTGTCCCCTCTCACGGGGCTCGCCGTCTGCTCGCCGGACTGCTGATCGGCCTGGCGGCGCTCGTGGGACTGCGGGCGGCCCGGGCGGTTTCGGGGCAGGAGTGGCGGTCCTGGGGCGTGCTCGAGGCCTCGGACGCGGACTTTGCTTTCGGATTCAGCGAGCCTCTCCTGGCGGCCCGGGCGACGGCGAACCCGCCGGGAGAGATCGACCAGGTCGAGTGGAAGATACCGCTCGTCACGCGGCAAGACGTGACCGGAACGCCGGCGCCGGTGGGCAGTGATCTCGGCTGTCTCACCCTGCTGGACGCGGAAGGCGTGTCTTACAAGCAGGCCAAATCGACCGAAGGAGTGGCCACCCCGGTGCAGGTGGAGGACACCATCGGCGGGGTGCGCTACCGGTACTACTTCCGCGGCCAGGCGCCTCGGGTGCTGGACTGCAGGCTCGCCCTGGCGCTGGTCCGCGCCGCGCCGGTGCTCCGGGCCAACGGGGTCACCGAGGTTGTATACGCGAACCACTATCGACCCAGCTTCGGCACGCTCAAGCGTGGGGAATACCACTTCCATGCGCAAGGTCTGGCCATCGACATCAAGGGCTTCGTCGTCGGCACCGGCACCACGATCAGCGTGGAGCGTGACTACGAGGCAGGGCTCGGATTCCAGGGCCAGACCTGTCTCGGACGCCCCATGACCGTCAAGGGCCTGCTGCTGCGCAAGATCGTCTGCGATCTCGATGAAGCGGACGTGTTCGAGGCGATGCTGACCCCGGACTTTGATTCAGTGCACTGGAATCATTTTCATTTTTCCGCGTATCACGCGCGCCAGCGCTCCAAGCTTCGCCCCCGTGGCACAGTGCTGCTGGAGGTTCACATGGCCGATCTCACGCCCTGGGCAGTGCAGCGGCCGACGCGTCAGCGCCCTGAGCTGCGGCGCTGGGACGTGGTGGCTGCCAGACCTTGGCCCGAGGAGCATCGGTGGATCCGCACCAAGCTCGGGATCGCCAACCAGGAGACTGACGCCGAGCTCGCCGCGCAGCTCTCTCCGGGTCTCGGGATGCTGGGCGAGCTCTGGAATGCCGTGACCGCGCCGCTGGACAAGCTTCCGCCCGACGTCGAGGATCTGATGCAGCTCGCGGCGCAGCGCGCCGCTGAGCTCACCGCTGAGCCCACCCTCTCCTGGCAATCCCCTTCCGAGTAGCTTCCAGCCGGGAGTCTGTGTTCACCGGGGTGCTCTTTGCGGCACCTCCCGAGCGCAGCGAGGTTCCCCCGGAGGGCTCCAGCGCTTGCACCGCGCCGAATCCAGAGCGACAGAGCCGCCGCTCCGCGGCGGAAGACTCCCCTTACTTGGCGTGCGCTACCACGAGGATGAAAATTCGACGCCAGAGAGCGCATGGCGGAGCGCGAGCCGTCCCAACGCCCCGGAATCCCGCGGCTCGAGTTCGGGCACCCTGTCCCCTCGGCGATCTGCACCCGAAGAAGGCCGGTGCTCGTACATCCAGCAGGGGGATGTTAGAATGCGCAGCCATTCCAATGGAGCAGTGAACGATGCAAAGCCCGCACCGGACGGTCCTCGTGGTGGACGACGAGAAGAACATCCGCAGAACGTTGCGCATGGTGCTGGAAGGTGAGGGCTATCTCGTCGAAGATGCCAGCTCGGCCGAGGAAGCCCTCGCCAAGCTGCCAGAGACGTCACCGCAGCTGGTGATCATGGACGTGAAGCTCCCGGGCAAGAGCGGCATCGAGGCCTTGGAGCGCATCACGTCCGGGGAGTTCGGCCAGCCCTCGGTGCCGGTGATCATGATCTCGGGTCATGCCACGTTCACCGACGCGGTGAAGGCGACCCGATTGGGTGCCTACGACTTCTTCGAGAAGCCCATCGACCGCCAGCGGGTCCTCGTCTCGGTGCGCAACGCCGTGGAGCACTGGGCCATGAACCGGGATCTCTCGAGCATGCGGGCCCGGGAAGCCGAGCACTTCGAGATGATCGGCGAGTCGGAGGTCATGCAGACGCTCTTCGAGCAGATCGGCAAGGTCGCGCCGACCAAGGGCCGGGTGCTCGTCACCGGGGAGAGCGGCACCGGCAAGGAGCTCATCGCCCGGGCAGTCCACGGAAACAGCGGTGTTTCCGGCGGCCCCTTTGTCAAGGTCAACTGTGCGGCGATCCCCCCGGAGCTCATCGAGAGCGAGCTGTTCGGCCACGAAAAAGGCGCCTTCACCGGAGCCGTGGGTCGCAAGCGCGGCCTGTTCGAGCTGGCGTCCGGGGGCACGATCTTCCTCGACGAGATCGGTGACATGAGCCCCAGCGCCCAGGCCAAGGTGCTCCGGACCCTGCAGTCGGGGGAGATCAACCGCGTGGGGGGCGAGCACCAGATCACCGTGGATGTGCGCGTGGTGGCGGCGACCAATCAACGGCTCGAGGAGCTGGTGGAGAGTGGCCGTTTTCGCGAGGACCTCTATTTCCGGCTCAACGTTGTGCCGCTGGTTTCTCCACCGCTGCGGGAGCGCGCCGGAGACATCCCACTGCTCGTGGAACGGTTTGTGGCGTACTTCTGCTCGGAGAACGGATTCCGGATCAAGCCCGTGCAGCCCGAGGCCAAGCTGGTGCTGCAGTCCTATCGGTGGCCGGGCAACGTGCGGGAGCTCAAGAACCTCTGTGAGCGGCTGGTCATCATGAGCGACGACGAGATCACCGAGGGAGATCTACCGCCCGAGCTCAAGCGATCCTCGGAGCCGATCCTGTCCACGGCGGCCTATGACCAGCTCTCCCTGAAGGAATTCAGGGAGGAGATGGAACGAGCCTTCATCGTACACAAGCTCAAGGGTCACCAGTGGAACATCTCGCGCGCCGCGTCGGCCCTGGGCATCGAGCGCACCAACCTGCACAAGAAGCTGAAGACCTACAACATCCAGAGGGACCGATGAGCGGGCGGCGGAGCGCGGCGCCGTGAGCTGCTGGGTGCTGCCGTGCGGTGTCGCTGCGCTCCTGCTCTGCGGATGTCGCGCGCCGAAGAAGCGCGCGAAGCCCCAAACCGGCGCGATCCGGATGCTCTCGCAGGGAACGGTTCCGCGGGTGCGGCTCCGGTACCGGTACCGACCCGGGGAGACGCTCCGCTATCGGCTGAGCACCCGGCGGGTCATCAGCGGTCTGCCTGCGGCGGCGCCCGTTGTCGTGCGCCTCTCCGTGCTCACCGCCAAGGTGCAGGGACGGCTCGCACGGCTGCGGTGGCAGGTGGAGGGGGTCGGTGACCGGGTGGAGGGGGTCGGCCGCACCCTCCGGGGTGTCAGCCTCTGGCTCGAAACCAGCGACCGGGGGGAGATCTCGAGGGTGTCGCAGGGGCGCGCCGAGCAGCGATCCGGCGCGCAGCTCAAGCACAGCGTTCAGCAGCTGTATCTGGCCTGGCCGGAGGCAAAGGTGGGGGTGGGCGCGCGCTGGGAGCAGCGCCGACGGGTCATCCTCGTGCCCCGGGCACGCGGCGGGTTCAAGGCGCAGGTGCTGGCGCGGTACTCCTTCGACCGGCTGGCCGATTGCGGTCGGAGTCGCTGCGCGTACCTGACCGTGCGCACGGAGCTGCGGCTCGATCACCGCGCCGGAGCGGTGCAGGTGGGCGGTCGCGGACAGGGCTCGGGTCGGGTGGTGTTCGATCTCGGAACCGGCCGGCTGCTGGAGTCGCGCACCACGGCTGAGATGTCTCTTTTCACCAGTCTGCACGGCGGCGTCGCGCAGCGCCTCCAGCTCGACCAATCCCTGCAGCTCACGCGCTAGCCTCAATGCCGAAAGAAGATGTCCGCAAAAAACGGCCAAATCTTCCGCTTTCTGATTTCCGATTTCCGACCTCCGCTCTCCGATTTCATTGACGAGCAGCGGTAATCCGAAATCGGAGAGCGGAGGTCGGAGGTCGGAGCTCCGAAAATATCCGGTCCAAGCCTGCACCAAGATAGCGACATAGTCCGGCAGTTTCTTATCTGATCGGCGTTGGCGCTAGCCTGAGCTTCTCGCAAGGTCAGTCTTCGAGGCTGGCTCCGCTGCGCTTTCGGGTCAGGAGCCCGAGCTTCTTGCCCAGGCTGATCACATGATCCCGGCCGCGCTGCTCGTTGGCGAGCCCGGCGGTCAGGCGCTCGGGGATGGACCTGGCTCCATAGAAGGCTCCGGCCAGGGCGCCGGTCATCGCACCGAGGGTGTCGGTGTCGCCGCCGCAGTTCACCGCGGCGATCACGGCCTCCTCGAAGCTGTTCGAGAGCAGGAAAGCCGCCAGGGCGGCCGGCACCGTGCCCACGGCGCTGCCATCGCAGGAGTACACCCGCGCAATGGCCGCGGAGAGCTGCTCCGGACTGTCCTGCCGCCGCAGATCTCGGATGCGCTCCAGGGAGTCGATCATGGCCACGCTGTGATCGCTGACAGGCCCCTGGAGCTGATCCAACAGCTCTTCCGCTGTGACCGCGGATTCGAATAACCCGTTCACAGTCGCGATGGACAGCGCCTGCGCCTGGGCCACGGCCCCGGCGATTCCGTTGGCATGGGTGTGTGTGATCTGGGCCTGCGCGGCGGCGTGCTCGGCCACGAGCGGATCGTCGGCGTATAGAATCCCCAGCGCTGCCACCCGGGTGGCAGCCCCTGCACCCCAGGAAGACGTGCCGGGGCTCTCCCAATCCAATCCCTGTCGAATCCGCGCCATGATGCCGTACACGTGCGGGCTGTACCCGCGCCAGGGCGTGAAGAGGTCTGCCATGTGCTGCGCCACTGTTCGCACATCGAACTCCCCACGCTCGAGCAGCGCCTCGCACAGCCCGATGGTCATCTCGGTATCGTCGGTGTACTCGCCGGCAGGCAGTCGACCTTCGCGTAGGGAGTCCAGGCGTCCGAGCTGCTCCATGAGCAACTCCCGGCTGAGCCCTTCGGCGGGCATGCCGAGCGAATCTCCCACCATCGTCCCGAGCATGGCTCCCGTAGCGGCATCAATCAGATCGAGTGACACGTCTTTCCTCCAGACGGTGAGTCAACGCCCCCGGTTCGTGACCCAACAGTCGATCCCGGGGACACATCGGCGCCGAGTATAGATGGAACGAATCCAACCTGGCAAGCTCTTCCCCCTGCGGCGCTCCGAAACGGTGGGTGGATCCGGATTCGAATCCTTGACGAACGAGCTTGAGTGTGATCATATCCTGTGGCGACAATGGGTGCCTTGGTAACCCAAATTGGGGTGGAGTGATGATTGATCTACTGAAAGACGCGAAGCAGACGGCCCTGGAGACGGGCGAGAAAGCGGTGCGCCTGTTTTTCGAGATCGTTGCCGTCGCCTCGGAGCGGCTTCGTTCCAAGCCGGATGATCCCGGGATGTCCTACACGAGCTACAGCCCGCCAGTGGAGCGCCCCGCAGCGGTGACGCCCACCGCCCCCCCGGCGGAAAAAAAGGTGACTCGGACGGCCTCCCAGCCCAAGGCGCGCAAGACCCGCGGCGCCGCGGCCAAGCGGGGCGCGAAGAAGCGTCCCGATCAGCTGGTGCGGGTGCTCGAGCTCCTCGCCACGGATGAGGGCCATTGGTTCAGCGCCAAGGAGATCTCGGACGCGGGCGAGGCGGCCGGCACTCCGATCCTGCCCGGGAACGTGCGCAAGGTCATCCGCGCACGCAGCCAGAACACCATCGAGACCCGACCCCGAGAGGGAAGCCGTCGGGGGGCGCTCGAATATCGCATCACCAACGCGGGCAAGCAGCGCCTGTAACCGTTCTCGTGGTAGACGACACAGCGCCCCCGCGCCGGTGGGCTACCCCTTGAGGGGACCGGAGGGGTGTGTTCCACCGCGGAGCGGCGGAGCTGTCGCTGTGGTATCGGCACCGAGCAAAGGGGCCCCGGAGATCGATCCGGTCACCGCCGTCGGGCCAGGGCGTCGTCCAGCTCGGCGACGAGCTCGAAGTACTCTTTTCTCGGGTACCGCACGTTCAGGACGTGGAACTCTTTCTTGATGAGCCCGACGCAGCCGTAGCAGTAGGTGCAGTCCACGCAGTCCTGGGACTTGACGAGGTACGAGCCCCCCAGGCAGTGGAGGCAGTCGCGGCAGTAGGCACAGCCGTGACAGCGCTCCGAGTCATGGCAGTGGGAGCACCCGGTGCAGTCGGCGCAGCGACTGCAATGGGTGCAGCCGTGGCAGCTGGTGCAGTCCTCGCAGAACATGCATTTCGAGCAGCCCACGCAACCCCTGCACTCGAAGGAGGCCAGGTTTTGCTCACCGCGACCAAATTCGCGTTGCAGCCGCGACAGCTCGTTTAGGAAGGTGTCAATATCCATCGGACTTTCCTTGAGAAATACCATTGGGGCGCCGGGAAGTCAAAAAACCGAGCCAAGCTCAGAACCTGCTCGCTCTCGGTGCGTTTTTTAGAGCATCGAAGGAGCTCCGAACATGAGAATTCTGCTGCCGGTTTTATGGATCGGGATGGTCTCGCAGTGTCATCCTGCCCAGCATCGGGCGCCGCCGACCCTAAAGCATCGCTCCGATCAGCTCAAGGTGGTCACGTTCAACGTCAATTTCGGGGGCGTGGACATGGCCCGCTCCGCCCGTGTGATTCTCGCCACGAATGCCGATGTCGTGGCGCTCCAGGAGACCACACCGAGCTGGGAGCGCGAGCTTCGACGCCGACTCGGATCGCGGTACCCCATCATGCGCTTTCGGCACGGTCGGGGCGCGGGCGGAATGGCCTTCTTGTCCCGATGGCCGCTTCAGACAGTCGCCGTGTTCCAACCCCCTGCCCGGGGATGGTTTCCGGCGTGGCTCGTCAAGGTGCGGTCGAACAATGGCCAGGTCTACCTGCTCAACGTGCATCTCCGACCGCCCATCGGCGACAGCGGGAAGCTGTCCTCGGTCCCGGCGGCATACTTCTATACCCGGTCCATTCGTCTGCGCGAGCTGCAGCTGTACGTTGGGCGTGTTCCCAATCGCTACCCGCTGATCGTGCTGGGGGACTTCAACGAGGCGGCCGGTCCGGCAATCCGTTGGATTCGTGGCCGTGGCATGCGTTCAGCCTTGGCGAAGGTTGACCGAAAAACGCCGACCTGGCGCTGGAAAACGTCGCTGTACACCTTCCGCTCCCGACTGGATCACATCTTTTTTTCGAAGCACTTCCGGTGTGTCGACGCTCAGGTCCTGGGAGACGCGGCCTCTGATCACTACCCTGTCGAGGCGGTACTGGCCCCATCGAGTCTGCCTACCCGCCGCTGAGCTGCGCCGGTGAGGTCCTACCCCTTGAAACAACGGTCGATTCAGCTTGATTTATCGCAATGTTGGTGCTTGTGTGTGAAAAGCTACAGTACTGCCGGGCGCTGCGGCGCCACAACTTGAGCGGCAGCGCTGTCTGCGATGAACACTGAGGCCAAGCCATCCTATCGGAGAGACGCCCTGGTGGCCGCCATCGCACTCGCTGTGCTGGGGCTCCTGTGGATCACGCTCCGGCTGTACTGGCAGGGCCTGATCCTGCTCACCACCAGCGGCCTGCTCTGCTATTTCGGTTTTCTGCATGTACCCAGGACGTCCGAGACCCCGACCTCCAACCGGCCGAGCCGGGCCGTTGTCGAGCCGCGGCGGCGGTCCGGAAAGCGGAAGCGCAGGAAGTGACCACCCAATGGATGGGCGCGCGACCCGGCTGGATCGACATCCGGAGTTGACAGCGAGGTGATTGGGTCACATTCCAGGAGTAGGCGCCCAGGCGCCAGAGGAAAAGACCATGGCGGATGACGAACAGAACGCGACCCCGAAGAAGCTGCCCAAGAAACGCGGTCGCACGGAGATCAACACCGAGCGCTGCAAGGGATGCAGCTTCTGCGTTGCCTTCTGTCCGAGCGGAAATTTGAGTCTGTCCAGCCAGTTCAACCGCAAAGGGTATCACTTCCCGGTGGTGGTGGACCCAGAGGCCTGTCGGGGGTGCGACCTGTGTGGCACCCTGTGCCCGGATTTTGCGATCCATGGTGTCCGCGGCACCCGGAATGGGCGTTGACGGCATAGAAGTCAGCTCAGGCCGAGGTCTGTGTGATGCGAACCCCGAGCCGAGGACGGTAGAACCATGCACTCAGTGAAAGAAGCGGTACTCACCGGAACGCACTTCATCGACGGGGACATCGCCTGCGCCGAGGGTGCCATCGCCGCCGGGTGTCGATTTTCTGCGGGCTATCCGATCACCCCCTCCACCGAGGTGGTGGAGCGGCTCGCCGCGCGCTTCCCCCTGGTCGGTGGGATGTTCGTCCAGATGGAGGACGAGCTGGCGTCATCCATCGCCATCATCGGCGCCGCCTGGGGGGGGGTCAAGGCGATGACCGTTTCCTCCGGACCGGGGATCTCCCTGATGCAGGAGCACATCGGGCTGGCCGTGATGACGGAGACGCCTACGGTGTGGGTGAACGTGCAGCGGGGCGGCCCCTCCACAGGGCTCCCGACGCTGCCGGCCCAGGGCGACATGATGCAGGCCCGGTGGGGCTCCCATGGGGACTACCCCAGCATCGCGCTCTGCCCCAACTCGCCCCAGGAAGCATTCGATCTGACGATCACGGCCTTCAACCTCTCGGAGCGGTACCGCACGCCGGTCATGCTCATGCTCGACGAGGCGGTGGGACACATGCTGGAGAAGGTGGTGATCCCGGATGCCGACGAGATCGAGGTCGAGGTTCGCCGGTACACGGACAAGACCCCGGAGGAGTATCTGCCCTACGACTCCAGCGAGGGCATGGTCCCGCCCATGGCGCCGACGGGCCAGGGCTACTACTTTCACATCACCGGACTGACCCACGACGAGCGGGGCTATCCGGTCATGACCGCGGAATGCCAGGACGAGCTGCTCCATCGCCTGGTCAACAAGGTGAACGCCGACGTGGAAGCGATTACCAAGGTCGAGCAGTCGGAGGTAGAGGGCTGTGAGGTCCTCGTCATCAGCTATGGCATCACCTCCCGCGTCTCCGAGCGCGCCATCCGGGACGCACGCCGGGCTGGGATCAAGGTGGGGCACCTCCGCTTGATCACGGTCTGGCCGTTTCCAGAGCGGCTCGTGCGGGAGCTCGCCTCCCAGCCAGGTGTGCGCGCGGTGGTGGTGCCGGAGCTGAACCTGGGCCAGGTCGTGCTCGAGGTGGAGCGCGTGGTCGGCGGCCGGACCCCGGTACGGTGCGTGCCCCACGCGGGCGGAGCGGTGCACGATCCCCAGGTGATTCTGAAGGCCATCGAGGAGGCGCAGGCATGAGCAGTCGAGACACCCAGGCCCTGCAGGCGATCCCGGTGAACTCCCCCATGGAGGAGTGGCTGCGAATGGATCGCATGCCGTCGATCTGGTGCCCCGGATGCGGCATCGGGACGTCGGTCAACTGCTTCGTGCGGGCGATCGAAAAGAGTGGGATTCCCCGGCAGAAGCTCGCGGTGGTTTCTGGCATCGGCTGCACGGGGCGGGTGGCGGGCTACCTCAAGGTGGACTCTTTTCACACCACCCACGGCCGGGCGATCCCCTTTGCCATCGGGCTGAAGCTGGCCAACCCGGAGCTGCACGTGGTGGTGTTTTCAGGAGACGGAGATCTGATCGCCATCGGGGGGAACCACTTCATCCATGCGGCGCGGCGCAACGTGAACATCACGGTGATCTGCGTCAACAACTTCACCTATGGAATGACGGGCGGCCAGGTGGCCCCGACGTCACCGAAATTCTCCATGGCGACCACCACCCCCTACGGGAACCTGGAGTCGCCATTCAACCTCGCGCACCTCGCGGACTCCAGCGGCGCCTCCTACGTGGCCCGCTTTACCACCTTCCATGTCCGGCCGCTGGTCGCTACAATGACAGAGGCGCTGACCAAGAACGGCTTCTCGTTTGTTGAGGTCCTGTCCCCGTGCCCGACGCTGTTCGGGAGGCGGAACCGCTTGGGGGACGGATTGGACATCATGAGGATATTCAAAGAGAAATCGGTCCGGCGCGACGGATTGACCACGGACGCGGCCACCGTGGATCTAAAGAATGGGCCCATCGTCGTGGGGAAGTTCAAGGACCGCCCACGCGAGGCCTTCTTGGACGTCTACAACGACGCCATGACCAAGGCGATCGGCAGGGAGCGCTTCCGGCCCTACGGTCCGGTGACGATGCGGAACCCCAGCGGAGACGGCCGTTGATCCCGGCGGGCCGCTCAGCCCGCTCCGACGCGTCGGAGGTGTGAGATGGAACAACAAGGCGTCACAGAAGTGCGCATCGCCGGGTTCGGCGGCCAGGGAGTCATCCTGTCGGGGATGATCCTCGGACGCGCTGTTTCCATTTTCGAGAACAAGCACGCGACGCTCATGCAGAGCTTCGGCCCGGAGGCCCGGGGCGGCGCGTGCAGCGCGCAGGTGATCCTGTCGGACGAGCAGATTCTCTATCCCTACGTGAAGCATCCCGACGTGCTCGTGGCCATGTCTCAGCAGGCGTTGCGGATCTACCTGCCCACCCTGAAGCCAGGGGGGAAGCTGATCTACGAAAAGGACCTGGTGACCCTCGAGGAGCTCCCGGAGGGCGTGCAGGTGTTCGGGATTCCGGCCACGAAGATCGCCGAGGATCTTCGGCGTCGGATCGTACTCAACATCGTCATGGTCGGTTTCTTCGCCGCCGTGGCTGCCGTGGTGCCGCGAGACGCGGTCCGCAAGGCGGTGTTGCACTCGGTGCCCCGGGGCACCGAGACGCTGAATGGACGGGCCTTTGACATGGGATACGAGTACGGAATCGAGAATTATGGGAGGGCCTAGGCGATGAAGCTGGGTGTGGATCTGGGATTTCAGGGACGGTATCCGGACAGGCGGGTGCTCAACAACGACGTGGAGGTGGTGATCCGACCCCTCACGGACGAGGATGAGGAGGCGCTGCTGGTCTTTTATCGCAGCCTGCCGCCCGAAACCCGACTGCGGCTGCGCCAGGACAACACGAACCGGAAAATCCTGCAGCGTTTCCTCGAGGAGCTCGACCTCGGTCGCATGGTGGTCATGGGCGCCTTTGACGCCGCGGAGAAGGAGCTCGTGGGCGAGTGCTCGCTGCGGATCATGCACCACGGCTGGGCCCGGCACGTGGGCGAGCTCAAGTACAGCCTCCGGCCCCAGTGGTCCCCCACGGGACTGGGCGGCATCCTGATCATGGAGCTCATCGAGGTCGCGTCGGCCCAGGGCCTGGACAAGCTGATCTATCAGGTGCTCGACGACCAGGTGCGGCTCAAGAAGATGCTGCAGGACATGGGGTTCGTCCAGGAGGCGATCCTCCGGGACCACGCCACGGACCTCGCCGGCAAGAAGCACGACATCTACATCATGTCCAACTACATGGCCGAGCTCTGGCGCAAAATGGAGGACATGATCATGTATCAGGAGTTCCCGCCCTTCCCGTAGCCCGACCCCTTCGATCATCCCCCGGCGCAGGTTAAAACATGAGTGTACCGTACGATCACCTCAGCATTGACAAGAAGTGGCAGGCCTACTGGCTGGAGCATCGGACCTTTCGCGCCGAGGATGGGGGCGCGCGCCCCAAGTTCTACGTGCTCGACATGTTCCCCTACCCCTCCGGCGCCGGCCTGCACGTCGGACACCCCGAGGGCTATACCGCCACGGACATCCTCTGCCGTTACCGGCGCATGTGTGGCTACAACGTGCTGCACCCCATGGGCTGGGACGCCTTTGGCCTCCCCACGGAGAACTACGCCATCAAGACCGGCGTGCATCCGGCCGAGGCCACCCGGGTGAACGTGAGCAACTTCCGGCGGCAGATCCAGAGTCTCGGCTTCTCCTACGACTGGGACCGCGAGATCAACACCACGGATCCCGGGTACTACAAGTGGACCCAGTGGATCTTCCTCAAGCTCTTCGAGCAGGGGCTGGCCTATCAGGCCGAGGCGCCCATCAACTGGTGCACCAGCTGCATGACCGGCATCGCCAACGAGGAGGTGAAGGAGGGGGTCTGCGAGCGGTGTCAGGGTCCGGTGGAGAAACGCCCGCTGCGCCAGTGGATGCTTCGGATCACCGCCTACGCCGACCGTCTGCTCGCGGACCTGGACCAGCTCGACTGGCCCGAGGGCATCAAGCAGATGCAGCGGGACTGGATCGGTCGCAGCGAGGGCGCGGACGTGGATTTCGCGCTGCCCGAGCACGACGAGGTCATCCGCGTGTTCACGACTCGTCCGGACACGCTGTTCGGCGCGACGTACATGGTGCTCTCCCCGGAGCACCCGCTGGTGGACCGGGTCACCACGGCCGAGCAGGCCGACGCGGTCCGTGCCTACTGCGATCAGGCCCGGGGCAAGAGCGATCTCGAGCGCACGGATCTCGCCAAGGTGAAGACCGGCGTGTTCACCGGCGCCTTTGCCGTCAACCCGGTCAACGACGCGCGGATCCCCATCTGGGTGGCGGACTACGTGCTCATCTCCTACGGCACCGGCGCCATCATGGCGGTGCCCGCCCACGACGTGCGGGACTACGAGTTCGCCACCAAGTTCGACCTGCCCATCGCGGAGGTGGTGTCCGGCGGAGACATCTCCCAGCAGGCCTACGTGGGGGACGGCGTGTTGGTGAACTCCGGGCTCATCGACGGCCTGGACGTGGAGGCGGCCAAGCAGAAGATCACGGCCTGGCTCGAGGACAGAGGGCTGGGCACGGCGTCGGTGCACTACAAGCTCCGGGACTGGGTCTTTTCCCGCCAGCGGTACTGGGGCGAGCCCTTTCCGCTGCTGCACCTGCAGGACGGCACCGTCACGACCGTCCCGGAGGATCAGCTCCCCCTCACGCTGCCGGAGCTACGGCGCATCGCGCCGTCGAACACGGGGGAGAGCCCGCTCGCCCTGGCCACCGACTGGCTCGAAACCACGGCCCCCAGCGGGGCGCCAGCGCGGCGTGAGACCAACACCATGCCGCAGTGGGCCGGCTCCTGCTGGTACTACCTGCGCTTCATCGACCCGCACAACGACCGGGCGGGCTGGGACAGAGACAAGGAGCGCTACTGGATGCCCGTCGACCTCTACGTCGGCGGGGCCGAGCACGCGGTGCTGCACCTGCTCTACGCGCGGTTCTGGCACAAGGTGCTCTTCGATCTCGGGTACGTGTCCACGGACGAGCCCTTCCAGCGGCTGGTGAACCAGGGGCTCATCCTCGGGGAGGACCGGGAGAAGATGAGCAAGTCCCGGGGCAACGTGGTCAACCCCGACGAGATCATCGCCCTGCACGGCGCGGACGCCTTCCGCTGCTACGAGATGTTCATGGGGCCCCTGGAGGTGGTGAAGCCGTGGTCCACCAAGGACGTGATGGGCGTGCGGCGCTGGCTCGAGCGGACCTGGCGGCTGTTCTGCGACGAGGACGGCGCGCTCCTCGACACGGTGCAGGACCGTGAGCCCGACGAGGAGCTCCAGCGGCTCCTGCACAAGACCATCCGGGCGGTCACCCACGATCTGGACGGGATGCGCTTCAACACCGCCATCGCCCGGCTCATGGAGCTCGTCAACGGCCTCACAGCCCAAAAGGTCCGTCCCCGCGGCGTGCTGAGCACCTATCTGCTGCTCCTGGCTCCCTTTGCGCCGCACGTGGCCGAGGAGCTCTGGGAGAAGCTGGGGCACGACCAGACCCTGGCCTACGAGCCGTGGCCCGAATTCGATGAAAGGCTCGCCTCCGACCCGGAGATCGAGCTGGTGGTGCAGGTCAACAGCAAGGTGCGGGCGCGGCTGCAGGTGCCGACCACCATCGAAAAAGACGAGGCCTTCGCCCTCGCCCGGGGGGACGACAAGATCCTCGGGTTCCTCGAGGGCAAGGAGCTGGTGCGCGAGATCTTCGTGCCGGCGCGTCCCGGGAAGACGCCGCTGGTCAACTTCGTGGTGAAGGGGTAGCAGTGTTCAGCTACATCGATCCATCCGTCGTCGAGCTGCTGCTGTCCCAGAAGGTGCTCAGGCACGTGGACGCCGACGGCCGCCCGCTCCCGGAGGGCTCCGAGGCGCCCTATCTCTCCATCCTCGGACCGGTGCCCCTGCCCATCTCCCTCGAGGATGGCTCCGAGGCGCCCTTCCGGTGGTACGCCTTTGTGAGGCACAGCGAGTACGGACTCATCCGCGAGGTGGCCGCGCGGGTGCGACGCAGCGACACCCAGGATCTGGTGCCGCTCCTGTCGACCTTCATGCAGGTCAGCTCCCTGCTCACCCACGGCGAGTTCGAGCGGGCCGAGGCGCCCCTGGTGCGGGTGCACTCGTGCTGCATGACCTCGGACGTGTTCGGCTCCCGCCGCTGCGAGTGCGGGCCGCAGCTCCACGAGTCCTTTCGCCGGATCGTGGACGAGGGAGTGGGCGGCGTGGTCTACATGTCCAGTCACGAGGGGCGCGGGATCGGCCTGTGGGCCAAGGCGGTCACCTACCTGCTTCAGGACATGGGGCAGGACACCTACGAAGCCAACGCCTCCCTCGGGTTGCCCGAGGACTCCCGGGACTTCCTCGACGCCGCGGTGATCCTGCGGGCGCTGCGGCCCGACTACCGCGGCGTCCGGCTGCTGACCAACAACCCGCTCAAGGTCGCCGACCTCACCCGCGGCGGAATCGAGGTCCGGGAAACCGTGCCCCTGGTGGTCGGCTTCACCGAGCACAACGTCCGCTACATGCAGGCGAAGCGCGAAAAGGGCCACGAGATTCCAGACGCGGCCCTGGAGCAGTCCCCCGACCGCGACGAGTAGCCGCGAGTGTGACGCGGCACGCTACGCGTCGATGCGCTCGCCCCAGCCGAAGGGATCCTCGCCGTAGCCGTACTGGATTCCGAGGATGGTGTCGTAGAGCTTCTGGGCGACGGGGCCGGTGGTGCCGTCCCCCACCGGGAGCTTGTCGCCCTGGTAGGCGATCTCCTTCACCGGGGTGATGATCGCGGCGGTCCCCGAGCCGAAGACCTCCTCCAGGGTGCCCTGCCGGCCGGCCTCGAAGATCTCGTCGATGCCGAGCAGTCTCTCCTGCACCGGGACGCCCCAGCGCTCCAGCAGCGTGAGCACCGAGTAGCGGGTGACGCCGGGCAGGATCGATCCCGTGAGCGGGCTGGTGATCACCGTGCCGTCGATCTTGAAGAAGATGTTCATGGTGCCCACCTCCTCCACGTACCGGCGCTCCAGGGCGTCCAGCCAGAGCACCTGACTGTAGCCGGCCGCCTGCGCGGCGGCCTGGGCCTTGAGGCTCGCGGCGTAGTTCCCGCCGGTCTTGGCCTCCCCCACGCCGCCGCGGACCGCGCGCACGTACTCGCTGGAGGCCCAGATGCCCACCGGGTTGAACCCCTCGGGGTAGTAGGCGCCCACCGGGCCCACGATCACGTAGCACAGATAGTTCGGGGACGGGCGCACGCCCAGGATGGCCGACGTGGCGATCACCGTGGGGCGGATGTAGAGCGAGCACCCCTCGGTGCGGGGGATCCACTCCCGCTCGAGGAGCACGAGCTGCCGGACGGCGTCGCTGAGCAGGTCCACGTCCAGCGCCGGAATGACCATCCGGTCACAGGAGCGGTTCAGCCGCTCCAGGTTCTCCCGGTGGCGGAACAGGCGGACGCCGCCGTCCCGTCCGTGGTAGGCCTTCAGACCCTCGAAGATCTCCTGCCCGTAATGCAGCACCAGGGCCGCAGGATCCAGGCTGAGGGGCCCGTAGGGCACGATTCGCGGGTCGTGCCAGCCCCGGTCCGGCGCGTAGTCCAGCATGAACATGTGATCGGTGAGGTACTGGCCGAACCCGAGCTTGCTGTCGTCGGAGGGAACGGGCTTGCGCTGGTCGTCGCTGACGGTGGTGATGGGGATCTTCATGGGCCGTTCCTTTCTGGAGTTCTTCCGAGTGAGTGTCCGATGCTTCCGAGTGAGTGTCCGATGCCTGTCGGTATACTTCGCCCGAGGCTCCATTTCCACTGCTATCGGATCGTGAGCCAGTCCTCGGCCGCTGCGAGGTGGATGCCGCGCTGTAGCCGCCGGCAATCGACATCGCCGAGGCCCCTGGGGGGGATCGAGCTTCCGCACCCGACGGGAAAGAAATCAGGGACGCCGGACAGCAGGAGTCGGTCTGCCAGACGCGCTACCAGATGCGCTCGATGCCATAGGCGTCGAGCTGCGCGTCGGCGCTGAGCACCTGGAGGGATCCCCGGAGGGCCTGGGAGACGAGCATGCGATCGAAGGGATCGCGATGATGGAAGGGGAGCCCGGCGACGTGCTGGCAGTGCTCCGGCTCGATCCCGAGCCAGGAGATCCCGTTGACACGCAACTCCTGCTTGACCACCTCCAGGATGGGGCGAGGCCCGGAGAGCCTACCGAGGCTCTGCTTGATCGCGATCTCCCACAGGCTGGCCGCACTGAAGACGAGCCTGTTCCCCGGATCGAGGAAGCACTGTCTGGCCGTGCTGCTGAGCTTGGAGCTGTCGCTGATGGCCCAGAGGAACGCGTGCGTGTCCAGCAGGAGATTCATTGCACGTACTCCCCGAAGTCTTCGAGGGGCTCATCGAAATCATCCGCGATCTGAATGTTGTCCGCCGCACCGTCGAGGCGGCGCTCAGCGCGAGCCCCTGGTAGTGGAACCAGCTTGACCATCGGCCGGTTCCCCTTGGAGATGATGATCTCCTCACCATTGAGAGCGTCTCGAATCAGGCGCGAGAGGTGGGTCTTCGCCTTGTGGATATTGTACTCGGTCATTGCAACGCTCCCTATATGACTAAGCTAGATGACTAAGTCTTATTAGTCAAGCTCGGGTGCGTAACGACCCGGCTGCCGCGCGGGCAGGGCCGGGCGCGAGACGTGAAGGCCGGCGGCACGACTTGCCGGCGGAGCAGGGGCTGGCTGCGGGCAGGTGCGTAGAACGAATCAGACTGGGTCTCGACCATTGAGCAATGCACCTTCGGCTGCGGACTTGCAACTGCGTGCTTGCGGCCAAGCGGTCAAGAACGGGGTTACGCGGGAAAGAACGGCGATGCCGCGCCTATGGTTGCACGAAGTGGGCTGAGTTGGGCATAATGGAAGGCCTGGATGAGAAGGAGTTGTAAATGCATTTTTCTACGAGACTGAGCGTTCCGTTGCTGCGTCACCGCTGTTTCCCCATGTGTCTTTCGGCCCTGCTGCTCTTTGGCGCCTGCGGCGACGACGACGGCGGCGGCAACAACAACAATCCACCGGACTTCCCTATGGGCACGGTGGTCGGCTGGGTGGACAACGGCCTGCTCGCCGAGGTGGAGGCGTCCTTTGGCACGCTGCAGGTCATCCGCGTGCAGGGCTCCTACTACGATATGGGCTACCAGTACGGCTACCTGCTGGGCCAACAGGTGACCCGGATGTGGGAAGACGTGATGATGCCGTACATCGGCGAAGAGATCGGCTTGGACCCGGAGCTCGCCACGGACATCTTCACCGGGTACCTGGATCTCGGCTGGAATCACATGGAGCCCAACGTGCCCCAGAGATTCCTCGACGAGATGAACGGGATCTATGACGGCGCCACGGCGGCGAACCACCCCGATCCCCTGCAGGTGTACAACGTGGTGCGCTGGATCCTCGAGCTCGGCGAGGTGGCCGGCGCCATCGATGATGACCTGGGCGCCATGAACGACTTCTTCAGCGAGGGGTACACCGAGGAGCTGCTCCTGTACTACGGCGAGGCCGACGCGCAGGACGCCTTGGAGCGGGAGCGGCGCGACGCCATGGACGGGCGGTTCATGCCGAGCATCTTCCTGGACGAGTTCGCCCGCGCGCTGCCGCCCTTTGCCTGCGCGTTCTTTGCCGCCTGGGGGGATCGCACCGACGGCGGCATGATCGCCACCCGCACCATGGACTGGTCCGCGGACATCGGCCTGAGCTCGGCCAACCTGGTGACGATCTTCGTGCCTGACGACGGCGCCGCCTACATGACCGTGGGGTACGTCGGCTTCCTCGGCGCCCTGGCAGGGATGAGCGAGACCGGGCTCTCTGTCAGCTCGGTGGAGGCGTCGAGCTCGATGATGAGAATTCACGCGTCGCCGGGGCTGCTTCGGCTCCGCGAGATCATGGCGTACTCAGATGGTCTGGATGATGCAGAGCCGTACTTTGCTGACGGGATCGATGACGGGATGAAGCGGCCGGCGACCATCGGCGCGAACTTGCTGCTCGCCTATGGCGATCCCGCGGGCGGCGGGGCGGGGGCCGAGGCGGTCGCGCTGGAATCTTCGGGTGTGTACGCCGGCATGTTCCGGAACGGCCCGGCGCCGAGCTGTGAGCCGATCGCGCGTTTGTACGAGTTCGCCTTCGACGGCAGCGTGGCCAATGTCTGGAACAGCGTGGACGATCCGGACATGGCGAACCCTGAGGGTGCCGCCTACGAGGTTGACGCCTCGGGGATCGTGCGCACCTTCGAGGTGGACGGCAGCGGCGACTTCGTCTACGACGCGACCGGGTTGCTCATCCCGGATCCGGCGGGGGAGCCGTTCCCCAACGGCCTTCCCCTCTCCTGCGCGGTGTACCGCGCCGACACCGCGATGGCCAAGCACGTGCGGCGCTGGCAGTTCGCGTCCAACGGGCCGCAGCGCGATTCCAACAACCACTACGCCCACCTGTCCGGCGCCTATCGGAATCGCTACCGGCCGCACCACGACATGCTGAGGGCGTACTACGAAGGCACGGCCTTCGAGTGGCAGTCCGAAACCGTGATCCCGGACAACGGCGGCGCCAAGACGCTCATCGGAGTGGAGCAGGCGATGACGATCAACTCCGTGGTGGGGGATGATGACTCGTGCATCTTTGCCGTGGTCTACGACCTCACCAACCTCGTGATGTACGCGACCTTTGAGAGCGGAACCGGGGACACCTGGGTCAATGCCGCGGAGAACGAGTATTTGGAGTTCCGCTTCGCAGACCTGATCCCGGCGCGCTGAGCCCAGGAGCCCTCATGCGACGAATCCTCCCCCTGTGCCTGCTGCTCGTGTGCGCGCTGCCCTCGGACGCGCAAGCCCAACCCGCCGGCCGGTCCGTCTTCGGCTCGCTCGATCTCAAGGCCTGGGACGCGCGCAAGGACGTGTACGTGACCAAGGTGACGGTCTGGCGAGCTGGGTGCAAGATCGGCTACCAGGCCAAGTATTGGCGGGCGAAGACCAACCCCATCAAGCTGCGGCTCCACATCAAGCTGGACGCGGGGCCCGCGGCCACGGCCATGCCGTGGGTGGCCACGTCCCAGGGCGGCCCGCAGTCTGCCGAGGGCGAGCTGGACACGCCCGGCTGCTGGATCAAGGCCGCCAAGCGGCTGGTCCAGGTCAGCTTCGACGTGCTCGGGGACCCACCCCGGGCCGTGCCGAAGGACGGGCGGGAGTTCCTGGGCAAGGTGACCTTCAACCGCTGGGGCTCTTCCGGGGACGTCTACTACCGCCACATCCAGACCTGGCGGAAGGGCTGCCAAATCCACTACCAGTTCCTCTACAAGCGGCACACGGCCCAGCGCCGGCGGCTCAAGCTGCGGCTCGAGTTCGACAACGGCACGGCCAAGACCGGCTGGTACCGCTCCGAGAAGCCGGGGTGGCGCGAGATCGTCGGCTCCGTCGAAACCACCGGCTGCTTCGCCTCCAAAGCCCGCACCCTCCGGACCTCGGGATTCGAATCGGAACGGTACTAACGGGCGGGAATCGTCGGACGGGGGCGAAAGACGTGGCTCGGGTACGTCTCCCAGCGGAGGTTGCGCCCGTCGGTTTCGAAGACCACGTCTCCGTGTCGGTCGGTGCGCAGCAGCTTCACCTTGTGTAGGTTCAGGCGGGTGAGGAGCGCCCGGGACAGCTCGCGCCTGCTGCCCAGGGCGTCGTGTCCGCAGGTGGCCACGGCGAACTTCGGACGGACCCGCCGGAGCCAGGCGTCGGAGGTGGAGCCTTGGCCATGGTGGCCCAGCTTGAGCACGTCGGCCCGCAGGGGCAGCCCCGTGTCGAGCAGCGTCCGCTCTCCGGCGTAGCCGAGGTCGGCGGCCAGGAGAAAGCGGTGGCTTCCATACTGCGCCATGAGCACCAGGGAGCGCTCGTTCTGCTCGCCCGGGCTGCTCACCTGCAGGGGCGGCTTGGCGGCGCGGGAAGGGCTCAGGACCCGGAGCTGCAGCCGGCCGAGCTCCAGGTGGTCTCCCTGCCGGAGGGTGACGATGCTCACGGGAGAGCCGGCCGCGAGGCGAAGGCGCAGCGTCAGGGTCCGGAGCAGGACCGCTCCATCGGCGTTGGTGTGGATGGACGGGAACGCCACGCGGCGCCGGAGCTGCACCGGATCGCCGAAGTGATCCGGGTGGGGATGGGTCACCACGAAGTAGTCGAGCTTCTTGATCCGCTGCTCGCGAAAGAAGCGGAGCAGCCGGCGACGCACCAGGTGGTTCCCTTCCATGGCGAGGCCGGCATCCACGAGCACCCGGTGACCCGCAGAGGTGGACAGCAGGATCGAGTCGGCGTTGCCGGCGGCGAAGAAGCGGACGGTGAGGCGGGGCGGCGGAACCGGCGCGCGGTCGTGCGGCGGGCCGGGGGGCGGCAGGGACCGCGGGCAGGCGGTCAGGAGCAGCGCGGCCAGGAGCAGCGTGACCAGGAGCAGCGCGGCCAGGAGCAGCGCGGCTGGGAGCGTCGGACCGAGGCGTCGCGCCGCGATTCCGGAGAGGCTCCCGGAGAGGCTGCCGGTAGGGCTCTCGGTAGGGCTCCCGGAGAGGCTCCCGGAGGGGCTCCCGGTGAGGCTCCCGGAGGGGCTCCCGGTGAGGCTCACCCCGCCTGCTCGCTCTGCCGGCGGGCGCGCAGGGCGACCACCTTGTTGAGGATGGTCCGGACCAGCCAGGTGACGCCGACGATGAGGCTGCCCACGATCACGATCAGCGGCCCGGCGGACAGGTTCAGCAGACCCGACAGGAAGTAGCCCCCGGCGGCCGCGACGGCGCCGACCCCGGCAGAGGTGATCATCGCGGGGAGCATCCGGTCGTGGATCAGCAGGGCCGCGGCAGGGGGGAGCACGGTCAGCGCGAACACCGGCATGGCGCCCACGGCGCGGGTGCAGATGGCGATGCTAACTGCGATAAGTAAAAACAGCATGCCGTTGGTCAGGCGCACCGGGAAGCCGCTCGCCCGGGCCGAGGTCGGATCAAAGGACACGAACACAAAGTCCTTGAACAGCACGGCGTAGATCACCAGCGTCACCGCGCCCACGCCGTAGATGAGGTACTGCTGGCCGGGGGGGATGAAGATCACCGTGCCGAAGAGCAGCTCGGCGATCTCGTGGGCCCCCTTCTCGGCCAGCTGCGCCAGGATGATGCTGGCCGCCGAGGCGAGGATGAACACGAGGCCCACCACCGACTCCTGGGTCATGCGGCGCTGGCCGCGGCCGGACTCGGAGAGCAGGAGCGCCACCAGCGCCGTGAGGATCAGCGACAGGAAGATGGGGCGGATCGGCTCGTGGCGGCCGTGCTTCACCGCAGGGCTCACCGTGGGCACGTCCGGCGGGCCGGTGGCCATGGGAGGCGCTGTCTTGCCCGGCTTCGGTGGCAGCGGTGGCTTCACCGGCCGATCCGGTGGAATGGCGCCCATGGGCGCGGGCCCGGTGAGCGTCTTGGCGCCCATGGTCTTCGGATCGGACGGTGGGGACTTCGCGCGCGGTTTGGCGGACTCGTCGTCGTCCAGGAAGTTCTGGATGTCGCGGTCCGCGTCGTCCTCCGGCACGTTGTTTTCCAGCTTCTCGTCCGGCGGCGCCACCGGCCTGATCCCTGGGATCGCCTCCTGGTGGGCCCAGATCGCGCCCAGGAAGAACGCCAGGGCGAGGCCCGCTCCCGACACCTGGGACAAGGCTGCCGACAGAAAGACGATCCGTCGCAGGATGACGAACAACCCGAGGGAGCCGAGCAGCACACCGATCATCACGTTCGCCAGGAACGAGTCCAGGTAGAGCTCGGTGAACTTGGACAGGAACTCGCCCGCGTGGCTCACGTCGAGGATGGAGGCGGCCAGCCCGCCCAGTGGGGTCGCGCCCGTCATGACACCGCGTCCTCCGGCGCGGCCGGGATGTCCATGGAGCTCGCGACGCGAAACGTCTGGTCCCCCTCGGCCGCGGTGCCGATGATCTCGTCCGGGGTGCCGACCCGGACCCGCTGCCGCTCCCGGTTGAGCAGGATCACCCGTTCGGCGTGCTGGCGCACGGCGAGCAGGCTGTGGCTGACCATGAGCACGGCGATGGACTCCCGCTTGGCCAGCCGATCGATCAGGTCGAGCACCTCGCGCTCGGCGTCCACGTCCATGGCCGCGGTGGGCTCGTCCAGGAGCATCACCGCCGGCTCGCTGACGGTGGCTCGGGCGATCAGGATCCGTTGCTGCTCTCCACCCGAGAGCTGCCGGAAGGGCTTGTTGGCCAGGGGGAGCAGGCCGACCCGGTCCAGGGACTCCAGGGCGCGCCTGCGGTGCTGCCACACAAAGGGGCGGCCGAACCCGAGGCTCGGCACGAGGCCCATCATGGCCACGTTCAGCGCCGTCACCGGGAAGATCGAATCCAGCGCGTCCCGCTGGGGAACATAGCTCACCCCGCCCCGACGCTCTGCGCCCTGGTCCAGGGAGCAGGTGCCGGAGATCAGCGGGTGCAGCCCCACCAGGGAGCGGAGCAGGGTGGTCTTGCCCGCGCCATTGGGTCCCACGACGCCCCAGAAGGCGCCTCGCTCCACCGTCAGGTCGATGGGCCCGAGCTGCCAGACGCCCGGGTGACCGACCACTGCCCGGTTCATGTGGATCACGGCCATGGATCGCTCGCTTCTCCCGCCACGGGGAATCTACTACCTCGCCTTGCTGCGCGCGAGCGCAGCGACCACCCGATCCACGTTGTGCGTGATCATCTTGAGGTACGTGGTGGCTGACGGGAGCCCGCCCTTCATGTGGGCCAGCTGCAGATAGCTCAGCCCGAACTTGCTCGCCACCCGCTTGGCCGCCGTGGCCGGGTAGTAGGTTTCACTCACGATGACCTTTCGCCCCGGGGTGCTGGCGATGATCTGGTGCAGCTTGGCCAGGTGGGCCGCCGACGGCGGGACCCCGGGCAGCCGCTCGATGGTGCCCAGCCGCCTCAGGCCTGCCCAGGCGATGAAGTAGATCATGGATTGGTGGTAGGGGATGAGATACGAGCCCTTGTAGGGCGCCAGCTTCTTATGGGCCTGCTTCGCGTACCGGATGATCGTCAGCGCGTAGCGCTTGTAGTTGCGCTTGTAGGTCGCGCGGTTGCCCGGGTCCAGCTTCGACAGCCGCTTGTAGGTGGTGTAGGCGATGCGGACCCCGTTCCGGGGGTCCATCCAGTAGTGCGGGTTTCCGCCCGGGTGCAGGTCCCCCATGGAGCGGCTGATCTTGGTGGTCGGGACCTCCCGCAGCTTGGCCACGGTGGAGCAGTCCAGGTAGCCGTTGCCCCCCTTGTGGATGCGGCTGTTGCGCGCGCCGGTGATCAGCCGCGGCAGCCAGCCCTTCTCGAGCTCCAGCCCCACGAGCATGAGCAGATCTGCGCTCCGAAGAGCCAGGGCAAAGCTCGGCTTGGGGTCCACGAAGTGCGGGTCCTGGTACCCCTTTCCGAGCGTGCGGGTCGTCACCAGGTCCCCCCCCACATTGGCTGCGATGTCGCACAGATCAGGGATCGTGCAGACGATCTTCAGCTTGGCCCGCGCCGTGGTGCCCCACAGGAGCGGCAGGCACGCCAGCGCGGCTGCGAGTGTTCTCTTCATGGTTCCTCTCCAGTGCAACCTTCGTCGGCCCGTCAGATTCTCTCGAGAAAGACGCGCGTGTCGGGCGTTCGGTTCATCTTTGTTACTCCACAGACACGGCAAAGCTCCCGGCCTCGGTGAGGCCTTGGAGCAGCTCTTGCGCGGCGTCTTCGTGCTCTTCCTGGTCGCCGCCGATGGTGATGGTTCCCGTGGCGTCCTCCACCACGGCCGCGAAGTCCACGTGTCCCAGCAGGTGCCCCAACACCAATCCGACAGCCAGCGCGCCGGGCTGCTCGTCGGTGGCCGAGGCCGGGGGGTCGGCGGTCAGGTTCGTGAGCTGGTCCGGCTCTCGCAGGTCGATCCGCAGCGGCCGGCGCTCCAGGGTGACGAGATCCACGAGGGTTCCCTCGAGCACAAAGGTTCGGCCGTCCATGTCGGAGCACGCCGGCGGTGGATCAGCCACCGGCTCATGGGGTGCGCTGAAGGCCAGCATGATTTGGGTGTAGTCCGCCGGCGCGGCGCCACGGCGGAGCAGCTCCACCGGCCCGGCGAGCAGGTCCACCACGCCATCGATCTCAGCAACAACCGCTCCGGGGTCGCTGGTGGACGTACCGCTGCAGTCTCCGTGGCACTCGGGAGGGTCGCCGTGACAGTAGCAGTCTCCGCCCCCGGCCTCGGCGCCTCCGGCCTGCGTCACGACGACCAGCTCCACCGACACACAGGCGCGGTCCACCTCTACAGCAAAGTCCTGGTCGTGCAGCTCCAGCTCGTCTCCGGCTGCGAGGGGCTGCCCGTCGTGGTCGGTGGCGGCCAGGGAGAGCTGGACCTCTGATCCCCACCTGCCCTCACCGCATCCCCAGAGGGTTGCACCGAGGAGGGCGGCCGTGAGCGTTGCGATCATGCGTTTTCTCATGGTCTGCCTCCTCAATAGGGATGCGAGCCGTGGGCCCCGATGTTCCCCTGCAGTTGGAGGAACACCTCGTGGGACAGCTTGAAGGCGCCCGGGTGGCCTTCGTCATCGATCCGTCGGGTCCAGTTGTTGTTGTATTGGATTCGAATCTGACTGAAGTGGGTCGGCTGCCAGGACAGGGAGAGTGAGCCGCGGTGCTGGTCGTCCAGGGTGGTCGGGAATTCGGGATCGGCGCCGGCCTGCGCAAAGTCGAAGTCCAGCAGTCGTTCCGAATTCCCGATCTGCACGGTGTCGTAGCGCAGCGCCAGGAACCACCGCTTGGACAGTCGGAAGGAGAGCTGGGCGTAGAGCCCCCAGTCGAAGAGCTGGTCCCCGGGCACCTGCATGAGCCGGCCGTAGCCCTCCGCGGTCAGACTGATTTCGGAGTAGGGCCTTCGCAGCGGTCGGTACTTGAGGAACAGGTCCACCCCGAACAGCTGCGTCATGTTCAGCGCGTAGCCTCCGCTGTTGTTGGGGCCGACGGCGTAGGACAGGCCGAGTGACAGCCCCCAGGCTGCGCCGAGCTCAAAGAAGCTCGCGAGATGAAAGACGTACAGCAGGTGCCTGGGATCGCGGATGTGATAGCCTGATTTCCGCGCGCCGTCGCCCACGAAGCTGTGGCTGTCCGCAGGGGTGGTGAGGGCGACCGAGAGCAGCAGGTACCACGGCAGCGGCAGGAGCCAGCTCACCTCGCCGCTGATGCCGCCGAGCCCTTCCGGCCCCAGCAGCCTGGCCGCGGGGGCGACGCTGTCGACGAAATCCCAGGTGTGCAGATGCTTGGCGTTGAAGCGACCGAAGCGGTGATTGAGCTGCCCGAGCCGGAGCTGGAATCCACCGGGAATCCCGAGCGACGTGAAGTACGCCTCTTCCAGGTGCACCCCATGGGTGTTGAAGGACAGGAACACGTCCAGCCGCAGGTAGGGATCCACCGCGGCCTGCAGTGACAGCTCCACCTCCTGCAGGTGGAATCCGCTCTTGCGGGGGTCGTGTCCCCCGGCGGAAAGGACGTTGCCCTTCCCCTGTCGAACGTGATCGTAGAAGTATGCCCCGGCCAGGCTGGCAATGGCGCTGATCTCGGGATTCAGAGACTGGATGAAGCGGCTGAGCTTGCCGCTGCCGGACGTTGCCGCCGTTCTCTGCTTGGGAGCGTCGTCCACGTCCCGCTCCAAGTCCTTGAGCAGTTCTTCGTCTGTGGCTTCCTCGGTGGACCGACTGCGGGGCAGCCGTGGCGTTGGCGGCCGCGCCGGTCGCGGGGCGGCCTTCGACCGTGGGGAGGCCTCCGGCCGCGGGGGGGTCTTCGTCTGTGGGGAAGTGCTCGGCCGTGGGGCGGCCTGGGCGGTTGGCGGCGGCGCCTGCCGGGGCTGTCCTTGGGCGATCACGGACGGGGCGGCTGTGGCAATCCCCAGGCCGAAGACCAGCGAACAGTGAAGCCTTCGCATAATCCTCCTCCGAATATCGCGCCGGCGGCTACGAGAAACGCGCGCCTGCTGAAGCTGTTGGTCGAAACGAGAGCTGTTTCGGCGGTCAGCTGATCGGCGGGGAGGTTTTGGGTGCTGTGAGCAGCGAGACGGCGCGGAGCAACGGTCGAGCCAGCAAGGGCAGCGGCGCATCAACGGTGTAGGTGGGGGCCTCCAGCGTGATCGTCGCGAGACACTCATGCGCTGGATTGCTGTTCGAGTGGCAGGCGACGCAGTCCTGATCAACGTGACCGAGGGAGTGCTCGTGCAGCGTTTCGTTCGCCTGGCACACGAACAGTGCCAGGAGGCTGATGAGAATCGTGAGCCGACGCATTGCATGAATTGTCGACCCGCCGTAGGTCGCTGTCAAGCCCGGCGCCCGGGCGGCGGATCCACGGGGGTGTTGCGATTCTGTGTTAGAGTTCCTGGCGGCGGGAGGTCGGCATGTCGAGGTCATTGTCAGGTCGGACGGCGCTGGTCACCGGCGGGGCACGCCGGGTGGGGCGGGCCATTGCGCTCGGCCTCGCGGACGCGGGCGCCGACGTGGTGGTGCACTTCCAAACGTCGGCCGAGGAGGCCGAGGAGACCGCCCGTGCGGCGCGCGGGCGCGGTGTGCGGGCGTGGACGGTCGGGGCGGACCTCTCGGTGGCGGCCGAGGCGGAGCAGCTCGTGGAGCAGGCGGTGGAGCGGGCGGGGGGCGTGGACTTCCTGATCAACAACGCGTCGATCTTCCGTCCGGGCACGGTGGCGGAGCTGAGCCCGGCGACCCTTGCCGAGAACGTGCAGATCAACGCCTATGCCCCGTTTCAGCTGGCCCGGTCCCTGGCGCGGCAGGGGCGGGGAGGCCGGGTGGTGAACCTGCTCGACACCCGCGTGGCGGCGCCCGTGGATCCGGCGTATGTGGGCTACGGGCTCAGCAAGGCCCTGCTGCACGAGCTCACCGGTCTGCTGGCGCTGGAGCTCGCGCCCGACGTCACGGTGAACGCGGTCGCCCCGGGAGCGATCCTGCCCCCCGCAGGGGCGGAGCCGGACCGGTTCGAGCGGCTGGGCGACCGACTGCCACTGGGCCGCACCGGCGACCCGGCGGACGTGGTCCGGGCGGTGCTGTTTTTCGTGCAGAGCGGTTTCGTCACCGGGCAGGTGATCTATGTCGATGGAGGCCAGCATCTGAAAGGAAGGCAGGATGGCTGACGAGCGAACCCCTCTGGATCGGATCCACATCCGGGATCTGCACGTGCGGTGCATCGTCGGAATCAACCCCGACGAGCGCGAGAAGAAGCAGGACGCGCTGATCAACATCACGCTCTTCGCAGACCTGCGCCGGGCCTGCCGCAGCGACGAGTTCGCCGACACCGTGGACTATCGCGCCCTGAAAAAGAGGGTGATGGACGCGGTGGAGGCCTCGGAGGATCGGCTGGTGGAGCGGCTCGCCGAGCGGGTGGCGCAGCTCTGCCTGCAGGACCCCCGGGTCGAGCGGGTGCGGGTGCGGGTGGACAAGCCCACCGCGCTGCGGTTCGCGCGAAGCGTCGGCGTGGAGATCGAGCGCAGCGCTGGGGAACGTGGCTGAGCCCCCGACCCAGCGGCCGCCGGTGACGTGCTACGTCGGAGTCGGCTCCAACATCGAGCCACAGGTGCACGTCCCGGCCGCGCTCGAGGGACTCCTTTCGCGGATGGAGGTGACGGGGAGCTCGACGTTCTACCGGACCGCGCCGGCGGGGCGGCCCGAGCAGGCGGACTACGTGAACGGGGTCTGGGCCGTGCGGACCCACCTGGCCCCGGGGCCGCTCAAGGCGCTGCTCCGGGAGCTCGAGGTCAGGCTGGGTCGGCGCCGCACCGCGGATCGGTTCGCCAGCCGCACGATCGATCTCGATCTGCTGCTGCACGGCGACACGGTGCGCGTCGGTGGGGGGCTGGACCTCCCCGATCCGGACGTGCGCCATCGGGCCTTCGTGGCGGTGCCGCTGCTCGAGCTCGCACCGGAGCTGAGGCTGCCGGACACCGGGGAGCCGCTCGCGCGGGTCGTGGATCGGCTGGGAACGGACGGTCTGGAGGCGCTGGAGGCGCTGGAGGCGCTGACGGCGGCCCTGCGGACGCGACTCGCTACCGCTTCCGGATCAGCGCGGTGACCTCGCCATCGGTGGGGAAGCGGCCGGTGTCCGCCTTGCTGTAGACCAGCGCGCCGTCCACGAACACGTCGAAGACGCCTCCTCCGCCCCGGTCCAGCTCCACGGACGCGCCGAGGTTCTTGGTCAGCTCCGCCTCCACACGGGAGGCGTCGGGGAGATAGTTTCAAGCGCCGCAGTATTTGATTCTGACGTTCATGGTTCCTCTCCACCCGCGTCGGCAGGTCTGTAGAGTATAGGGCGACTCGACGGTTCGGGAAGGTCTGATTTTTCGGGTCTCCCTGTTCTCGAGGCGTCAGATGTGGTTATCTTGCTCCGGGCGGTGCGCCCCGGAGGCATTGGGCATGAACTTGGAACAGGCCATCGAGACGGCCATCGAGTACGAGACGCGGGTCCAGGGGGTCTACGAGGGGGCTGCGGAGCAGGCCCGGGACGATGTGGGTCGCAAGGTGTTCGCTGCGCTGGCCGAAGAGGAGGCGGGGCACGTTCTCTACCTCGAGCACCGACTGGACGAGGTGCGGCGCTCGGGAGCGGCCACGCCGGAGCCCCTCGGCACGGTGGTGCCCAGCCCCGAGGCGATCGCCGCGGGGATCGCCCAGCTGGAGCGCCAGGTGGCGCCTCACGAGCGGGGCTTCGAGCTGGATCTGCTGCGGCAAGCCCTCGAGGCCGAGATCGCCACCAGTGAGTTCTACGAGCGGATGGTTGCCGAGCTGGGTTCCGAGGGCGAGGCGCTCTTCGGGCGGTTTCTGGAGATTGAGCAGGGCCATCAGGCCATCGTGCAGGCGGAGATCGACGCGGTGTCCGGCATGGGTTTCTGGTTCGACTTCCAGGAATTCAATCTGGAGGCGGGGTAGGGCCGCTGTCGGCGACGATCGACCCTAGCGCCTCCCTGGAATGAACAACGTGCTGCTGTTGGTGCTTAGTATCTTGGCGCTCTTCGCGGGCGTGCTCGGCTATCCCGTGGCGCGCCGACAGCCGCTGCTGCTGGCCGGCCTGGACGGGTTCGTGCTGCTGGCCGTGGGCGGGCTGGTGGCGGTGCACCTGCTCCCTCACAGCGTGCACGACGCCGGGCTCTCGGCAATCGCCGTCGCGGCGGTGGGCTTTGTTTTTCCGTCGCTCATCGAGCGCTGGAGCGCCCGGCGGGAAGGGGGCCGACATAGGCTCCTGATCATCGTGGTCCTCATCGGGCTGACCGTGCACGCGCTGATCGACGGGAGCGCCCTCTCCACGCCGGCTCACGGCGGCCACGGGCTGGCCCTCGCGCTCGCCGTGCTGGTGCACCGGTTGCCCATCGGGCTGATCGTCGGCAACCTGCTGGGACGCGAAGGAGAGCTGACGCGGCCCTTGTTGGCGGCCGGCCTCATCGGGATCCTCACCACGGCCGGATACTTCGTGGGCAGCGCGGTTCTGCCCCACGTCCAAGGGACCGGGCTGGCGCTGTTCCAGGCCTTTGTGAGCGGAACCCTGCTGCACGTGATCGCCTCCCACGGGCCGGCCCGGGCGGACGCGCCGAGCCGGGGGCTGCGGATCGCTGCGGGCCTCGGTGCGGCGGTGGGGGTTTCCGGTGTGATCGTGGTGGGAATGCACGAGCCGAGCCCGGTGCTGTGGGAGCGGCCGCTCTGGGGCGGAGTCGTGCTCGCGGCGCTCCTCGGCCTGCGTTTCGGACACCGCCTCGGCATCGGTTGGCACCACCAAGAGCCGAACGACGCTAAGGATACCCCAGCGCCAGCAGCTGATCCCGACCGTCCTCGGTGATCTGCGCGGCGGTCCACGGGGGCGTTGAGCGTTGACATCTCAGAAAAGATCGACATTGTTCTGGTGGCTGTCATCGAGCACAGCGGAGGAACCGATGAGTGAGCTACGCAAGAACGTCGAAGCGGCACTGGAAGAAATCCGACCGATGCTGAGGGCCGATGGTGGGAACATCGAGCTGGTGCGGATCGAGGGTGATGTGGTGTACGTCCGGTTGCTGGGTGCCTGTCACGGCTGCCCGTCCGCCACGGCGACCATGTCCCAGGGCGTGGAAAAGACCATCCGGAAACACTGCCCCGAGGTTGCCGAGGTGCGACTCGCAGACGAGCCCGCCGAGGCGGAGGCGCCTCCCGCCCCGGCGCGAAATCCCTTTGAGGAGCGGGAGCCTATCGCCGGCGTCAAGACCATCATCGCCGTGGCCAGCGGCAAGGGCGGCGTGGGCAAGACCACCGTGGCCATCAACCTCGCGTTGGCCCTGGAGCAGCTGGGCCTCAAGGTGGGGCTCATGGACGCGGACATCTACGGGCCGAACGTTCCGGGAATGCTGGGGGTGGACAAGCGCCCTGACGTCAAGGGCAAGCGGATCCTGCCGGCCCGGATGCACAACATCTTCGTGATGTCGATCGCCTTCTTCGTGGATCCCAACGAGGCGGTGATCTGGCGCGGCCCCATGGTCATGCGGGCGGTGCAGCAGTTCCTGCGGGATGTGGAGTGGGGCGTGCTGGACGTGCTCGTGGTGGATCTGCCGCCCGGAACGGGGGACGCGCAGCTCACCATGGCCATGGAGGTGCCCATCGACGGCGCGATCATCGTCACCACGCCCTCGGCTGTAGCCTTGGACGACGTGCGCCGCGGCATGCGGATGTTCGAGCAAGTCAAAGTTCCGGTCTACGGCGTGGTCGAGAACATGTCCTATTTCAGCTGCCCGCACTGCGGTCGGGAGACCGACGTGTTCTCCAGCGGAGGCGGCAAGCTGATGGCCAAGAAGTTCGGGGTGCCGCTGCTCGCCGAGATCCCATTGGATCGCAAGCTGCGTGCCGCCGGAGACGAAGGCCAACCGATGATCATCACCGAGCCTGACGCTCCCCAGAGCCAGAAGTTCATCGAGCTCGCCAAAAAGATCGTCGAGCTGGCCAAGGACAAGCTCGGGTAGCCTTCGCGCGGCAAAATCCCGCTGTCTGTGTTTACGGGTGCGCTATTTGCGGCACCATCCGAGCGTAGCGAGGGTTCCCCCGGAGGGGGCGGAGGGGGCGAAGTGAGCCACGGAGTGGCGGATCGATCTCCGGGAGGCGAGCCCCCTTACTCGGCGCCGCAGAGCGACAAATCCGTCGCTGCGCGGCGGAAGACTCCCCTTACGTCCCCTCAAGGGGTAGCCCGCGCTGCGCGCGGGGGAGCTGTGCCTTCTACCACGTGAAGGGGTACTTCCTGTATTTTCGCCGCATCCGTCAGTCGACCGATGGTTCGCTCCCGCCGGGCCTGGTATTGTCTGTACTAAGAGGTAAAAGGAGAACCGCCATGAACGTGCAAGAAGCCGTCCGGAAGACCCGTCGGGGCCGCAAGGGCCAGGGCATGACCGAGTACATCATCATCGTCGCGCTCATCGCCATCGCGGCGATCGGGGTGGTGACGCTGTTCGGCAACAACCTGCGTCGGATCTTCGGCTCGGCCAACGACGCCCTCGCCGGGGAGCAGGACAAGGAGACCGGGGCCAAGAAGACCCGGCAGCAGCTGCTCAAGAGCAAGAAGACCACGACCTTCAACAAGGACAACAAGCCGGAGTAGCCGGCCTCTGCTTCCTTCGCAACCGCCCGTGGTCCCGCACGGGTGGCCCGTGATCCCTCCTCTCGGCTGCCGCTTTGCCGGCGGCCCGGCTGGTGCACAATGGAGTTAGCGCCGAGCCCCATTCTCCATGTGGTTGTGGCCGTGGTGGGGCTGATCGCGTGCTACTACGACCTCCGCTGGCGACTCCTGCCGGATTGGCTCACCATCGGCGGCATGGCGGTGGGGCTGATTCTGGCCGGAGCGGTGGGGGGCTGGGACGGCGCGCTGGCGGCCGGGCTCGGCATGATCTGCGGCCTGGCGCTGTTCTGGCTGCTGTGGACCTTGGGGATGATCGGCTCGGGGGACGTGCTGCTCATGGGCGCCTGTGGGGCGCTCCTCGGCTGGCCCCTGGTGATCTGGGGCGTGCTCCATTCCGCTCTGGTGGGCGCGGTCATCGGCCTTGGTTTCAGCCTCGCCCGGGGCCACTTCTTTCGCGTGTTCAAGAATCTGTGGACCGTGATCGCCACGACCTTCAACCCTCGGCGCAAGCGCGTCAGCCTGGCCGAGCTGCCCACCGACGAGCTGCCCTACGGCGTCGCCATCGCCGTGGGCTGTGGCTGGGCCGCCCTGCTGCCCTACGTTCCGGCTCTTCGCTTGATCTAGCCGCTGAAAAGCCGTGCTATAAACACGAGGATGTCCGGTTCCCCCCCCGCCAATCCCAGTGGTCCGTCGGACGGCAAGTTCGGCACCTTCGCCGGCGTGTTCACCCCCAGCATCTTGACCATCCTGGGGGTCATCATGTACCTGCGCTTCGGCTGGGTTGTGGGTCAGGCCGGCCTGGCGGGCACGCTCCTCATCGTGCTCATCGCCCACACCATCACCGTGTCGACCGGGCTCTCCATCAGCGCCATTGCCACCAACCAGACCGTCAAGACCGGGGGCGCCTACTTCATGATCTCCCGGAGCCTCGGCCTGGAGCTCGGGGGCGCCATCGGGATCCCGCTCTTCTTCGGCCAGGCGCTCTCGGTGTCGCTGTACGTGATGGGCTTCACCGAAAGCTTCGGCCCGGTGCTGCAGCAGGTGATGCCCGGGGTGCCGCCGCAGGCCGTGTCCACGGTGGTGTGCGTGATCCTCGCGGGCCTGAGCATGTGGAGCGCAGACATCGCCATCAAGACGCAGTACTTCGTGATGGTGGCGATCCTGCTGAGCCTCATCAGCTTCATCCTGGGCACGGGGGGCGCCGGGAGCGGGAGCATCGACCTGTGGCCCAAAACCGTGAACGGACAGGCTGCGGTGGGGTTCGCGGCCGTGTTCGCCGTGTTCTTCCCGGCGGTCACGGGCATCACGGCGGGCATCAGCATGTCCGGCGATCTGCGCGATCCTCGCCGGGCGATCCCCCGGGGCACCATGGCCGCCATCTTCGTGGGCATGGCGATCTACATGACGATCCCGGTGTTTCTCGCCCTCAAGGCCGACACCGCCACCCTGCGCGCGGACATGCTGATCATGCAGCACGTGGCGTGGTTGCCGGCGCTCATCCTGGCCGGCGTCTGGGGGGCCACCCTGTCGAGCGCCATCGGGTCCATCCTCGGCGCGCCGCGCACGCTGCAGGCCCTGGCGCTAGACGGCGTGGCGCCGCGGGTGCTCGCCCGGGGGAGCGGCCCGAACGACGAGCCGCGCGCGGGCATCCTCGTCACCCTGGTCATTGCCGTCGCTGGGATCTGGCTGGGCGATCTGAACATGATCGCCCCCATTCTCACGATGTTCTTCCTGGTGACCTACGGCATGATCAATCTGGCCTGCGGCCTGGAGCGCTGGGCCGACTCCCCGGCCTTCCGGCCCGAGTTCAAGGTGCCGGTCTGGGTTTCGTTTTTCGGCGCGGCGGCGTCCTTTTACATGATGTCGTTCATCAGCCTGCCCGCGGCGGCCATCTCCGCGGTGCTGGTGGTCGGGATCTACGCCCTGCTGCAGCGGAAGTCCATGGAGACCACCTGGGGTGACGCGCGACACGGGCTCTGGGCCGCGCTGGTGCGCATGGGCCTGTTGCGGCTCAAGCAGGCGGCGTGGCACCCGCGCAACTGGCGGCCCAACGCGATCGTGCTGGGGGGCTCTCCCACGGCGAGGCCGCACCTGATCGAGGTGGGGCTTTGGCTCGGCGGAGAGAAGGGGCTGGTCACCTACTTCTATCTGATCGCCGGGCAGGTGCGGGACCTGCAGGAGCGCCGGAGCGTGCTGCAGAAGACCACGGCGGAGCGGCTCAGCCGGACCTATCCCAACCTGCTCACCCGGGTGGAGGTGTGCAGCAACATCTACGAGGGCGTGCGCGCGGTGGCTCAGAGCTACGGGCTCGCCGGGTTCGAATCCAACACGGTGGTCATGGGCTGGGGCCACCAGGAGGAGCGGGCCCACGACTACGGGAACCTGATCTACGATTTGACCCTGCTGGACAAGTGTCTGGTGCTGGTGGCCTTTGACGAGGTGCGTGAGTTCGGGCGGCACTCCAGGGTGGATATCTGGTGGGGCGGCCTGGACAACAACGGCGGACTGATGCTGCTGCTGGCGCACCTGCTGCTGGCCCATCGGGAGTGGGCCCTGGCCGAGGTGCGCGTCAAGATGATCGTGCCCACGGCCCAGCGCGCGGCGCGCACCGAGAAGATGCTGCAGCGGATCATCGACGAGTCCCGCATCCGCGCCACGCCGGAGGTGATCGTGAACCCGCAGGACGGGCGGTCCATCGGGGACATCATCTCCCAGAACTCGGTCCGTTCGGACCTGGTGATCATGGGCCTGCGCCCGCCGGAGCCGGATCAGGGCGACGTGTTCGTCCAGCGGGTCAACGCCCTGATCGAGAAGCTGCCCACGGTCTTGCTCGTGCGCGCCTCGGAAGAGTTCGCCGGCGCGCAGATGATATTCGAGGACGACCACAATCCGACCATGCCCGCCGAGAAGCCGCCGGGCTCGGCGGGGCAGGACGAGGATTGACGCGTCCCGCCGCCCCCCGTTGACCTGCGCGGCCGGCTCGGATATCACTTCCAGCGATGGTTTGGCAAGCCCTACCCAGCCGGGCGGATGTCGTGATCGTCGGCGCCGGATTTGCCGGCGCTGCCGCGGCGTACGCCCTGACCCGGGCGGGTGATCTGGACGTGGTGGTGCTGGAGACGGAGGCGGTTGCCGGAGTGCACGCCTCGGGCCGGAACGCCGCGCTGGCCTACAGCTTCATCCTCGAGCCCCAGGTGCGCGCCCTGGCGCGTCGCGGCCGGGCCTTTCTGGCGTCGCCGCCGGCCGACTTTCCAGCCCTGCTGGACAATCGCTGGGTCGGCTCGGTGACCCTCGTCGAGGGCGCGGGCGCCGAGGAGTACGCAGCCCACGCCGACGCCCTGCGGGCCGAGTCGATCCCCCTCGACCGCTGGAGTGCAGCGCGCACGGTGGAGCGGCTTCCCCTGCTCGGGGATCTGAACGAAGGGTTTGGTTATTTCTGCCCCGAGGACGGCGTCATCGACATCGACGGCCTGCTGCAGGGGTACCTGCGGGCCGCGCGCCGGGGGGGCGCGAAGATCTGTTTCCGGACCCGCGCCGAGGCACTGGATGTCGCCGGCGATCGCGTGCTCGGGCTGCAGACCTCGGCCGGCTTCATCCGGGCGCCCCGGGTGCTGCTCGCGGGCGGGCCGTGGGCCAACGAGCTCGCCGTGGCCGCCGGCTTGGCGCCGCTGCCGCTCAGGCCCTGTCGCCGACACCTGGCCGTGGTTGCGGGCAAGGAGCTCACGATCGATCCCGATTGGCCCTTTGCCTGGCATCCGGGCAAGGGCTTCTACTTCCGCCCGGAGTCCGGAGGGCTGCTCGTGTGTGCCTGTGACGTCGAGGAGCTTCCGCCCGGTGACGTGGGGCCGGATCAGGAGGCGGTCTCTGCCCTCGCGGAGCGAGCCCTGGAGCTGCTGCCGGGTGTGGCGGGGGGGCACATCCGCCGCGCCTGGGCCGGGCTGCGGACCTTGACGCCGGATGATCAGTTCGTGGTGGGCCCGGACCCTCGGCTGGAGGGACTCTTCTGGGTCGCCGGCCTGGGTGGGCACGGCATGACCACCAGCCCGGCCGTGGGGGAGCTGATCAACGAGCTCGTGCGCGGGACCGAGACGCGTTGGATCGACCCGGCCGCCCTGTCGCCGGCGCGCTTTTGGGAGTAGCGGCGCGTCACCGTCCCTGTGTCCGGATTTCCACCCCGATGCCGCTCCGGACGGAATTGCTCGTATTCACGGAGAGTTGCCAAACAGGGTAACTTGGCGCACTGATTGCAGTACACTGAGCACGATGTTCGCACGGTCGATCATACTGAGCTCGTTGCTGGGACTTCTGCTCGCGCTGCCGGCCCGTGCGACGCCCGTCACCAGTCCCCCGACAGACCGGTGGACCACGATTAGCCCTGGGATTCGACATCTGCACCGGCAGACCGGGGAGCCCTTGTCGGTCCACGTCCTGGTGGTGGATCTGCAGGCGCCCGGCGTGGTGGTCGAAGTGACTCCCTATGAGCAGCGCTGGATGAAGCCGTCGCAGTACGGCCGCCGATCCGGAGCCGTGGCAGCGATCAACGGCGGTTTCTGGTCGGTGTTCGACCAGCAGGCCGAGGGTCTGGTGATGCACGGCGGGCGCCCCTGGCCGCGCGCGCAGGACGATGAGTTCTACGGCTTCTTCGGGATCCGCCGAGACGGACGCGCGACGATCTCCGACTCCGAGCTGGTCGTGCGTCGGGTGGGCGAGCTGCAGGAGGCCATCTCCGGGCTGCAGGTGATCCTCGCCGACGGGAAGGTGACCAAGAAGGCCTTCTGCGAAGACGGCTGCCGGTATCGCCACCCCCGGACCGCGGTGGGGATCAGCCGGGACGGGCGCACCGTGTACCTCGCGGTGGTGGATGGTCGACTCAGCCACAGTCGTGGGATCAGCCTCGCCAACCTGGCAACGCTGTTGGCCGGGTTGGGGGTCGACCGCGCCATCAACCTAGACGGCGGCGGGTCGGCTGCCATGTACCTGGCCACCCGGAAGGGGCTGGTGAATCGGCCGGCGGATCGCAAGGAGCGCGAGGTGCTCAACCACATCGGCGTGTTCTGGAGGCCTACCAAAGCCCAGCTCGCCGCCCTTCGCGACGCCGCGGCCAAACCGCGGGCCGCGGGCAAGGACGCCCCCAAGGATCGGTCGCAGCCGGTGCTGCAAGAGCCTCCCAAGCCCTCGACGGCAGGTGTCCCCACCGGGTTCCAACGGTTCCTCCAGCGACACTGGCGAGAGATCTTCTCTCCGCGGAACCTCCTGTTTGCCATCCCCGGGCTGCTGGCCTTTGCAGGCCTCGGCGTGTGGGTGGTTCGCCGCCGCCGCCGGGAACACCGCCCGCCTGCGTAAGACCGCCCGCCTGCGTAAAAACAGAGATTTGCCATTCCCGACGGAGGCGGATAACATCCCCTGTGACCGTTGGTGAGGCCTGTTATGTCGAACAAACAGTCCGGGCTCTATTCGCGCTTCGGGAAGAATTATGCAGCCGGCACCGTGCTCTTTCACGAGGGTGATTCGGGCACGGAGATGTACGTGATCCACGAAGGGCACGTGCGGGTCACGCGCGGAAAGGGAGCCCTGGAGACCACCCTCGCCGTGCTCCCTCCGGGGGAGTTCTTCGGAGAGATGGCCATCGTCACGTCCCAGCCGCGCTCGGCCACGGCCACCGTGGTCGAGGACGCGCGGCTGCTGGTGCTGGACGCGCAGACCTTCGAGGCGATGGTGCGGAACAACGCCGAGATCGCGTTGCGCATCATCACGAAGATGGCGCACCGACTCCAGGCGGCCAACAACCAGATCGATATCCTGCTGCGGACAGAGCCCAACCATCGGGTGGTGTTCGCGCTCCGGGCGCAGGCCGAGGCCAACGGCAAGCCCGAGGGCCCCGGGGTGAAGGTGAATTGGGGAATCGACACCCTGGCGCAGCGGGTCGGGCTGCCGGTGAGCGAGGTGGAGCTGGTGCTCAGGCGGTTGGCCCAGGCGCGCCTCGTGACCACGGTGGAGGACGGATTCATCATCCCCAAGGTGGGGCAGCTGCAGGACTACCTGGAGTTCCTCGATGTGAAGGAGAAGTTCGGCGGCGATGGCGATCCTGCGTAGATCCGGACGTAAATCGGGCCGGGGCGGGTCGTGGTCGCGTTGTCCGGACTGCGCTGAGATCCTTCCGGGCGAGGACGTGACCCGAAACCACAAGGTCTGTCCCGCCTGCGGCCACCACTATCCCAACACGGTCGAAGAGCGGATGGCGTTGCTGCTGGACGAGGGCAGCTTTGCCGAGCTCGACGGGCTGCTTGAAACCGCGGATGTGCTGCGTTTCAAGGGCGCCCACCGCTACAAGGACCAGCTCTCCGCGGCGCGCAAGCGGTCCAATTCCGTCGAATCCGTCCGGGCCGGGACCGCGCTGGTCGAAGGTCAGCGGGTGGCCGTGGGGTTCGTGGACACAGCGTTTCTGCAGGGCAGTCTCGGGTGCGTGGCCGCGGAGCGGCTCTGCGGAGTGTTCGAGCTGGCCGCGCAGGAAAAGCTGCCCGCGGTGATGGTGACCGCGGGGGGAGGAGCTCGGCACGCCGAGGGCGTGCTGGCGCTGTCTCAGGTGGCCCGACTCGCCGGCGCCCGGGACGCGGTGCGCGAGTCCGGGGTCGCCTTCCTGTCGGTGCTCGTCGCGCCCCTGCCCGGAGGTGTGGCGCAGGGGTACGCCTTCTCCGGGGACGTCAACCTGGCGGAGCCGGGCCTGGTCGAAGGAGACGGAGGCGGTGACACCGACGCCCTCCTCCACCAGGGTCTCGTGGATCGCGTGGTTTTCCGCGCCGAGCTCAAGGCGGAGCTCTCCCGCCTCCTCCGTCTGCTCACCTGACCGCTTTCCTCCCGCAGTGGGCCCTGCAATAGGAATTACGGAGCCTCTATGAACCCTGTCGACGACGCCTACCGCGAAGTTCTGGACGACCTGTTTCGGCTGCGTCGGTTCGGCGTGAAGCTCGACATCCTGGGGCCGGAGCGGGCGCTGCGCCGGATGGGGCACCCCACGCGCGGGATCCCGGTCATCCAGATCGCCGGCACCAACGGCAAGGGGTCGGTGGCGGCCATGGCGGAGGCGATCCTGCGGTGGGACGGACGTCGAACCGGGCTGTACACGTCACCTCACCTGTGCCGGTTCACGGAGCGGATTCGCGTGGCCGGTATGGAGATCGGGCGGGCCGAGGTGGTGTCGCACTACCGGCGCATCCGGTGGGAAGCGCCGGAGCTGACTTTCTTCGAGGTGGCCACCGCGCTGGCCGCCCTGGCCTTTGCCGAGCACGGCGTAGAGCTCGCCGTGGTGGAGGTGGGGCTGGGGGGGCGGTTGGACGCCACGAACGTGTTCGAGCCGGCGGTGACGGGGATCGCCCCGGTCAGCCGTGAGCACACCGCGTACCTCGGCCAGGACCTGGATCGGATCGCCTGGGAAAAGGGGAGCCTGATGCGTCCCGGCGTGCCGGTGGCCACCACGGCAGAGGATCCGGTGGTCCTCGCCGTGCTCCGGCGGTTGGCCGCGGTGAAGAACACGCCGCTGGCCGAGCTCGGACAGGACTTCCGGGCGGTCGCCAAGGGGGAGCCGGAGCTCCTTCGGCTGGCCTACGAGGGACCGGGCGGGGCGCTGGAGGTGCTCCCGCCTCCGCTGCTGGGGCGCCACCAGGTGGAGAACGCAGCCCTGGCCCTGGCCCTGGTGGGGCTGCTCCCCTCCGGGCTCCGGCCGTCGGAGGAGGCGCGCCGTGAGGGGCTGGCAGACGTGCAGTGGCCCGGACGGATGGAGCTGCTGCCCGGCCCGCCCCGCACGCTGCTCGACGCGGGACACAACCCACAGGCGGTGACCACGCTGCTCGAAGGGCTGGCCTCGGTGAAGCGCCACCGGACCCTGCTGGTGGTGGCGGCCATGCAGGACAAGGACCTGTCGGACATGCTGCCCCGGCTCGTGGATGCTGTGGACGAGACGTTCCTCACCCGCGTGCAGTACTACCGGGGGGCAACTCCGCGGCAGCTGCTCGAGCAGGTGCCGCGCGCGCTTCGCGACCGGGTGACGTGCTGCGAGGACGTGCCGGCGGCCCTCGACGAGGCCGGGCGCAGGGCCGGGCCGGACGACCTGATCGTGGTGGCGGGGTCGGTGTTTCTGGTGGGAGAAGCTCGCACGCACCTGCTGGGCGAGCTCACGGATCCGGTAAAGGTCACCGACCCGGTGGCGACCCGGTGAAGGTCACCGACCCGGTGGCGATTCGCTGAGCTTGGATACGACCTCGAGCGGAAGGGCCAGGTTCCTCTCGAGCGGACGACGCTGGAGCTTCTGACTTGTCCTGGCTACATAGGCCGTCTGACCGGTAATCATTGATCTAATAGGAAGCAGAACGACTGGAAATGAACTGGATTCGAATCCGCGTCGGACGTGGTACACATGGAGTCGAATCCAGGACCTGTCCTTTCGATAAAAACCAACGATATCATGTCAGACGACCTAAGTAGCCACGACAGGTCCAAGCCCATGGCCATCGCGTAGTCCACGCGGGCTCCGAGCGCAGTCTTGAGCAACTTCCTTGGACGCCGTGTTGGACTGAGTGGGCCCGAGTAGGCCCCATTGGACCGATTGGACGGAATAAGTGCATCAAATGTGCATCCCCCCGTCTGCTTCGTGCATCACGTGCGCGCGGATTGAGTTGCTGCGTTCCTGCTCGCCGGGTAAACTTAAGTCATGAGCCAGGCGAAACACAGCTCCTCATACGACGAGCTCACCATACCGGAGCGGATCGAGCTTCTGCAGCGTCTTTGGGACGAGCTAGCCGCCCAGCCGGAGAACATCCAGCTCACTGACGCCCAGCGTGCCGAGCTCGACCGCCGCCTGGACGACTATCGGCGAGATCCAGACGCCGGCGTGTCCTGGGAATCTCTCCGGGAAAACTTGCGCAACGCTCCGTGAGTCTCGCAGTCGTATTCCGTCCCGCGGCCGAGCAGGAGCTGCGCGAAGCACACGCGTGGTACGAGGAGCGGCACCCCGGTCTCGGAGAGGCGTTCTTGACTGAGGTGGATAGCGCCGTGGGGCGAATCCGCGAGAGCCCGGAGCTGTATGCTGAGGTGCACGGCCCGATTCGCCGGGCCCTGGTTCACCGCTTTCCGTATGGACTGTTCTACATCGTGGAGCCCGACCGGCTCTGTGTGCTCGCGGTGTTCCACGGCCGTCGTGACCCGAACATCTGGCAACGACGTCGCTGAGTGCTGAATTGGAACCGGACAGCGAACCCGTCGCGGTCGAATATGCTCGGATGCCACCCGGGGCGAGATATCCGAATAGCCCATCTGTTGCCGCCACGAGAACTCCGTCAAACCCAACTTTCTCGAATGCTGTAAGCAACGATCTGTCTGATCCGAGCAGCGGTTTTCTTCTTTGATCTCAGGTCAGATGGAGGTCTGCCTCCTGCCCGATGAGGTGAATCTCGCTGTCACCAACGCTAGACTTGGCTGCCTCTTTTAGGTACTCCTCCGTGCCAAGGAGCGCAATGCGGTCCCAGACCTCCTCCACGGGGTTCTCTGAGTGTGTAGGTACACCCGTCTGAAATGACCCGGTGTACGGCATGAAATACCCGGTGAAGGTCACCGACCCGGTGGCGATTCGCTGAGCTTGGATACGACCTCGAGGGGGAGGGCCAGGTTCGTCTCGAGCGGGCGGCGCTGGAGCTTCTGACTGCCCTGGCCCCAGCTGAGCGTGATGTGGTCGGGGCCGAGGGTCCCGCGGTAGGAGTCCAGCTTGACCTTGCCGTCGTCGCAGGGCGACGGGCGGTGCAGGGCCGCGAGCTCCTGGAGAGTCACGCTGCCGGCTTTGATCGTGCCGCCGATCAGGTACAGCCGGGCGAGCCCGTAGCCGGGTTTGGCATTGCACGAGAAGCTCTTGCCGCTCCGCGCCGTGGCCGTGGTCAGGCGCGTGTAGAACCCATTGAGCCGCCCCATGCGCTCCACGAGGTGCCAGCTCTCCTGCACGTGCTGCTTGCCCCCGTCCGGACGGGGGGTGGTGGACTCCCAGCGATAGACCCCGCCCCCCTTCCCCGGCGCAGGCACGCCTCCGACCCGCTTCAGCTGACGCGAGTCGGGACACTGCAGCTGCAGGCCGGCGTGGAGCGACCGGACGGCACAGCGCGCCAGGCGGAGCTTTTTGGGGGCGCAGGGTCCCGGCTGCACGAACGCGGCGGTTTCTTCCAGCTGGGCTGCTGCGCCGGACCGGACGCCCCGGAACGTGTAGGCCGTCAGGGTGCCGTAGCGAGTGGACCGGCTGCACTCGAATCGACGGCCGTCTCCGCTCTGGCGGCCCTGGCGGCGCAGGTACCAGCCGTGGAGCTGATTGTCCTTTCGCAGCACCAGCCATCGCTCCTGCACGGCAAGCGTGTCTCCGGACAGGGACGTCTTGGTTTCGTTGAAGGTGTAGATGCCTGGCACCGGACCTGCCGGGCCGGGGCGCGGTCGCGGCGCGCGACAGGTTCGCGGCGTGAGCAGCGCGGCGAGAAATCCCCGCATGCGCGGCTTGGAGGGGGGGTCTAGAGTGCTCAGCTTGGCCGTGGCCGCCGTGGGCGTGAGCCCGTTTTGCCGCAGCCAGGCGCACAGCGCGCGATCCCGTTGCTCGGCCTGCCCTCGGTAGTGCGCGAGGTAGGCCTCCAGGAGCTGGGCCGGCCCGGGGACTCCGGCACGCTGGAGCTGTGTGCCCAGCCGCTGGATGTCCCTGAGGAGCACCTGGCTGCTGACCCGCCCGGGCGTCTGCGGCTGCGATTTGGGGCAGCCGCCGAGCAGCGCTGCCAGCAGGAGCGGTCCGAGTCGTTGGAATCGCATCGAGCTCATGAGGCACCCTTGGGGGCGCCCAGCAGCCGGGCGGCGCGCCGATTCTGCCGGGCTGCGAGCGCTGCCTCGTCCACGTCCACCAGGCGACCCTCCGACACCCGCACCCGGCCGGCCACCAGCACGGCCTGGGCGTTTTGTCGCCCGGTGCAGAAGACCAGCGCGGCCACGGGATCGTGCAGCGCGCCGGCGTGGGCCAGGTCGTCCACCCGGAACACCGCCAGGTCGGCCTGCTTGCCCGGCTCCAGGCTGCCGAGGTCCTCCCGGCCGAGCACCGCGGCTCCCCCGCGGGTGGCCAGCCACAGGGCGTCCAGCGCGCTCATGCTCGTCACGCCGGTGCCGATGCGGTGCACCAGCAGGGCCAGGCGCGCCTCGGCCAGCATGTCCGACGCGTCGTTGGAAGCGCTGCCATCCACGGCCAGGCCCACGGGAACGCCGGCCGCGGTGAGCTCGGGCACCCGGGCGATGCCCGAGCCGAGCCGCAGGTTCGAGCCCGGACAGTGGGCCACCCCGGTTTTGGTGCTGCCGAGCTGCGCGATCTCGGCGTCGTCGAAGTGGACCCCGTGGGCGTACCACACGTCCGGCCCCAGCCAGTCCACCGACTCCATGTAGGCCAGGGGCCGCATGCCGGTGGTTTCGATGCAGTAGCGCTCCTCGTCGAGGGTCTCGGCCAGGTGCGTGTGCAGCCGCAGGCCGCGCTCCCGAGCGAGCACGGCCACGTCCCGCATCAGCTCCGGTGTGACCGAGAAGGGAGAGCAGGGCGCCAGCGCCACGCGGCACATCGCCCCCTCGGACGGGTCGTGATACGCGTCGGCGAATCGCTCGCAGTCCCGCAGGATGGTCTCCTCGTCCTGGACCACCTCGTCGGGCGGCAGCCCCCCCTTGGAAACGCCCCGGCTCATGGAGCCCCGGGTCGGGTGAAACCGGATCCCCAGGCTCTGCGCCGCCTCGACCGTGCGATCGATGATCGCGTTGGGCTGGCCCTTGGGAAACAGGTAGAAGTGGTCCGCCGACGTCGTGCACCCGGTGAGCAGGAGCTCTCCCAGGCCGACCTGGGCCGAGACGAAGACGTCCTCCGGGGTGATGTGGCGCCACAGGGGATACAGCGCCTTCAGCCAGGGGAACAGCTCCGCGTCCTGGATGCCCGGCACGTTTCTGAACATCGTCTGGTACAGGTGGTGATGGGTGTTGATCATCCCCGGAATCACCACGCAGCCCTGCGCATCGATCACCTGCGCCCCCGCCACCTCGAGCCCCTGCCCCACCTCCACGATCTTGTCGTCCCGGACGTGCACCGACGCGTCGGAGAGCACCGTGCGTCGGTCGTCCATCACGGCCACGGCCAACGCGTTCTCGATCAGGATGTCCATCGACGCACCTCTGTAGTCCTTTCGTCCAGACAGCCTAGCGCAGCTTCACGTTGCGCAGGAGCTGAACCCCGCCGCGGTCCAGCACCAGGACGTCGGGCTTGCCGTCCCCGTCGAGGTCCCCCATGGCGGCATCCTGCGGCTGCCCGGCGGCGAGATCGAGCGCGGTCCACGGCTTTTTGCCCCGGTTGTGAAATACCGTGACCGTGGCGTTGCCGACCACGAGGAGGTCCGGCCGCCGGTCCCCGTCGAGGTCGCCGACGACGATCTTCTGCACCATGTACTGCCCGGTCAGCTCGCCGATCTTCTCACTGACGAACTTCCCGCCCACGAAGCGGGCCAGCTTGATCCGGGCCCGGCCGTCACGGCCGTAGGCCTGCCTCCACCCGTCGCCCAGCAGCACCTCGTCAACGCCGTTGCCATCGAGATCCGCCGTGGCGACGGCGCGGACGCCCCCCTCCACCGGGATGGGGATGCGGCGGTCCGGGCCGGCCCACAGGAAGGCGTCCCCCACATCGCCGAGCTTGTCGCCGTAGAGCCGGCCGATGACGAGGTCACTGCCGCCCCGCTGCCGCACGGCGCCCAGCGCCGCGGCCTGCCCCATGCGCACCACGGCGATGGGCGCCACCTGCCAGGCGGCGCCCTGCTTGGCGGCAAAGGAGAGCTGCACGTTGTACTTGTCCTTCTTGTAGCCCAGCAGCAGCCCGCGGCTGCCCTTCCACCGGCCGAGGCGCAGGGAGGTGATGGTGGCCCGTTGGACCTGCTGGGAGTGGATCGTCTCGGTGAGCAGCCGCCCGCGCTGGTATCGGTACAGGATGACCTTGACCGGCACGTCCCGGAAGCGCCGACCTGACCCCCAGCCGACGACGAAGGCGCCGCGGTTCTTGCCGGCCGGATCTCCCATGGCCATGACCTGTGGGTGTCCCTCAGCCTTCTCCTGGGCCAGGACTTTTCCCTGCCCATCCGTCACCCAGATCCCCGCCTGGCTCGCCACCACGACCTCGGCCTTGCCGTCGCCGTCGAGGTCCTGGATCTCCAACCGCTCAGGCACGCCTTGCGGCGCCTTCCAGGGCGTTCCTTGAACGGTGATGTGCCGTCGCGGCGCTTGTTGGAGAGGTGGACGCTTCTCCCGAGGGCGCCGGGTGGCGGGCTTGAGCGATCTCGGCCTGGCGCGGGACGCTTCGGCCGCTTCCCGAGCGGCGCTCCGGTCAGGCTCCAGCGACGTAGGAGGGGCTGAATCCGCCCCGGGCTTCAGGTTGCACCCCGCCGCCACAAGCCCCAGCAGGGTGCATACGGACACGGTACGATGTACAGTCATCGGGCTCTCTCTCTGTTTGTTCAAGGGTGTTTCAAGGTGGTGTTCAGGAATCGAGACCACCTTTGATTCCTGGTCATTGGAGTGAGTATCCGAGGTGCGGGCTCGTCGGTCAACTCCGTCCTCTATGATCTCTTTGTTAGTCGGCGCCGGGAGCGCGGAAGCAGAGGGCGGCCGGGTCACTTCAGTGGATCATTCTTCAACGGATCATCGTTGAGACGCGGGGGGCGCCCGCCGCTGCGATCCGCGAAGCAGCGTCCCCTCGAGCACCGTGGCTCGGCGCGCCTTCGGGCGGCGCAGGCAATGCCCCAGCCGCACTTGGCCGTCCAGGCGTCCTTGCGGATCACAGCGAGCTTTTCGGCAGTGGGCAGGTCCACCACACCGCCGCAGTTGACGAAGGGAGAGTAGCTGCCGCAGTCGGCGTCGGTCTTGCATTTTCTGGTGGCCGTGGCAAGCACCTTGCGGAACTCCTTCTTCAAGTTGCCGCAGACCTCGTCTCTGGTGGGAGGGGTGGCGACCGGCATGGGGCGCGCACTGCCCCCCGTCGGTGTCATGGCCATCGCGGCGCGCGATGGAACGGCCCCGTGCTCCGGGTTGGTTTTTTGGGTACAGCCGCCGAAGAGCAGGGCGACGATCAGCAGCGGCAAGAGTCGATTCATGTTCCGATCCTGTTTCGCAGAGCTGGGTTTGGCCTGGGGGAGACGCCCCCGACCGGGGCCCGACGCTTGGCGGTGACGCTCAACGGTGGGGCGCAACGGACGGTGCAGCTTCCTGTGCACCTTTCAGTGCACCGTGACCTGTAGCGTTCGCGCGACAGAGCGGAAGAGCGCGGCGGCTCGTGGGGCATGGGAGGGCTTGGCCACCAGAATGAGCACGACGTTGTGTCTCTTCTTTTGCACTCGACACACGATTGCCGTACGGCCGGGTTGACCCATCACTCGCCCCTGGAGGGTGTAGTAGGGCCACTTTCTACCTTCGACTTTTACCGTCCCCTGGCGAGCGCCGGTGGCATTCCGCGCGCCGTTGATCTTCCGAAACCACTTCTTCGCACCATCGGGCTTGACGTTGAGGAGCTGCTCCGCCCCCGCGTCGCGCTGGTGCACCGCCATCAGGTTGATCAAAACGTCTGCGCTCTGTGGGGCGCTTCCCTTGAACAGCAGGCACTGCTTGCTGTTGGAGCGAAGCGCAAACCCCGGCGGCAGCTTCACGGCCAACGAGACGAATCTCGCTGGTACCGCGCCGTTGCTGACCTTGCAACGCGCCGTCTTCGCTCGGCCCGTTGCAGGCTGCGCAACCAACAACGTCAGGACCCCGGCAATTAGCAATCCTCGTCCCATGGTCGCCCTCCTTGTACTTCGGCAGCTCGACAGCTCGACAGCTCGGCAGCTCGGCAGCTCGGCAACTCGACAGCTCGACAGCTCGGCACACAGGCCGAATGACGACACGCCGCCAACCGCTGTCGCAGTGTAACGTTGAAACTGCTTCTTCGCCATGGAATGACCGAGCCGCCCGAGCTACCCAATGCTTCCGAGGATGAGGCCCAGCAGCAGCCCCAGGACGAAGGCGCCGGCCAGGGCGGCGGATAGACGTTTGAGCGTCGGAGCCCGGGAGGCCCGTGGTGACGTGGGCCAGGCGACGCGGCGCACCTGTTGCTCCTGCATGTCCACCAGGAGCACGCCGTCGATGGGGACGCAGACGGCGTACTCCAGGAGCTGCCTCCGGGTGGCGCTGTAGAGCGGGTCGGGCGCTTTCTTTCCCGTTTTGACCTCGGCGGCGAACCGTTCGTCGCCGCGGGCGACGCAGTAGTCGGGGCGCAGCTCGTAGACGTGCGGGGTGCCGTCCACGAGGAGCTCGCAACGGAAGGTCGGCTGCTCTTCCAGGACGCGGTAGCCGGCGGCTTCGAGGATTGCCGGCGCCTTCAGCTCCCCCTCGCGGCCCATGCGTCGACGTCGCCACATGGTGAGGCGTCGACGGAGCCGGGCCAGCCACCACCACAGCGCCGCGCCGGCCGTGAGGGAAGCCGCCAGCAGTGCAGCGAGTAGCCAACGGTCCATGTGCTGACCGTAGCAAGAGGCGGTGGGGCGGGCAAAAAAAGACCGGCGCACCGCTTCAGAACCGCTTCAGAGCGGCTCAGGGGTTGTAGGTCGTTGGCTGGCTACAGTCCTCGCTCCGAGAGGCGGGCGCCCAGGGCGTGGACGTTGGTTACGTGGGCGGCGGTGCGCTCCTCGTCGCGGTCGCCGGCGTAGACGAGCAGGGGTTTGTCCATGGTGTCGCCGAGGAGGTCGCCCAGGGCGTCGAAGCCCTTGAAGAACGACGAGCTCACGGTGTGGCTGGACTTGATCTCGATGGGCAAGACCTGCCGGCCGCGCTCGACCAGGAGGTCGACCTCGTTGCCAGTGGCGCTACGGAAGAAATGGGTCTGGATGCGCCGGCCCTGATGGAGGCGGTGCTTGAGGACCTCCACCACCACGAGGTTCTCGAAGAGGCCGCCGCGCAAGGGGTGGGTGGCAAGCTGTGAGGCTTCCTCGATGCCGAGCAGGTAGGAGGCGAGGCCCACGTCGTAGAAGTAGAGCTTGGGTGACTTGACGAGTCGCTTTCGCGTGTTGGTGGTGAACGGGCGGAGCAGGAATACGATATAGCTCGCCTCGAGGATCGAGAGCCAGTGCCCGATGGTGGTGCTGCTGACGCCGGTGTCGTTGGCCAGGCCGGACAGATTGAGGAGCTGTCCGACCCGTCCGGCACAGAGCCGGACGAAGCGCTGGAACTGGCTTAGACTGCGAACCTGGACGAAGCTCCTGAGGTCACGCTCGACATAGGTTTCGAAGTAGTCACCGAGCGCGCGCGTGGGATCGAGGGACCGGTCATGGATGCGCGGGTAGAACCCACGGAACATCAGCTCGTTTGCGTCCAGGGTGATTCCGGCCCCGGTGAGCTCGGGGATGGACAGGGGCAGCAGCCTCAGGAGCGCGGTTCGTCCGGCCAGGGACTGTGAGACGGACTCCATGAGCTGGAGCTGGCTGCTGCCGGTGAGGACGAACATGCCTTCTCGGCCCGCGTCGTCCACGAGGACCTGGATCTGGGAGAGAAGGTCCGGGACGCGCTGGATTTCGTCGATCACAGCCCCGTCGCTCAGGCTGCGGAGTAGGCCCTTGGGGTCGCTCCGGGCCTGCTCTCGCGTCTCGAGATCCTCGAGGTTCACGTAGCTCAGGCCATCAAAGACATGGCGCACGAGCGTGGTCTTCCCCGACTGCCGGGGGCCGGTGACCGTAACCACCGGGTACTGCCCGAAGAGCTCCGCCATGAGGCTGGCAAGCATTCTGGGGATCATCGCAGGCAGGACTCCTTCGGAACTCTTATGAGATTTCACAAGATTAACACCAATTGTGCAAATTTCAAGTGGAACTTAGGATTTGCAAACAGTGCTGTCGTTCCACTGGCGCACCTGCCGTAGCCCGATCTCTGCACCGCTTGGGAACCGCTTCAGAGCGGCTTCAGAGCGGCTTTACGAAGCGCGCGACGATGGTCTTGGCGCCGTGGGCGGGAAAGAACACGCGCAGCTTGGCGTCCGGGCCGTCATCCAGGCAGGCCTGGATCGTGCCCACGCCGAACTTGTCGTGCCGGACCTTCTGGCCGGTGGACCAGGCGCCGGCGGTGACCGGCTCCGGCGCGGTGAAGGGGGCCGGGCGGCGGCGCACCGCCTCCGGCGTGGTGAAGGGGGCCGGGCGGCCGCGCACCGGGGGTGCTGCCGGGCGCGCTCTGGTCGGGGATGCTGCCGGGCGCGCTCTGGTTGGGGACACGAACGGGTCCGGGTCCTGGTCCAGGTCTGGAAAGTCGTCGTCCCACAGCGACTCCTCGGCTGCCATGGACTGCGGCGCGCCGGGGAGGTGGTCCATGGCCAGCAGCTCCTGCGGGATCTCGCGCAGGAACCGGGTCGGGTCGTTTGCCTGCTGCTGTCCGAAGACCAGCCGGTAGCTCGCGTAGGTCAGGACGAGGCGTTGGCGGGCTCGGGTCATGGCCACATAGGCGAGCCGGCGCTCCTCCTCCAGCTCACGCGGGCTGCCCAGGCTGCGCTGGTGGGGGAACACGTTCTCCTCCATGCCGGTCAGGAAGACGACGGGGAATTCGAGGCCCTTGGCCGCGTGCACGGTCATCAGGGACACGCGCCCCTGGTCGTCTTCGAGCTCGTCCACGGCGGAGACAAGGGCGATGCGCTCGAGCAGCTCGGCCAGGGACGGCTCGTCCGACTCCAGCTCGTAGGCGTGCAGGCTCGTGAGAAACTCCTGCACGTTCTCCAGCTTGCGCTCGGCCTCGTGGCTGTTGTCGCTGCGGAGGCTGTCTGTCAGCCCGGTGCGCTCGGCCACCTGCTCCCCGAGGGCGGCCACGGACAGCTCCGTGGCGTCGTGACGCAGCCCTTCGATGAGCTCGACGAAGCCGCGGAGAGCCTTGCGGGCGCGGGCGGACACGAGGGTGGAGTCAGGGGCGGCGGCCTGCCGACAGGCGTCGAAGACGGTCAGCGACCCGGCCCGGGCGTGGGCCACGATCTTGCCCATGGTGGTCTTGCCAATGCCGCGGCGCGGGGAGTTCACGATGCGCTGGAGGTCGAGCTCGCACCGCAGGTTCTGCACGAGGCGGAGGTAGGCGATGAGGTCCTTGATCTCGGCCCGCTCGTAGAACCGGATGCCCCCCACCACCACGTACGGGATGTTGGCCGCCCGGAGCGCCTCCTCCAGGGACCGCGACTGGGCGTGCACCCGGTAGAACACGGCGACGTCGTCCAGGCGCAGGGCGCGCTCGGCCACGATCTGCCCGATGGCGTGGGCCACGAAGGCGCTCTCCTGGCGATCGTCCCGGCAGGCCACCAGGTCGATGGGGTCCCCGCGGTCCAGGGCGGTCCACAGGGACTTCTCCTTGCGCCAGCGGTTGCAGCGGATCACCGCGTTGGCCGCTTCCAGGATCGTGCCGGTGGAGCGGTAGTTCTGCTCCAGCTTGATGACCCGGGTGCCCGGGTGGTCCCGCTCGAAGTCGAGGATGTTGCTGAGATCGGCCCCCCGCCAGGAGTAGATCGACTGGTCGTCGTCCCCGACCACGCAGAGGTTCTTCGTCAGGGCGGACAGGGAATGGGCGAGCCGGTATTGCACGCGGTTGGTGTCTTGGAACTCGTCCACCAGGACGTAGCGGAACCGCGTCGCCAGGCCGGCCCGGGCCTCGAGGTCCGCCTCGACCAGCTGTAGGGCCAGCACGATCAGGTCGCCGAAGTCCACCGCGTCCGCTTCCCGGAGCCGCCGATGGTATTCGGTCCAGAGGCGACGCGCGACCTCGTCCCAGTCCTGATCGTCTGCGGTGTCTTTGAGGGATCCCCCGCGGTTCTTGAGTCGGTCGAAGAGCTGGCGGAACGCCGCCGGGGGTCGGTCCGCCAGTCCCCACTCCTTGAGGATCTGCTTGAGGATTTTCTTCTGATCGTCGTCGTCGTAGATGACGAAGTCCGAGGTGAGCCCCACCCGGTGCGCCTCCCGCCGGATGATGCGGGCGCTCGCCGAGTGGAAGGTGCTGATCCAGGCCCCCACCGGGTCCTGCCCGACCAGCTCGCGCACGCGGTGTCGCATCTCGGCGGCGGCCTTGTTGGTGAAGGTCACGGCGAAGATCTGCCAGGGCGCGACGCCCTGCTCGAGCAGGCGGGCGATGCGATAGGTGATCACTCGCGTCTTGCCCGAACCCGCGCCAGCGAGGATCAGCAGGGGCCCGTCCTCGTGCTCCACCGCTGCCCGCTGCGGGTCGTTTACGTCGATCAGCCGCATGCGCCCTGGCCGGGGAATCGCGCAGATTTCTGGCGGGAAGATCGACCGGTCACGGGGCTCGGTCCCGACCTTGACACGCCAGGGTCCGGTTGATACGATGCGTCAAAATCAACGGATCTCCGTATTAGACCGGATCTTCCCCCGTTCCCATGGCCGTTGCCCCCCTGACGACATCGGGCGGAGAAGCTCCGGTCTTCTTTTGTTTTGGAGGGGTGAGGGCTCACTTGACTCGCAGGGCGCGTCTCACTTGACTCGCAGGGCGCGTCTCACCACCTGGGCGTTGCCTGCGGCGTCGTGGGCCCGGATCAGCAGCGAATAGACGCCGGGCTTGAGCGTGGGCAGCCGGACGTCGAAGCGCTCGGCCTCCTGGTCGAAGCTGCCGTCGGCGGCGTCAATCTGTTTCCAGGTCTTGCCGTCGATGCTGTAGGCGATGCCGGTGATCCGGCTGTAGCTGTCCCGGGCCAGGCCGGTCACCACCGGGTAGGCGACGCGGAGGCCCACCAGGTCCGGCTTGTTGTGATCCACCAGCACCGGCGGGGAGGTGCGCTGGCGGACATAGGCGCGCGCGGCGGAGTTGACCTTACCGTCCGAGGCCGCGACCCGGATCTCATACCAGCCGTCGGGCAGGCTGTCGGTCTTCCACTTGAGACTGGTTCCGGTCACGGCCTCGTTTCCGATCGGCTTCCACCGGACGTCGCCCACGGCGCGATAATACACGCGGCAGGAGATGGGGTCGCCGTCCGGGTCGGACACCTTCCAGCTGATGCTGAGCTCTGTGGGGGCCGCGGTGGTGCTCGTGGTGATCCAGGCCGCCTTCTGGACCGGCGTCTTTCCGGTGGAGGCGCTGCCCACCGTGAGTGACTCCCACTGCGGCGCGCGGTTCGTGGGGGTGAAGTGGAGTTGGACGTGGCTGACCACCGCCCGGCTGCCGCCCGGCCAGGTGAGGCGATACTGGACGTAGCGCGCCGGAGGCGATCGCACCAGGCCGCGCTGCTGGCCGCCGAGGGGGCGGCCGCCCGCCACGGGCTGCCAGCGACTCCAGCCCTGGTCCGGGTCGGCCGTGTTGCCGCTTCGGGTGTGCATCGTCACCTGGGCGCTGCTGCGCCAGGAAGCCGTGCCGAAGCGGGAGACGTTGGTGGAGTCGTAGGCGGAGGAGGTGTAGGTGGCGGCGCCGGCGCCGAGCCGATACACCGCCGCGCCGTCCCCGGTGCCGAAGGCGCGCAGACGTCCGCCCAGGGAGAGGGTCAGCACCTGGCGCTGCTTCACGTCGAAGGCCGTGGCCACCGACCGGTCCGGCAGCACGGATAACACGCGGCCGCGGGTGCCCTCTGCGGCGTAGAGGGTCCCCCGCACCAGCTCGAGCGCCGTGAAGTACCCCTGCTTCACGGCGTGGAGCTGCGTTGCGGAACCATGTTGGTCGAGCACGAAGATGCCTCCGCTGCCCTGCTTCGCGCCCAGGCGGGGCAGGCGCAGCGCGTGCACTTTAACCCGGTTGGCCTTGATCTTCGTGCCTTTGTTGCCAAACAGGCTGGGGAACCGGAGCTGGTAAGACTGGTCGGGTTTGAGCTTGTTGACGGCCACGTACAGGTGCTTGGCGTCGCCCGCCAGGGCGCGGATCTCGTTGCCGGCAAAGTCGTGCAGCGCCCGCGCGCGCCCGGGGCCGAGCAGCCGGTACACGATGGCCTTGGGTGCGGTTCCCACGTAGAGCGAGCCCCCGGGCCCCTCGGCGATGGACTGCAGGTGAGTCTCCTTGGAGTCCCAATACAGCCGGGCGCGGCCTGCGGCGTTCACGGCGAAGAGCTTGCCCTTGGGACCGGTGGCCGCGAAGAGCGTGCGTGTCCTGCGCTGGAAGACCAGGCCCCAGATGTGATCGGCGTCGAGCTTGGCGAACTGGGTCACCTGCCCGGTGGCGGTCCGGATGGCGAAGACCTTCCCTTCGGGCAGGGTCCCGGCATACACCACACCCGGAGGTCCCTGCGCGAAGCAGGTGACGATCACCGCCCCGGGCAGGGCGGCCAGCTTTTTGGCGCCGCCGCCCCGGAGGCGCCACACCTCGCCGGTGTTGCCAGTGCCGAGGTAGAGCGCGCCGTCCGCCTCCAGGCTGGCGAACACCATGCTCACGCCCTTGAGGTCCTGCCCCTTGGCCGCTTCTCCGCGGACCAGACGGCCGGTGGAGGTGATCAGGACTCCGGCCCCGGTGCCGCCGTCGAAGTCCTGGAAGCTCTGGCTGACCCACACGCGGGTGGTGCCGGCGTGCACCGTGGCGGAGCAGCCGAGCGCCAGCGCTCCGAGCACCGTGGCGATCCTGGCTTTCGAGATTCCTTTTACAGTCATCGGATTCCGTCCTGTGTCTTCGAGGTCCCTAGCGATTTCGCCGGGTGACCCGTGCGTAGATGTATTGGGAGCCGTAGAGCACGTCCGGCAGGGTGATCGCCCGGCGGAACGAGCTGCGGTGGATGATGCGGGTCTTGGTCGAGACCGCGCTGCGCAGGCTGTCGAGCACCGAGCCCGGGAGGTTCGCGATGATGCGTCCTCCTACCGAGGTGCCTTCCCCGGGCAGCAGCACGCGCACCACGAGCTGCCGCGCGTGGTACAGTCGACTGATGATGCGCAGCACGTCCGCGATGGACTCCACCGGCGCGGCGTCCACGGTGGCGTAGGTGCCGCTCGCCACCTCGATCCGGACCAGGCTGCCGTCCGGCAAGTTGCGCGGAATGCGAACCGGGATCGCCTTGACGTAGCTTCCCTGGCCGTAGCGCCGCTTGAGCCTGGCAAAGACCTGCACCACGCTGCCGGGCTCGACGTTGTTGGACGCCAGGCGGACGTCTGTGAGGTCGGCGACCCGGGTCGCGTACTCGGCCTGCACGCGGATGCGTACGCGCTTGATGTGGACGCGCCGGAGGGGTGAGGCCAGAAGGAACGACATGATGCGGAAGCCGCGGGTCCCCGTGATGTTGAAGCTGAAGGCCGCACCCCGGCCGGCGTAGAAGTAGTCGTCCAGGGTGATTGTGCCCGCGCCGTCGGTGTCGAAGGAGAACCGCGCCGTGACCGCGGTGTCGATGGCGTCCGGAAGCTCTCGGCGGAGGATGGAGCGGATCACGTAACTCATGTAGTAGTGGGTGACGCGGCGATTGCTGAAGATCTCGAACGAGTAGTCCTTTGTGCCGCCCAGCTTGGACACCATCGTCACCTTAACCGGGATCACCGGCGCCTTCTTGCCGGTCTCGGCGATGATGCAGGGCCGACGATCCTGGATGAGTCGACCCAGTTCGCCGAGGGCGGTGGAGATCTTGTAGGAAGAGCCGTAGGAGGGCATGAACATGTGGATCCAGCTCGAGGTCACCGGAATGTAGTGCTCGCCCCAGTTGGCCATGGGATGTCCGAACGCCAGCACCTTGTTGCCCCTGACGATGGTCACGGTGCCGGTGCCGTTCATGGAAATCGCGCCCCGGACCAGCTGCACACCGATGCTCCCGCCGTCCTCGAAGCGCTTGGGCACCTTGTAGTACCGGAGCGCGTCGGCGCTCGAGCCGCCGCCTTGCACCACGGAGAAGCCGTATGGTGCCAGGTCCTTTTTCAGCTCCTGGAGTGTGAGCCGATCGAAGCCGGAAACCGCCAGCGGCACCGACAGGCGCCGCATGCCGGCCACACCCCGGCGCAGCTTGGCCGACGGGGGCGCCGGAACGGAGCGGAACCACGGGCTCAGCGGGTTGCGCCCGCTGCGCCAGGCGAGCAGGCTGTTGATGCGGGCGACCCCCAGACGCGGAGGGCGGCGCAGCTTCTGAAAGCCCAGGTGCGCGGGCGTGGCGTTGCGGAGCTGGAGGCTCGCCACCGGAGAGTGCTTGATCCCGCGCGCCGGTCGCTTCAGCTCGTCGAGCATGTAGCGAATGGGGGTGAGCATGGCGATGGGGCGCTTGGACCAGTTGGGTCCGTAGGCCAGGGCCCCCGCCAGGCCGCCGTGGATGTAGCACGGGCTGCCGCTCATGCCGGCCACCACCCCGGACCGTTTGAGCTTGGGGTCGTCCGAGGCGATCAGGATCAGGTGCTGCCGGGGAAAGTAGTTAAACAGGATGCCCTTGACGTGGAAGCGGAAGGTCCCGACCTTGGTGCCATGAAAGACAGTCTTGCAGTAGCCCTTGTCGCCGACGCGGATCTGCAGGATCGGCTTGATCTTCACACCCATGTACATCTTGGTGCGCCCCGCCTGGGCGGCGGCCTCCCCGGAGCCGGGGATCGTGAGGCAGAGGAGCAGTCCGAGCAGGAGGCTCCTGCCCGGTGGTCGATGCGTAGGTCTTATAATCATGGTGTTTCCTCGGTCGTCGATCAGGCGTCTACCACCTGGTCCCCGCCAGCGCGCTTGGCTTCCCGGAGTGCCCGGGTCACCTGCTGCATCATCGCCCCGAACTCCAGGCGCGGAGCAGACTGGGAGCAGACCACACCCACGGACACGGTGGTTTCGTCGACCACTCCGTAGGTGTCGGGCAGCGCTGCCGCTTGTTCCCGGATGCGGTCGGCGACGACGTGGGCGCCGTCTAGATCTGTGTGTGGCATCAGCACGAGGATCGTCTCTTCCGAGAATGTAATCGGAATATCGATGTCGCGCACGCCCTGACGAATGATGCGCGCCAGGTCGGAGAACAGCTGGCGCTCGTACTCGCTGCCGCAGATCTCGTCAGAGTTGTCGTACGCCACGAGCATCAGGGACAGCGGGAAGGAGTACCGTTTGGACCGCTTGAGCTCG